>JAJRVX010000568.1:0-6801 GCA_024277095.1 Chloroflexota bacterium
AACGTGAGCGAGGTCGAGGCGTTGGTGGAGGGGGAGCCCATCGAGATCGCCTTCAACGCCCGCTATCTGATCGATGTGCTCAGCGTCATCGATACCTCCCAGGTGGCACTGGAGACCACGCGGTCCAGCGCTCCGGGTGTGATCCGCCCGGTGGGCGTGGGACCGGAGGAGTTCACGCACGTCATCATGCCCATGCACATCAGCGGCTGATCCCTCGCGAGGCTCGCACACACGGGTTTCGCTTCGGCCCTCCGGGAGACGGAGGGCCTTTCTCAACCCGCCGGAGTCGTATCCCCTGTTCCCGCGTGGCGCTGGCGGGTGGTCATCCAACCTTCCACTTGGAAAAAGGCCGTGCGACTGCACCATCTGTCTTTGGTGAATTACCGGAATTACGTCCGGCTGGAGCTGGATTTCCCCTCCCGGATCACCCTGCTCCAGGGGGCCAACGCTCAGGGGAAGACCAACCTCCTGGAGGCGATTCACTACCTGGCGACGGGGAGGGCGCCTCAGGCGGGGGCGGAGCGGGAGCTGGTGAACTGGCTTGCCCTGGAGGATCTGCTCCCGCACGCCCGGGTGGCCGCGGAGATCACCCACGATCACGAGAAGGAGAAGCTGGAGATCACCCTGGTGCCGGTGAACGGCCCGGGGCGCCAGACGAATTTCCGCAAACAGGTGCGTATCAACGGCGTCGCCCGGCGTGCTCTGGACCTGGTAGGGCATCTGCGCGTCGTGCTGTTCGTCCCACAGGACATCGAGCTGGTGGCGGGTCCCCCCGGCCACCGCAGGCGCTACCTGGACGTTGCCCTCTGCCAGATGGATCGGGCGTATTGCCGCGCGCTGGCGCGATACAACCAGGTGTTGACCCATCGCAACGCGTTGCTGCGCACGCTGCGCGAGCAGGGCGGCCCCCCGGGGCAGCTGCAGTTCTGGGACGAGCAGCTGGCGGAGCTCGGCGCACACCTGATGGCGAAGCGCCAGCGACTCGTCTTGCACCTGGACGTGGAGGCTCGGGAGCGCCATAAGGGGCTGACGGAGGGGAGGGAGCGGCTGCAGTTGCGCTATCTCCCCAGCTTCGATCCCACCCTCCCATCCCCGGCGGGTGGACAGTCTCCCCTGAATCTGGAGATCGAACGCGATCCGGCGGCCCTCTTGTCGGATGTGGACGAGCTCCGGGAGCGCTTCGCGGCCCATCTGGAGGCCAGCCGGGAGCGCGACGTGGCCGCGGGCATGACGCTGACGGGACCGCATCGGGACGATATGCGCTTCACGGTGGGCGGGCACGATCTGCGCGTGTACGGGTCCCGTGGGCAGCAGCGCACCGCCGCTCTGGCGTTGAAGCTGGCGGAGGTGCAGGTGATGACCCGGGAGACGGGGGAGCCACCCGTGCTGTTGTTGGATGACGTCATGTCCGAGCTGGACGCTACCCGCCGTCGGATGCTCCTGGGCGCCCTGGAGGGGGTGTCCCAGGCCGTGGTCACCACGACGGATTGGGGGGACTTCTCCCCCGCATTTCGGGCGCAGGCTCGCCTGTTGCGCGTCTCGGATGGGAAGATCGAGGAGCTCTCCGCGGAGATGGCGGAGATGTATGCTCGGGGATCATAGCGGCTTGCGCACGGGCACGCCCGGCCGACGGGGGAAGCGATCCGGCGTGGCGCGTTCCTTCCACACCGCGACGATGAAGCGGTCCTCCGCCAGATAGGGGACCTCCACCGGGATCACGCGGTGCAGATGCCCTCCCAGCACCGCCAGGGCCCGTTCCGCTGCCATGACCTCCTTGGCGACGGCCGGACCCTTCTGGGCCAGGAGCCATCCCCGGTGGCGTAGAAACGGGAGGGTCAGCTCCAGGAGCGGTCCCAGCGGGGCCACCGCCCGGGCCAGTGCCAGGTCATAACGCTCCCGGTGCTCCGGCGCATGAGCCAGTTCCTCCGCCCGGCCGTGGATAGCGGTTACATTCTGCAAGTTCAACTCGGCGATGACGTGCTCCAGAAACCGCACCTTCTTGGCCGTGGCCTCCAGCAGTGTCAGTTCCAGGGCCGGCCAGACGATCTTCAGGGCCAGCCCCGGCAGCCCGGCCCCGGTGCCTACGTCGATGGCGCGCGCCGGCATCCCCGGCCGCACCGCGCCCTCGCGCTCGGCCAACTCGGCCAGCGCGCTCAGACAGCTCAACGAGTCCAGGAAGTGGCGTACCTCCACCTGCTCCGGGCTGTCGATGGCCGTCAGGTTGAATCGCTGGTTCCATTCCAGAAGCAACGCGCGATAGCGCTGAAAACGCTCCAGTTGGGCCTCCGTGAGGGGAATGCCCATCTGCTGCGCGCCGCGCTTGAGTCGATCCATCTCTTGAGCCATGGTGGCCAGATTATAACAGACCTTTCGATGAACGCAGAAAGCTCCGGTAGCCCCACGCGTGATCGTGTCGACGTGGGAAAAACTGTCGCCTACGATTACGTGCGAGCTACCCAGGCTCCCCCACTGTGATCATTTCATACCGTGACCAGGAGCATACGATGACAGGAACAAGATCCCCTCATGTGGCGATCGTCACCACCGGTGGCACCATCGCCATGCGCTATGATCCCCAGGCGGGCGGCGGCGTCCCCGCGTTAGAGGCGGAGGATCTGATCCGCTTTCTGCCCGATCTGCCGGTGACGTTGGAGAGCACGGCCGTCTGCAATCTCCCGGGCCCACACATGACCCCAGAGACCATGTGGGCTGCCCGGGAGGTTGTAGCCGGGCTGCTGGCCCGTCCCGATGTGGACGGCGTGGTGGTGACGCATGGCACGGACACACTGGAGGAGACCGCCACGCTTTGTGATCTGACGCTGGACAGCCCCAAGCCGGTGGTGTTCACCGGCGCCATGCGCCACGCCTCGCAGTTGTCCTACGACGGCCCTGCGAATTTGGCCGCGGCCGTTCGCGTGGCCGCTTCGGCGGAGGCGCGCGGCCTGGGCACCCTGGTCGTGTTGGATGACACGATCCACGCTGCCCGTCATGTGACCAAGACGCACACGCAGGCGCTGTCCACCTTCCGATCGGGGCAGTTTGGCCCTCTGGGCGTGGTCGACGCGGTGGGGATTCACATCGCCCAGCGGGTCACCCCGAGGCCGGTGTCCTGCCCGCGGCTGGAGCCCGATGTGGCCCTGCTGATGTTGGCGGCGGGCGTCTCCCCGGAGCTGTTCGAGTATCTGGTCGGACGGGGCGTGAAGGGGATCGTGCTGGCGGCCATGGGGGGCGGCCGCGTGCCCGTCTCCTGGCTGGAGCCCATCACGAACGCCGTGCAGCTGGGTGTGCCGATCGTCATCGCGACGCGCGTGCCGCAGGGTCGCGTGGGGGATCCGTACGGCTTCCCCGGGTGTTACAGCGATCTCAGGCGACGGGGGTGCCTCTTTGCCGGGGAGCTAAACGCGCCGAAGGCCCGCATCGCGCTCATGGTGGCCCTGGGAGCGGCGGATGGCGATCTGGAGCGGATACGGGAGATGTGGCCTTCCATGGTCGGGTGGCCCGTAGGATAGGCTGCGGGCCTGGAGGGAGTGATCGGCTGCGGGCGGGCTCGCGCCCGGCTGATCTCCGACGATGGTGGGGACGACGTCGAAGTGGAAGCGGCGCTGGAAACGTCGCAGGAGCCGCAGGATGGGACGTCCGAACACCAGGATGAGGACCGCGTTGCCTATGGCTCGCCACAGGTCCCATCCCAGAGAGGTGACCAGATAAAAGAGGGCGTAGCGTCGCGCCGTCTCGGCCAGCGTCATGCCCGGCTGCCAATAGATCGCCGATTCGCCCGGCTGGAAGAGGAACGGCCAGAACCACAGGTTCATGATGGCCCCGAAGATCAGCCCCAGCAGGAAGCCCCACATGGCCAGGATGAGGACCTCCAGATGAGGCCGTGAGCGCAGCCATCGGCGGGGAAGCCCCGCGCTGAGAAGTCCCATCCACCCGGAGGCGAACATCTGATAGGGCAGCCAGGGCCCCACGCCGCCGCCCAGGAGCGCCGAGGTCAGGAGCGCCAACGTCCCCAGGAGGAATCCGAACGTCGCTCCGTAGGTGTATCCGGCCAGGATGGGGAGGAAGAAGATAGCGGAGAAGCCCTGTGGTCCTGGCAATGCCCGCAGGGCCGCGCTCACGGCCGTCAACACGCCCAGCACGGCCGTGGTCTTGGCGCTCATGCCGCCGGCCGTCAGGTTGGCCAGCACGGCGCCCAGGCAGATGATGACCAGGACGCCCAGCACGAAGGGGGCGTCCTGTGCGTGGGCCATGGGTGACCGCGCGGCGGTCTGCTCCGGTGTCGCGAAGAAGGGGGACAGGAAAGCGATCACGCCGACCAGGGTGGCGGCGACGAGGATGCCGGCGTTCAGCCATCGCTCCCGGCGGGTTCGGCTCATCGTCCCATCTCCGGGGGGATCGGCTCGGCCGCCCGGCGCCGCTCGATCGCCTGTAGCACATCGTCTACCGTGACCAGTCGTGGATCCCGGAACAGCTTGTTGACCTGGGAAGCGAATACCAGCGAGTCCGACATCACCTCCCGGGCCGGCCCGTCCACGATGATCTGCCCCTCAGCCATCAGGACGACCCGGTCGGCGCACCGTGCGACCAGCTCTACATCGTGGGTGGCCATGATGATGGCCTTGCCCATCGCGCGCAGCGCCTGAAGGATCTCCACAAGGCGCTCCTTTTGCGGGTAGTCCAGCCCTCGCGTGGGCTCATCCAGGAGGACGACGTAGGGGTCTCCGACCAGGACGGCGGCCAATGCCACCCGCTGTCGCTCGCCGCTGCTCAGATCGCGGGGGTACCGGTCCGCTAGGCTTCCCAGGCCCAGTTGCTCCAACAGCCGGAGATCTTCGTCGGGGGCCTGCGGCATCTCCTGGCTGCGCCGGGTGAAGGCCAGCTCTTGTGCGACCGTGTCGGCGAAGAGCAGCGCGTCCGGATGCTGCGGCACGTATCCCACCCGCCGGGCCAATTCGTGGGTATCCACGTAGCGAGTATCCAGTCCGGCCACCACGACCCGCCCTCGGTGGGGCTTTAGCAGCCCTACGAGGTGTTTGAGCAGCGTCGTCTTCCCGGACCCGTTTCGCCCCATCACGGCGACGAACTCGCCCGGGCGTACATCCAGGGAGACATCGGCCAGCGCGGGCGTTGTGTCGTAAGTGTGCCAGACGCCTCCGGCCTCCACGATGGGGCTGTCCTTACGCTCGGAAGGCGGGACAGCCCGCGATGCGTGCTCTCCCAGGGCGCCCAGGCGGCGGGCGAAGCGCCGTCCCTCCTTGATGGTGAGCGGCAGCGGCCGCCAGCCCAGGGCCTTTCCCAACGTGACCAGCGGCGGGGTCAGGTCGACCTGGGCCAACACCTCCTCCGGGGCGCCCAGGATGGGAGGGCTGCCCTGGCCGGGGAGGTACAGCACGCGATCGGCGTACTGCACCACGCGCTCCAGCCGATGCTCGGATAGGATCACCGTGAGCCCCAGATCCTCGTTGAGCTGGCGCACGGCGACCAGCACCTCCTCGGCTGCCTGCGGGTCGAGCTGGGAGGTGGGCTCATCCAGCACCAGGATGCGCGGCTGCAACGTCAGCACGGCGGCGATGGCCACCCGTTGTCTCTCGCCGCCGGAGAGGGAGTGCACGCGACGGTACCGGAGCCGCGCGATGTCCAGCTGATCCAGCACCTCCTCCACCCGCTTGCGCATGAGGTTCTGCGGCAGGGCGAAGTTCTCCGGGGCGAAGGCCAGTTCGTCCTCCACCGTGTCCACCACGAACTGGGCCTCGGGGTCCTGAAAAACGAATCCCACCAGGTCGCTCATGCCGTGGGGCCCCACGGCCACTGGATCCCGCTCGGCGACGCGTATCCGCCCGCTGAACCGGCCGCCGTAGAAGTGGGGCACCAGGCCGTTGATGCAGCGCAGGAAGGTGGACTTCCCCGCGCCGGACGGGCCGATGACCAGGAGGAACTCCCCCTCCTCGATGCGGAGGGACAGGTTCTGCAACACCGGTCGCGAGGTGTCGGGGTACTGGTAGCTGACCTCGTCGAAGGTGATCATTGGGCTCCTCTGCCTCGGTGGTGGAAAGCGCTACCCGGCCACGCCATCGGCCACATCTCGCAACGGATGGCGGCGGGTGTCGCCGGGCCGCTCGTGCCGGGCCGCCTTGTGCCGGCCGTATGCGATGACCGCCGCGGGAAGCGCGGGCACGAGCATCAGAGCGCACAGCCAGGGTCGGATGTCGGGCTGCAGGCCGAAGGGTGGATAGGGGTAGTAGATCAGCGCCGCGTGGTCGATGAGGCGCGTGGCCAGGACCACCGATGCGGCCAGCAGGCTGGCCGTGGTCACCAGCGTGTCCCATGGGCGCCAGAGCCATCGGCGGTAGCGCGTGCGCGGCGCCTGGCGCCCGATCGCCCAGAAGATGCCGATCAGCCCGCCCAGCGCGATGGAGATGAGGAGTCCGGATTCGAATCGGTACGCGCGCCAGTACCCATATGCGAAGAGCCCAAACGCCAGCAGGATCAGGAGCGTGAGGGTGAGCGCCCTGATGGCTGTGCGATTCGCTCGACGGCGTGTGGAGGCGCCAAAGCCGCGCGCTTCCATGGATTCGGCCAACTGGATGGCGCGCTCCAGCGCGGTGGTGAGCAGCGGGATGAACAGGGGTAGCAGGTCGCGCACGCCGCGGAAGCGGTGCCCGCGTATCTCCTGCGCTTCCTTGATCTCCTGGACCGAGCGGATCATCTGTGGCACAAAGGTGATGGCGATGGCGGTGACCACGCCGGCCTGGAAGAGGGCGGCGGGCACCAGGCGCAACAAACGTCCGGGGTCCAACGCCA
>JAJRVX010000569.1:0-19993 GCA_024277095.1 Chloroflexota bacterium
ATACAGCAGGGAGCTTTGAGGGGCGCAGCCCCTCAAAAGAAACCTCCCGGTTTCCGCCCCTCACCTGCCTTGCCCGGCCTTGCCCACCCGAATCAGGCCGGGAAAGGACAGGTGCAAAGCGGAAAAGGAGGAGGTTTTGGCGGAGGGAGGTCCCTCCGCACCTCCCCTGTGGGCTTGCGATGGGCCTGGCGGAATTTCCACCATTTTGGATACACTACCCTAAAAGGGTGCTGCTTCACGCCAAGAGGTTTTTGTGTTACAATGAGGGCACCTGAGGGCGCGCTGGGTCTGTCGCCCGGGAGGGATGATGGTTAGATCGTATTCGTTATCGGCAGGGATCATCCAATCCATACCCTCGCCCCGTCATTCATCGGCTGCCACGGGCACCATGGGGGGGCTCCCCCCCGTGACCTCTTGTGTCCTCGTCTGATATGGCCGGTTAGGTGCCGCGCGACCTCTGTGCGGCTTTGCTCCTCCGGCGTACCTGTGCATCTTCCCGCTTCTCTCTTTCGAAAAGATGACTACACGATCACAGCCCGCTCGCTGGGCGTCTGTGATTTCTTGAGAACGTTCGTGTAAGCCTGTGTGTGAGGAGATGAATCATGCCTGAGAAGATCCTGGTTTGTGTGGCGTGGCCTTACTGTAATGGCGATCTGCATATCGGTCATATCGCCGGCGCTTATCTGCCGCCGGATATCTTCGCCCGTTATCATCGCCTGAAGGGGAATGAGGCGCTCATGGTATCGGGCTCGGATACGCACGGGACCCCCATCACCGTGCGCGCGGAGGAGGAGGGGATCACCCCTCGGGAGGTCGTGGATCGCTATCACCCGCGCTTCCTGGAGCTCTTCCAGCGGTTGGGGATCGCCTTTGATCTCTTCACGGAGACGGATACGGAGAATCATTGGGCTGTGACGCAGGATATGTTCCTGCGCCATCTGGAGCGCGAGTACATCTATAAGGACATTCAGCAGGCGCTGTACTGCAACCACCATCAGGGGTTCCTGGCCGATCGCTATGTGGAGGGCACATGCCCGTACTGCGATTACGAGGGGGCTCGGGGGGATCAGTGCGATAACTGTGGGCGCACGCTGGATGCCATCGAGCTGAAGAACCCGCGCTGCAAGGTGTGCGGCAGCACGGAGATCATCGTCCGGGAGACGGAGCACTTCTTCCTGGACTTGGCCAAACTCAACGGACCGTTGCTGGAGTGGATTCGCCGCGACAAGGAGCATTGGCGCCCCAGCGTGCTCAACTTCACCCGGGCGCAGCTGGAGTCGGGCGAGCTGCGCGGCCGCCCCATCACCCGTGACATCCAGTGGGGGATCCCGATCCCGCTGCCCGGCTATGAGAGCAAACGCATCTACGTGTGGTACGACGCCGTGATCGGCTACCTGTCCGCGACAAAGGAGTGGGCGAAGATCACCGGCCAGCCGGATGCCTGGCGGGAGTGGTGGGAGACCGACATCGCGCCCGATGTCAAGTCGTACTACTTCATCGGCAAGGACAACATCCCGTTCCACACCATCATCTGGCCCGGCATGCTCTATGCGTACGGCGGCCTGAACCTGCCCTACGACGTCCCGGCCAACGAATATCTGAACGTGGAGGGGGCCAAGCTCTCCAAGTCCCGACGCTGGGTCATCGAGGTCCTGGATGTGCTGGATCGCTATGACCCGGACCCCTGGCGGTATATCCTGACCATCAACGCCCCGGAGACCTCGGACGTCAACTTCACGTGGGAGGAGTTCGTCCGCCGCAACAACACGGAGCTGGTCGCCACGTGGGGGAACCTGGCCAACCGCGTGCTCAGCTTCGCCTATCGCCGATTCGATGGGCGGGTCCCACAGCCGGGCGATCTCGACGAGATCGATCAAGCCCTGCTGAACACGGTGAAAGGCGGTTTCGACAGCGTGGGGCGACAGATCGAGGGGTGTCACTTCAAGGCTGCCCTCACGGAGGCGATGGGATTGGCCCAGGAGGCCAATCGCTATCTGAACGTGAAGGAGCCGTGGAAGCAGATCAAGGAGGATCCCGCCGCGGCGGCTACCACCATCTATGTCTGTCTCCAGGCGATCGATTGGCTGCGGGTGATCTTCAGCCCGTTCCTGCCCTTCTCCTCGCAAAAGCTGCACGAGTACCTGGGGCATGAGGGTTCCATCTTCGGGCGGCAGTATGTGGAAGAGTATCACGAGACGGAGCGATCTCATCTGGCGCTGCGATATGATCGTTCCGATCTGGCGGCCCGGTGGGCGGCCGATCCGTTGCCGCCCGGCCAGCCGCTGCGGCTCCCCCAGCCCCTGTTCCGCAAGTTGGACGAGTCCGTCGCCGAGGAGGAGGTGGAGCGCTTGCTGGCGAAGAGCGGGACGCCTACCCATTGACCTGGGAAGGCCCCCACCCACCGGTGGGGGCCTTGTCGATCCCTCCCTGATGACTTGCTTTTCCCCACGGCTGGCGTAGAATAACGAGGGTGCCTGCCCGTGGGTGGGGTCCTACAGTCTGAACTCCTGGAGGCCCGGTAATCATGAGCTCCTCTCGTCTGCTCATCCTCGGTATTATCCTCTCGTTGGCCATTATCGGAGCCGCGTTGTTCATAACGAGCCGGCGCGCGGCCGCGCCGGAGACCGCTTTGGCTTCCCCGACGGTGACCACGCCGCCGCCGACGGAGACGCCTCTGCCGCCCACGCCCACCCCCACGGCGACGGCGACGGAGATCCGCCCGACCCGACCGCAGGAGGAGATCACGGCGACCGTGCCCGTGGAGGTCACGGCGACGGTCGAGGTCACGGGTACTGTGCAGGCGACCGAGGTGATCACGACGCCTCCGATCACCGCGACCGTGGAGGCGGCCGGGGAGGTCCTCACGGGGACGCCCGAGCAGCTCACGCCGACGCCGACCCCCAGCCCGACGGCGACGGAGGTCGCTCCGACTGAGACGCCCACGTCCAGCCCGACGGCGACCCTGACCGTCGCGATCACGCCGACCCCCACCCCGTCCGCCACGCCCAGCCCGACGGCCACTCCCTCCGATACGCCGACGCCGGCGCTGCCTACACCCACGCCTTCCGCTACGCCCAGCCCGACGAGCACACCGTCGCTGACGGCCACGCCGACCTGGACGCCGACCTCCACCCCATCCGCCACGCCCAGCCCGACGGTGACCCCCTCCGATACGCCGACGCCGGCGCCGCCCACACCTACCCCGACGGTCACGCCGACGCCCGTGATCCCGCCGACGGACACGCCCACGGCGACGCCGACGCCGCAGTTGCCCACTCCCACCCCGACGGCCTCGGCTACTCCCAGCGCGACGCCCACGCCCATGCCGCCTACACCCACCCCGAGCCCGACGCCTCCCCCTTCGGCCGGGCTGCCGGCGGGTGCCGTGGCCCGCTTCGCCTATGAGAGCCAGAGCCTCCTCGTGGATCGCGAGGCCGTTTACTACGAGGACGGGCGGGTGGTGATCCGGGATCACCGACGGCAGGGCGAGTGGCTACTGCACGGCCAGCCGGAGGACGTCGCAGGTTTGCTGGAGCAGTTGGTGCAGCGAGGCTTCTTCGATCTCACCCAGGAGCGCTTTGGGGCGCCGTGCGCCACGTGCCTGACTTATCACCTGGCGGCCCGGTATCAGGGGCAGGATCGGGTGATCCGGGTGGACACCCCACCGTGGATCACGGCCAGCCAGCTGCCGCGTGAGCTGGGCGCGCTGCGACATACCATCGCGCAGTTGCAGATGGCCATCGATTCCACCATCGCCAGCTATCCGCCGGGCGAGGTTCATCTGCCCACGCCCACGCCCACGCCTCCGAGCTTCACGTTCGGCTCGCCGCAGGTGGTCGGAGATCTGGAGGTGGCGGCCGCGGCCCCGCTGATCGCCACCGAGCTCCCCGGCACGCCCGTGTTGCGGCCGGAGCGCAGCCGCTTCCTGATCGTGCCGTTGCGATTGACCAATCGCAGCGGGACGTATCAGCAGCTTGCCGCCAGCTCGACCTTCGGCGAGGGTTTGATGGATAGCCGAGGTCGGAGGTACGAGGCCGGGGTGGCGGCCAGCAATCGCTACGCGGAGCTGCACGGGCTGACCTCGTTGACCTTCTACAAGCTGGCCCCGTGGAGCATCGTACAGGGTGTGCTGGTCTTCGACGTGCCGGCGGATGCCCGTGGATTCCGGCTCACGGTGAAGGACGCCGATCCGCCCAGCGGTGCCCCGCCCACGATCGTGATCAAGCTGCCGGAGCCACAGTAACGGCCTTCGAGGGAGCGTTCGTCCCAAAATAGATGTGCTTCGCATTCAGGGGGAGAGCCGTGCGAGACCGATTCTCCATCTTGGGGAGGCCGCGGCTGTGGCTGGGGCTTATCGTGGTGTTTTATGTCATCCTCGCCAGCCTGTACGCGATCTACACGCCCGCCTGGCAATCCCCGGACGAGCCAGCTCACTACAACTACATTCGTCATCTGGCGGAGACCGGGCGTCCGCCCGTCCTGCGGATGGGGGATTACGACCAGGCATATCTGGAGGAGATCAAGGCGCGCCGATTCCCGCCGGATATGCCCATCGCCCCGATTCGCTATGAGTCCCATCAGCCGCCCCTCTACTACCTGCTGGCCACGCCGATCTATTGGATCGGCGGCGGCCGGCTGTTGCCCCTTCGGCTCTTCAGCGTCGCCCTTGGGGCCTGCCTTCTCCTCGTCACGTACCTCCTGATCCGCATGGTCTTCCCCCGGCGCGTCGACCTGGCGCTGGGCGGGACGGCCTTCGTCGCCTTTCTGCCCCAGCACGTGGCCGTGAGCGCCGCCGTGAACAACGACATCCTGGCGGAGCTGATCCTGGCGGGGTGTGTGGTCCTGTCGCTGGCCTACATGCGCGGCGGGGATGACGAGCAGACGGCTCGGGGGCAGTTGTTGAGTCTGAGCCTGCTGATGGGGTTGGGTTTCTGGACGAAGACCGCGGCATATCTGGCGCTTCCCCTGGTGTTGTTGGCGATCCTCTGGCGGGGGGTGACGCGCGGGCGGGTGCCGGGCCGCCATCTCCTCTGGGGGCTGGGGCCTGGGTTGTTGCTGGGATTGCCCTGGTGGGCGCGCAACTGGATCGTGTACGGGCCGGGCGATGTGTTGGGCCTGCGGCGACACGGTGAGGTGGTGGTGGGGCAGCCGCGCACGGCGGAGTGGCTGGGGCAGATGGGGGCGCTCTCCTTCCTCCGCCAGGCGGCGGCAACCACCTTCCGTAGCTTCTGGGGCCAGTTCGGCTGGATGGGCGTGCTCATGGACAGCCGCGTCTACCTGGCGCTGGGCATCCTCAGCGGCGTTGCCCTGGTGGGGTGTCTGTGGGCGCTGTGGACGTTGCTTCGCTCCGAGGAGCGAGCGGCTTATGGACAGCCGCTGGGGTTCCTGTTCGTCTGGCTCCTGCTCACCGTGGCCGCTTACATGTGGTACAACCTGACGTTCGTACAGCATCAGGGGCGTTACCTGTTCCCGGCGCTGCCCGTCTGGGGGCTGTGTTTCGCGTTAGGGATGGATCAGGCGCTGCGGGCCCGGACCAGTCGGTGGCTGGCCGGCGGGTGGCTCGCCCTGGCCGCCGCGGCCGTTGGCGTGGGGCTTCTGCGCGGGCGTCTCCATAAGTGGTTCATCGCCTTGAGCGGAGGGACGGGGATAGCGCTGGGTGTGAACGCCCTGCTGAACGGGAGACTGCGCCGTTTGGGCTTGCTCCTGATCTATGTCGGATTAGGTGTCCTGGACCTGCTCGCTTTGTTCCGGTTCATCGTCCCGCAGCTCACGCGGTAACCTTTGTTTCCGCGCCCGGCAGCGCTACCTGTGCGAAAGGAAAAGGCCACCGACCGGTGGCCTTTCTCGCTCCCCTCATCCGATTAAGGACGGAGGTCTCTCTCCCGAACCCGTTGCCTATTTCCCCTGTTGATGCCGGAAATCCACGAATCGATATCCCACGCCGCGCTCGGTGAAGATGTAGCGCGGGTTGCTGGGATCCGGCTCGATCTTTTTGCGCAGGTAGGTGATGTACAGACGCAACAGCTGGTTCTCGTCCCGGTACTCCGGCCCCCATACCTTGCTGAGCAACTGATCGTGGGGGATGATCCAGCCCGCGTTCTGCACCAGGTGATAGAGGAGGCGGTACTCCGTCGGCCGGAGGCTGATCCGCTTCCCCTCCACGATCACGTTTCTCCGCGGGAAATCGATGGTGAGGCGGTCGTCTATGACCAGGGGGCTGGTCTGGTCGACGGCGCCGGCCATATCCACCCGGCGGAGCACCGCGCGGATGCGGCTGGCCAGCTCGCGAGGGCTGAATGGCTTCGTGACGTAGTCGTCGGCGCCCAGGTCCAGGCCGCGAATGCGATCTTCCTCCTCCGATCGCACCGTCAGCATGATCACCGGCACTGTGGAGAACTCCCGGATGCGGGCCAGGGTTTCGAAGCCGTCCATCTCCGGCATGGCGACGTCCAGCAAGACCAGGTCTGGCAGGTCCTCGCGCACTTTATCCAGCGCCTCGAGGCCGTTATACGCTTCCGTCACGCGAAATCCCTCCAGCTCCAGGTTCATGCGCACGAAGCGGACCATGCGCTTCTCGTCGTCCACGACCAGGATCAGGGGATGCTCAGACACAGGCATACGGGCAACCTCTCTCAGCGGCGCGGCAGGGAGAAGAAGAACGTGCTGCCTTTCCCCGGCTCGGAGCGGAACCAGATGCGGCCGCCGTGGGCTTCGATCAGGGATTTGCACAGGAACAGCCCCAGGCCGGCCCCCTGGGTCTTGCGGCGCAGGCTGGAGTCCACGCGATAGAACCGCTGGAACAGCCGGCCCTGCTCCTCCGGCGGGATCCCAATCCCCTGATCGGCCACGTAGACGGTGACTGATTCCTCATCGGCCCACCCCCCGATGCGGATGATCCCGCCCTCTGGGGAATATTTGATGGCGTTGCTGATCAAGTTGTTCAGTACCTGTCGCAGCCGTTCCTCGTCGGCCAGCACGATCGGGAAATCGTCAGGAAAGTCCACCTCGAACTGGTGGCGGTCCGTCTGGGTTGAGAAGCGCTCGACGACTTGGCGCACCAGCCGGGGGATGTTCACGTCGCCCAGTTCCAGCTTGAGCACGCCCGCCTGAATGCGAGACGCGTCCAGGAGGTTGTCGATCAGGGCATTCAGCCGATCGCTCTCCTCCTCAATGACGCGCAGCCCCTCTCGCAGCGTTTCCTCGTCCCACTGGGCATCCTCACGGGCCAGCGTTGTGGCGTACCCTTTGATCAGCGCCACGGGGGTCTTCAACTCGTGGGAGATGACGGAGATGAAGGTGCTCTTCATCTCCTCGGCCTCCCGATACCGTGTGATGTCCACCACGTTCACGATGATGTTGCGGAGGTGGCCGGCCTCGTCCCACAGCGGGGTGTAGCGGACGCCCACCACGACGCGTGAGCCGCCGGACTTCGCCAGCTCTCCCTCCACGTAGACGGTGCCCTGGCGCGGCAGCTCCTGCTCCACATTCTCCATCTCGTGGAGGTCCCTTCCGGTCGCGTTCTGCAGCGCCAGCACCTTGTGGTAAGGCTGTCCCAGCGCGTCCTCGCGGGACCAGCCGGTCATGCGCAGCAGGGCTCGGTTGATCATCTCGATCCGGAGATCGGGCTCCAGGATCATGATCCCGTCGGCCGAGTTCTCGATCACCGCGTCCAGTCGCTGCTTTTCGGCCACCAGCTCCGAATACAGCCGGGCGTTGCGCACCGCGATGGCCGCCTGGGCTGCGAAGGCGGAGAGCAGTCGTCGGTCGCTGTGGGAGAACGCCGCGCTCCCCGAACGGAAGAGATAGATAACTCCCAGCTGCTCCTCGTCGACGACCAGCGGCAGGGCGATCACCTGGTCGAGGGGCATGCCGATGGCTGAAGCCACCGCCTGGAGGCGCAGCTCCAGGTCGGGAACGCGCCAGCCCGTGCGCCGCTGCAGGTCCACAAGCCGCGGGATGTCGGTCAGCAAGGGGGCGAAGCTGGATAGCAGACGCGCGGGGATCCCATAGGAGGCTTTCACCACCAGGGAGCCATCGGGCTCATGGAGGGCGATGATCCCTACCTCGGCCTCGACCATCTCGGCCGCGTAGGTCAGGATAAGCCGCAATACCGCGCCGAGTTCCAGCCGGGACGTCATCGCCCGGCTGATCTCCAACAGATATTCTCTTTGGCGCAGTTGGTAGATCATTAAGGATGACATTTCGCTACCATATTAGCGTACGCTGCACGGGTTGTCAAAGCCCTCGAGAGAAGTTGCCTCGTCCGGTCCCTATGTGGTATTATCATAGCTGAGCAAACGCACAAAGAAAGCACAAGTAGCGGACAAGAAATGCAATCCCATAGACTCCACGAAGTTCTCCCCCACGAAGAGGAGGCTCACCGAATGGCGAAAGAAGCGGTCTCAGATATCATCATAGGAAGGCTCCCCATCTACCTGCGTGAGTTGACTTACCTTGCGGAGGAGGGCCGGGAGATCACATCCTCGCAGGAGCTCGGGGATCGGCTTGGCATCAGCTCCGCGCAGATCCGCAAAGATCTCTCGCACTTCGGAGAGTTTGGAAAACAGGGGACGGGGTACCACATCGGGTTTCTGAGCGAGAAGCTGCGGGAGATCCTCCAGGTGGATCGGGTGTGGGATGTGGTCCTGGTGGGAGCGGGATACCTGGGTCACGCGTTGGCCAACTATGGGGGATTCCTGGGCAAAGGGTTCAACATCGTGGCCGTATTCGACAACGACCCCGACAAGATCGGCCGCCCGTTAGGACGCCTGATCGTGCAGGATAGCAAGGACCTGCCCCAGGCCATCAAGGAGAACCAGTGGCAGATCGCCATCCTGGCCGTGCCGGCCGCCGCCGCTCAGGAGGTCACCGATGTGTTGATCTCCTCCGGGATCCGGGCCATCCTCAACTACGCGCCCGTGATCCTGAACGTGCCTCCTGGGGTCCGGGTCCAGTACATCGATCCCGTGGTGGATCTGCAGCACATGACCTATTACCTGTGAGGTCTGGAGCCGGGTGAGGGGACCTTCCTTGCCCGGCTCTTCTCCTTTCTCCCCGTTGTCCTCCCATCTCGTCCATGGCCTACTCGCGATCCCCCCTGCCCGAGAGCTGGGACTTGGCGGTCCCGGCCTGGGCTCGTCCGCCCGGTCTTATGTCGACATATCCAGCGCCAGCCGGATCTCCTCCCGGGCGAAGGGGTCGCCCTCGGTGGCCAGCGCCCGGGATAAGGCCCCTCTCGCCGCGCTTCCCCCGATGCGACCCAGTGCCCAGGCCGCATGCCCTCGGATCAGCGGCTCGGGGTCGTGCAGGGCGCGAATCAGGGCCGACACCGCGAAGGGATCTCCCCAGTTGCCGATCGCGACGCACACGTTGCGAAGCAGCCCGCGCCTTTTGGCCCGAGCGATCGGGGTGCGTCGGAATCTCTTCCGGAACCCCTCCTCGTCCAGGGCCAGTAGCTCCAGGAGCGGTGGGCACCACCACCTCAGATCCTCGGGTGAGGGCTCCGTCCGAGCGCGCGGCCCCGACCAGGGGCAGACGGACTGGCATACATCGCAGCCGAAGATCCAGTTGCCCATCAGTGGCCGCAGCTCGCGGGGGATCGCCCCGCGCAGCTCGATGGTCAGGTAGGAGATGCAGCGGCGGGCGTCCAGCACGTACGCGTCGGCGAAGGCCCGGGTTGGACAGCGGTCCAGGCAGCGCGTGCATCGGCCGCAAGTGCCGATCCGATCATCCGCCAGACGCCAGGAGGGGATCTGAGCCGGAAGCTCCTGCAGCTCGGGAGGGGGATCCGGCTCCAGCGCCTCGGGGATCAGCATGACGCTCAGGAACAGCCACGAGCCGAGGGTGGGGTGGATCAGGCAGGTATTCCGCCCGATGAATCCCATCCCGGCCTGCATCGCCCAGTCACGTTCCAGCACTGGGCCGGTGTCCACGTAGCATCGGGCGCGATCCGTGCGCCCGGTCTCCCCGCGCAGGAAAGCGTCCAACTCGAAGAGGCGGGGCCGGATCCAGTCGTGGTAGTCCGGCCCCCAGGCGTAGGCGGCGATCAATCCCCGCGAGGGGTCCTGTCGGGCGGCGGCGGGCAGGCGCGGCGCCGGGTAGCGGGTGCCCAGGGCGACCACCGAGCGCGTCTCCGGCAGGACGCGGCGCGGGTCCAGGCGACGCTCCACATCTCGAGCCATATAGGCCATCTCGCCGTGGTACCCGCGTGCCAGCCACTGGATCAGCGCGTCGGCGTGAGGCGCCCGGCCAGCCTCGGCGATCCGCACCAGGTCAAATCCCAGCTCGCGGGCCCGCTCCTTGAAGCGCTCCGTCAGCGTGGCCATCTATCCCTCGTCCTCGCGCTCGTGAGGTTCCGGCGCGGGCTCGATCTCCAGCGCCACCGCGCCCAGCGCCTCCTTTTCCGGAGGGTAGGTGGCCCGCAGCGCCCGTTCCAGCTCCCCCGCGTCCATGCCGGGGGCGATGGCCTCGGCCGGCTCGTGGGCCAGCAGCGCCTGGAAGTTGGGATAGTGGGCGATACGACGAATACGGTAGAGGTGCTCGTCGTTCAGGCGCAGGAAGTCCCCCTCTCGTAGCCGCCGGATGTTCGCGTAAGCGACCCGCACCTCGATCGTCTTACGGCCGGACAGGATCTCCTTCAGGTATTCGGGGCGTATCCAGAGCGTCTTCACGCGCGGTCCGCTGGGGGCTCTCTCGTTCATTGTGTGTTCCCTCGGCTCAAGGGGCTTGTCTATTCATCCTTCACACGGATTGTAGCACACGCCGTGGATAGCCCAAAAGGGCATCCAGTGGGGTAGTGTATACTTTTCGGTGGAAATACAGCGGGGAGCTTTGAGGGGCCCAGCCCCTCAAAAAACCCCCTGGTTTCCGCCCCTCGCCTGCCTCGCCCGGCCTTGCCCTCCCGAATCAGGCCGGGAGAGGGCAGGTGCAAAGCGGAAAAGAGGATGTTTTGGCGAAAGGACCTCTCTCCGCGCCTCCCCTGTGGGCTTATGATGGGCGCCGCGGGTCATCTCGCGGGATTTCCATCCTTTTGGATCCACTACCCCATTTGGAAAGGAGACGTTTGAGGGTCAGTCCGGTTTGATATACAATGATGCCCACGAGTATGGAGCCCTTCACAGCGCGCGCAAAGGAGCGTATGAGGATGGAGCGAAAACGGGCTGCTTGGATCATGTGGTTGTTGGCGATCGTCATCGCGCTGATCGCCGTTGGCTGTGGCCGTCGCCGGGCGGCGCCCACGCCGGAGCCGGTGACGTTGCGCTTCGCCTTCCGACAGAACATCGCCGACTATGAGACGTTGGCAGGCCAATTTCAGCAGGAGCACCCCGAGATCACCATCGAGTTGGTCCCCATCAACCCCATTCGCGGCGGGCTGAAGTCCATCGAGGGGCGTGAGATCGATGTGCTTCGATGGAGCCAGGACTTCCTGACGCCCGAGCGCCTGGATCAGCTGGTCTCCCTGGACGAGATCTTACTGGTAGATGAGACGTTCCCACACGGCGATATGATCCCTGGCGCTTTGCGGACGCTCCTGCATCAGGGGGTGCAGTGGGGCATCCCCGCCGGGCTTGATTTCGTGGTCGCGTACTACAACGCTCCCCGGTTCGATCGCTTCGGGGTGACGCCGCCTACGGCGGATTGGTCGCTGGATGATTTCCTGGCCGCGGCCGTCGCCGTCCATAACACCGAGGGCTTAAGCGGCGGGGCGGATTTCACCTACGGCTTCTGCAGCGAGCCCGACCAGGGTGACCCGATCTTCTTCACGTACCTCTTCGGCGGGCGGCTGTTCGACGATCTGTCCGATCCCTCCTATCCCACGCTGGACGACCCGGCCAATGTGGAGGCCGTGCAGTGGTATGCCAACCTCCATCGGCAGTACGGCGTGTTGCCCGATCCGGACGAGCTTCGTCGGTACTTCCCGCGCGGCCGGGTCTACGAGGCGATCGTGCGTGGCAAGTGTGGCCTGTGGCTGGGGCGATACTCGGACCGCGGTGGCAAGGCATGGGGATTCGAGTGGCAGAGCGAGGGGGTGATGCTCCCCCTGCCGCGCGGCCGGGCATCGTTCACGCTGATCTGGGTGGATGGCTACTTCCTCTTCGCCCAGTCTCAGCACCGCCAGGAGGCCTGGGAGTGGATCCGCTTCCTGCTCGATCACCAGGAGGCGGCGGGGCAGATGGCTCCTCCCCTGCAAACTCAGGTGCAATCCCCAGAGTACGCGGATCGCGTGGGGGAGAGCGTTGCGGGGATCGCCCGCTCGCTGGCCTCGAACCCCGTTTTCGTGCCGGCCGTCCTGGACCCGGCTCTGGGTGACGTGATCGACCTCTACACGGACGCGGTGGTGAAAGTGTTGAAGGGCGATGCGGAGGCGCTGGCTGCCCTGACGGAGGCGCAGGCCCGGGCCAAGACGCTGTTCGGTAGCGGGGAGTGATCGGTCGCACCCCCCCGTCGCGATCGTCATTCCGTGCGCGGCGCCTGGACGTCCGGCGGGGGATTCCAGGCCAGTTGTGCCGTCGTGCCGCCGTCCAGATAGATCACCTGCCCCGTCATCCAGGCGGCCGCATCCGAGCACAGGTACACGATGAGCCCGGCGACGTCCCGTGGGGTGCCCACTCGCCCGATGGGGATCGTTGGCCCGAACCGCTCCGGCGAATATCCCGGCGATTCCCAGTAGCGCTCTACCTCCACCACGCCGGGCGCTACCGCGTTCACCGTGATCCCATAAGGTGCCATCTCCAGCGCCATCACGCGCGTCATGCTGTCGATGCCGCCCTTGGTGGCCGCGTAGTGGGCGTGGTGTGGGACGGCGTAGCGTCCCTGCACGGACGAGAGGTTCACGATGCGACCGCGCACGCCGTGGTCGACCATGAATCGCGCGGCCGCCTGGGCCAGGAAGAACATCCCCTTCAGGTTGGTGGCATGGGTGCGATCCCACAGCTCCTCGTCCACCTCCAGAAACGGCCGGGGGATCGTGATGCCGCTGTTGTTGATCAGGATGTCCAGCCCTCCCAATTGTTGTACGGCCGCGCGGATGAGCCGGGCACGGTCCTCCGGACGAGAGACGTCCGCCTGCACGGCGATGGCCCGCCGCCCGAGCGCCCGCGCTCGTGCGACCACCTCCTCTGCCCCCGCGGCCGTGCGGCGGTAATTGGCCACGATGTCGGCGCCCGCCTCCGCCAGCCCCAGGGCGACCCCGTGGCCGATGCCGCGCCCCGCCCCCGTGATGATGGCGACCTTCCCCTCCAGGATTCCCATCCGGATCCTCCTGTGAATTTCCAGACTGTATATGCGTGTGCGCTTTCGGCAGCGCCCCACGGGCGGTTTCGCGTCGTGCCGTCGCGTTCTCTCTCCGGCAGTATATCGGATCGGGATGCGACGTGTCAACACGGATGCCCGGTCCGGAGAGAGGCTGGTCAGTGGTCGCCGCGATGCTGGGGGTACTCCTGCGTGGGAACCCTCGATGGCGTTGATCTATCTCACCATCGGCTGGCTGACCGGTATCGCCCTGGCCCATCTCCTGTGGCAGGCGGGGCTGATCGGTTGCTCCTGGCCCTCGCCTCTGGCATGGGGTGGCGTCGGTGCGGCCCTCGCCGGGATCACGCTGGCTTTGCGGCGCAGGTCGCGCGGCCGCCTGATCCCTCTCGTGCTGCTGTTCGTGATCCTGGGCGCCTGGCGCTACCAGGGCCGTCCGCTGTGGCCCTGCTTCACCCCGGCCGACCTGGCTTACTACAATGGCGATCGGGAATCCCCCGTGTGGGCTACCGTGGAGGGGATGGTGGCGGACGATCCCGAGGTGCGGGATCGGTATATCCGCCTGCGCGTGGCTGCCATGAGCGTGGCCGTCGACGGGGCTCGCCATCAGGTGCGAGGCGTTGTCCTGGTGCGGGCGAATCGCTTCGGTGACTACGCGTACGGCGACCGGGTGCGTGTGACGGGACTTCTGGAGGCGCCCCCGCGCTGGGAGGACTTCGACTACCGGGCCTACCTGGCGCGCCAGGGCGTGCACTCCGTGATGCGGCGCTCCCGCGTCCGGGTGATTCGGAGGGGGGACGGCGCGCTTCTCTGGCGTGCGCTCTATGGCGTGCGACGCCGCGCGCGGCAAGCCATCGAGCGCCTGTTGCCCGAGCCGGCGGCCTCTTTGCTCGCCGGGATCCTGTTGGGCATCGAGGGCGGGATCCCCCGGCCTCTGTACGACGCGTTCAATGCCACGGCCACCAGCCACATCATCGTGATCTCTGGCTTCAACATCAGCATCATCGCCGGGTTGTTCATGACCACCCTGGGGCGTTTGCTGGGGCGGCGCTGGGCATCTCCCCTGGTGCTGGCGGGGATCGGCGTTTATGTGCTGTTGGTAGGGGCCGACGCGGCCGTCACTCGCGCTGGCATCATGGGGGCGCTGGGGGTCCTCGCGCTCCATCTCGGACGTCAGTCCACCGCCGTCGTCTCCCTGGCCGCCTCGGCGCTGCTCATGACCGCTGTAAACCCGCTCACGCTGTGGGATATCGGCTTCCAGCTGTCCGCCATGGCCACCCTGGGGCTGATCTTGTTCGTCCCCCCGTTACAAGCCGTTACCGGGCGTTGGCTGCGATCCCTGTTGGGCGCCTCACCTGCGAGCCAGGTCAGCGCGCTCCTCAACGATGGCCTGATCGTCACTACGGCCGCGCAGATCACGACGACGCCGCTGGTGGTCTACTACTTCGGGCGGCTATCGCTCGTCTCCCTGCTGACGAATCTGCTCATCCTGCCCGCTCAACCGTATATCATGACCTGGGGCGGGGCGGCGGTGCTCCTGGCCCTTGTCCCCGGCCTGCATCCGCTCGCCCGGCTGGTCGCCTACGTCCCCTGGCTGTGCCTGGCCTATACGGTGTGGATCGTGGAGGCGACCGCGCGACTCCCCCGAGCCTCCCTGGACGTGGGGCGCTTTCACGCTGGATGGCTCGGGTTCTACTATGCGAACCTGGGGCTCCTGTTGCTCGCGGGGAGGCGTGGCGTGGATTGGAGGGCGCTGATCCGTCGGCTCGCGCGCCATCTGCCCAGCAAGGCGCTGGCGGGCGCGTTGTCCGCGGCCGTGGCATTGATCTGGATCGGGGCGGCGCAATCGCCTGACGGATTGCTCCACGTCTTCTTCCTCGACGTGGGTCAGGGGGACGCCATCCTGATCCAGACGCCCGGTGGCCATCGGGTGCTGATCGATGGCGGGCCCGGCCCCGCGCAGCTGGCCTGGCAGGTGGGGCGCCACATGCCGTTTTGGGATCGCAATCTGGACGTGGTCGTGCTCACGCACCCGGACGGCGATCACATGAATGGGCTGGTCCCGCTGCTCGATCGGTATCGCGTGCGGCTCGTGATCGACTCCCCACTCTCGGATCAGGCACCGGAGGCCCGGCCGTGGCTGTCCGCCCTCCGCCGCCAGCGGATCCTACGGGAGATCGCCCAGCGCGGTCTTCGGTTGCACACAGGCGATGGCGTCTGGCTGGAGGTGCTTCATCCGACCGATCCCCCGATCACCGGCACCGGCGCCGATGACAACAACAACTCGACGGTGATCCGGTTGGGATACGGGCGGATATGCTTCCTCCTCACGGGCGACTCCGAGCGGGCGGCGGAGCAACGGCTGCTCGCGTCCGGTCAGGCGCTCCGATGCCCCGTGCTGAAGGTCAGCCATCACGGCAGCGCGGGCGCGACATCTTCGGAATTCGTGGCCGCGGTGCAGCCTCAGATCGCCGTCATCCAGGTGGGGGCGGACAACCGCTTCGGGCATCCCGTCCCGGAGGTGATCGACCGCTTGGCTCCTGCCCGCGTGTATCGCACGGATCGCGATGGGGCGGTGGAGATCATCAGCGATGGAAGCCGGCTCTGGCTGCGCACGGGCCGCTAATCCCACATCTCCGCTGAGGAGGACGTGCCCCCTTCTTTGGACGCTTCCGCGCGGTGTGGTAGAATGAGGTATCCTATCTCTGATGCGAAGGGGACCCATCATGCGGTTGGCTGACATCCCGCTCATTCGCCGTATCCGACAGCATCATGCCATCGAGCATGCGACGGTGAACATCCTGTCCCGACGCGACCCGAATCGGCACATCATCGCGCGCAGCGATCCGAGCGGGTTCCATGTGTATGGGCCGGTGAGGACTGAGGAGCTGCAGGCTGCCGTTGAGGAGGCGCTGGGGCGGTTACAGGCCGGGGAGCATGAGTTGGCCATCCATCCCAACTGTGGCACCAACATCGTCACCGCCGGCCTCCTGGCCGGCCTGGCGGGGATCGCGCTCACTTCGGGAAAGCGCCGTCATTGGTGGGAGCAGTTGACCATATCGCTGATGGCCACGGCCTTCGCTTTGCTGGCGGCGCAGCCTCTGGGGCATCTCGCTCAGGAGCGGGTGACCACCCTGGCGGACGTGCGTGATGTGCGCCTCAGGCGCATCGAACGGCGCTCCTGGCGGAACACGCCGGTGCACCGTGTGGAGTTTCTGCGCGAGCGATCTCGATGATCTATCTGATCCATGGGGAGGAGGAATTCCTCCGCTCCCGCCATCTGGCTGAGATCCGGGGGCGCATTGGCCAGCCGGATCTGATCGACCTCAACACCGCCGAGCTGGACGGCGCCCGCCTCACCCTGGGGGAGCTTCGCGACGCGGCCGACGTGATCCCCTTCCTCACCCAGCGACGATTGGTCATCGTGCGGGATCTGTTGCGGGCCGTCCAGGCGGGCTCGCCCATATCCCCGGACGCGCTCACGGAGTACCTGGATCACGTCCCCGAGACCACCGATCTGGTGTTGCTGGAAACGCGAGCCGCTCCTGCCAAGCATCCGGTCGTACGTCATCTGAGCGCGCTGGCGGAGGAAGGGAAAGCCCAGGTGATCCTGTGCGCCGTCCCTGGGCCGCGGGCTCTCCCCGCCTGGATCCGCCAGAGGGCGAAAGAAAAAGGCGGCGAGATCTCGCCAAGAGCCGCCGCCCTTCTGGCCAATGCCGTCGGTCAGAATCTGCGGTTGTTAGATACGGAGCTGGATAAGCTGATCGCCTACGCGGGGAACGGGCGTCCCATCGAGCCGGCCGATGTCGAGACGATGGTCCCTTATACGCAGGAGATCAAGGTGTTCGCCCTGACGAATGCCATCGGCGAGCGCCGGGCACGAGCCGCGTTTAACCACCTGCAACAGCTGCGTTCGGCCGGCGAGACGGCGCCGCAGCTGCTGGCCATGATCACCCGCCAGTTTCGCATCCTGTTGCAGGTGACCGAGCTCTCCCGCGCCGGCCTGACGGATCGTCAGATCGCGTCGGAGCTCCGCCTGCGCGATTTCATGGTGGAGCAGGCCCGGCGTCAGATGCGCCACTGGACCCTCTCGGAGATCACGGCCGCTTTCGATCTGCTGCTGGAGACCGACGTGGCCATCAAGACCGGGCAGCTCGATCCGGATACCGCGCTGGATCTGCTGCTGGTGGATCTGCTGCGGCGCTCCCGTCCCTCGAAACGGGCGCCTGTGCCCGATGTCGTCGCCACCCGGCCCCCGTGATCGTCACCCTCTCGGTGGATTTCCCTCTCCGTCCTCTATCGATGCATATCCGCTCGGCGTGCGCGCCAGGGCAACTCGAACCGCCGATCCGCCCGGGCGGGTCGCACCAGCCACGCGGGCAGCAGCAGCCACCAGGGGACGGCGGTCACCAGCCATCCGCGTCGAGGATGATGCAGGAGGCGCATCCTGCCCACCGGTGTGCGCACGTCAAACCATTCGCCGCCATGAGGCCGCGCCCGTCCTCGGGCCTCGATGGCGATCACCGGTAAGCGATCCTTGCGCCACCAGATTGCAGCCGGCTCCACCCACCCTGGCTTCCGGTGCACACGTGCTCGAATCCCCCACGGCAATCTCATCCCTGCCTCCAGTCATCTGCGTCAATCGCCTGCTCATCCCAAGCGCCCGTCCACCCGTCATCGCCTACGATCCGAAACCGACGCCGTTCGGGTGGTAGCAATGGCTCGGGGCCTGGCATGGATGGAGCCCACTGTGATGGTTGTCTATCTGAATTGACGACGATGACTGGTGGAAAGTAACGCTCTTGAGAAGGCCGGGGCATAGTACCGGGGTGGGAGTGCACCCGCCGCGAGGCCACGATGATGAGCAGGCTGGCCGGGATCGAGGCGGCCACCCCGACGATCACGCCGATGACGACGGCCATGGCGTCGGTGCTCATGCGCTGGCCGATGACGATGGCCAGCGCGACGACGAAGACGAGAAAGCTGATCGCGAACAGGCGTTTCATGGGGCCCCCTTCCCTCAACTCCCTGCGTGCGTTCTCCTCAGCTCGAGAGCCCGGCGCGCCCGCTGGAACAGGCCCGGTTCGGTCACGGTCGCGTCTTCCATCCACCGCCTGGATTGCCGGGTGTGCCGCAGGAGAACCTGGACGGTTCGCTCCGCCTGGTCGGTGTCGATGTAGGCCGCCTGGAACCTCCACGTTTGACCGTGGCTCACCAGCAGGAAGTCGCCCCGGCCCAGAAGCTTCTCCGCCCCGGACCCGGCGATCCCGGTGGCGATCTTGGCCTCCTCGGGGGAGGTCACGGCACCTACCAGGCGCACCGGGAAGTTCGCCTTGGCGAGCGAGCCCACGGCGGAGGCTACGGGCTTCTGCGTCGCCGCGATGAGGTGGATCCCCGCCTCCCGCCCTCGCTGTGCCAGCCGCCGGAGCCCGGCGGCGACGGCGTTGCCCCCCACCTCGGTCAGATCGGCCAGCTCATCAATCACCACGAGGATGTGCGGGGTGCTGCGCTGCTCCCGATCGCGCCGCTCCATCTCCTCCACCAGCCGGCCCAGGGCGCGAGCGGCCTCGTCCACGTCGAAGGCGGGCGGCATCAGCAGGTGTGGCAGCCGAAACAACGGGGCCAATCCCCTTCCCTTGGGGTCCAGCAGGACGATTTGGAGGTGCGCCTGTGGATTATGTAGAGCCAGGCTCAGCAGCATGGAGCGCAGGAGGGCGGTTTTGCCGCTGCCGCTCGTCCCCGCGATCAGCACGTGCACGACGTCCGGGCTGGGGATCTTCAGCAGCAAGGGGACCCCGCTGTCGTCGATGCCCAGCACCGCGGTGAGCGGAGGGATTCGGGCCAATCGCTTGCACAGTGGCAACAGGGACACGTTCCCCGGCCTCTCCCTGGGTACCTCGATGTGGATCGAGCCGCCGCTCCGGTAGACGCGAGCGGAGCGGACGCCCAGGGCCATCGCGATCTCCTCCGCCAGATTGCTCACCTGCCGCACGCGCGTGCCCATGGCGGTGGTCAGTTGAAAGCGCACGACGCGCGGCAGGACCACGCCGCCCCACACCCGGCCGGCGATCTTGTGGGAGTGCAGGACGGCCTCGATTTGTGCGGCCTCCATCTCTAATCGTCGTTGCATCGCTCCCTCCTTGCCTGACCTGCTCGCGAATCACCTTCGGAAGGGCGTCGTCACGCGCGATCGGGCGTGAATGGGCTGCCATGCCCGTTGGAGAACCCTGCGCGCGATCGTCCGCGCGAAGGTGGGACTTGGACATCGGAGACGGAAACGGGTCTAGAACAAACGTTCTTGTTGTGTGGGGGGATTATACCAGAACATATGTTCTCTTGTCAAGGCCGGATAGGACGAGATTAGAGCCTTTTCAAAGTCTAACGTCCATATTGGCATACATGGCGCCTGCAGGGACGAGGCAAGGTGTCGTGTCTGTATACGCGTCTTCTCGGTTTCCCTCAGCACACGATGTGGCCAGACGTGCCCCACCCCCCTGTCGTCCCCCCTCCTCAATCCGCTCCGCTGGGAGGGGGGACCTGAGAATGGGTGGTTGCGGCGGCGCAGCTCCACTGCGCCGCCGCAACCACCCACCGTTGAGCCCCCTTGGCGGGTTTCGCGGGGCTGGACGGCTGGTCGTGGAGCGACGCGAGTCACGGTCTCTTGTTGGTTCACGTCCATATCGAGCACGCGGCTGCGGGATATCCTCGGACACCTTGTCGGTGGCTGAGAGGAAGAAGGGAGGGA
>JAJRVX010000570.1:0-5357 GCA_024277095.1 Chloroflexota bacterium
CTTTTCAAAGTCCAACGTCCATATTGGCATACATGGCGCCTGCAGGGACGAGGCAAGGTGTCGTGTCTGTATACGCATCTTCTCGGTTTCCCCCAGCACACGACGTGGCCAGACGTACCCCCCCCCTGTCGTCCCCCCTCCCCAATCCGCTTCGCTGGGAGGGGGGACCTGAGAATGGGTGGTGGCGGCGGCGCAGCGGAGCTGCGCCGCCGCCACCACCCACCGTTGAGCCCCCTTCATCACTGACTTTGAAAAAGCCCTGACCTCGCAACGAACCGGTTTTGGGTTTCCCCGCAACCGTGCTAAAATGTAACGTTGCGGCATCAGCTGGCGAGGCCATCCCGCATGGCACAATGAGATGAGCGCACGCCTACAACCCTCGCGGGAAAGCCATGGAAAAGCGACGAGAAGATCCGAGCGGTGGTTGGCGGTCAAGAGATCGGAAACCACACCAGGGGTGGGGCAGAGATAAGGACAAACGATGGCACAAGATCGATTGATCGTTCGCGGGGCACGAGAACATAACCTGAAGAACATCGACGTGGAGATCCCCCGCGACAAGCTGGTGGTCATTACAGGGCTGTCCGGGTCGGGCAAGTCCAGCCTGGCCTTCGATACCATCTATGCGGAGGGACAACGCCGCTACGTCGAATCGCTCTCCGCCTACGCGCGCCAGTTCCTCGGGCTGATGGAGAAGCCGGACGTGGATCAGATCGAGGGGCTGAGCCCGGCGATCTCCATCGACCAGAAGGGCACCTCCCGGAACCCGCGCTCCACCGTGGGCACGGTGACCGAGGTGTACGACTACCTGCGCCTTCTGTTCGCCCGCATCGGCATCCCCCACTGCCCGCAGTGCGGCCGGGAGATCTCCGCCCAAACGGTCGAGCAGATCGTGGACGCCATCATGGACTATCCGGAGGGCAGCCGCATCCTGATCCTGGCGCCGCTGATCAAGGATCGCAAGGGCGAGCACAAGGGGATCTTCGAGGATATCCGCAAGGCCGGCTTCGTGCGCGTTCTGGTGGACGGCGTGATCCGGGAGGTCGATGAGGACATCGAGCTGGACCGCTATAAGAATCACACCATCGAGGCGGTGGTGGACCGGCTGATCGTGCGCAAACCAGGCCCTCCCAGCAACGGCAATGAGCCCGCCGGGCTGGATCGCACCCGGCTGGCCGACTCGGTGGAGACCGCTCTGCGCATGGGCGACGGCGTGATGGTGGTCAGCGACGTCACCCACGACCCGCCGCGCGATCGCATCTTCTCGGAGCATTACGCGTGCGCCTACTGCGGCATCAGCCTGCCGGAGATCGAGCCACGCACTTTCTCGTTCAACAGCCCACATGGGGCTTGCCCGGTCTGCACCGGCCTGGGCAGCCAGCTGGAGTTCGACCCGGACCTGATCGTGCCCGATCCATCACTCTCCCTGGCCGAAGGGGCGATCAAAGCGCCGGGATGGGCGCCGCGCCAGGGACAGGGCGAGACGTATTACAGTCAGCTGCTGCGCGCCGTCTGCGAGTACTACGAGATCCCCATGCGGGTGCCCTATCGTGAGTTGAGCGCCCGACAGAAGAATATCCTCATGTACGGCGGGCGCAGAGGCGACACCATCACCATTCGCTACCGTAACTCGCAAGGCCACGTGCGCACATACGAGACGTTCTTCGAGGGGGTAATCCCCCACCTCCAGCGTCGATACCGGGAGACGACATCCGATTACGTGAAGAGCGAGCTGGAGCGCTTCATGTCGAGCCGCCCCTGCCCGGCGTGCGAGGGAAAGCGGCTGCGCCCCGAGGCCCTGGCGGTCACCATCGCAGGAAAGAATATCCACGACATCACGCGCATGTCCGTGACGGAGGCGCTCCAGTTCATCGAGTGGTTACAGGGCACCCAGGACGAGGGCGATCCCACGCGCGTGCCGTCCGATTCGCCGCTGACGCAGCGCGAGTACACCATCGCCCGCCAGATCCTGAAGGAGCTTCACGCCCGGCTCGGCTTCATGGCGGACGTGGGCCTGGACTACCTGACCCTGGACCGGGCGGCCAACACCCTTAGCGGCGGCGAGGCGCAACGCATCCGCCTGGCCACCCAGATCGGCTCCCAGCTCATGGGGGTGCTCTACATCCTGGACGAGCCATCCATCGGGTTGCATCAACGTGACAACGCCCGGCTGATCCGCACGCTCGCGGGGCTGCGTGATCTGGGCAACACGGTCCTGGTGGTGGAGCACGACGAGGAGATGATGCGCGCCGCCGATTGGATCGTCGATCTGGGTCCGGGGGCCGGCGAGAAGGGCGGCCACGTGGTCTGCTCGGCGCCGTTGGAGGAGTTCCTGCGATGTCCGGATTCGCTGACGGCCGCCTACCTGCGCGGCGATAAGGAGATCCCGGCCCCAGAGGCGCGTCGGCCGGGCAACGGGCAATACCTGATCATCAAGGGCGCCAGCGAGCACAACCTGAAGCACATCGACGTGCGCATCCCGCTGGGCAAGCTGGTGGTGATCACCGGCGTGTCAGGATCCGGCAAGTCCACGCTGATCATCGACGTGCTATACCGGCGCCTGGCGCAGATCCTCTACCGGGCCAAGGAGAAACCGGGCAAGCACGAGGCTATCCTGGGGGTGGAGAACCTGGACAAGGTCATCGACATCGACCAATCCCCCATCGGGCGCACACCCCGATCGAATCCGGCCACCTACACCGGGGTCTTCACCTACATTCGGGAGCTGTTCGCCAGCCTGCCGGAGGCGCGGGCGCGTGGCTACCGCCCCGGACGGTTCTCCTTCAACGTCAAGGGCGGTCGCTGCGAGGCCTGTCAGGGCGACGGTATCATCAAGATCGAGATGCAGTTCCTGCCCGACGTGTACGTCCCATGCGAGGTGTGCCACGGCCGGCGGTACAACCGGGAGGCGCTGGAGATCAAATATCGCGACAAATCCATCGCCGACGTGCTGGACATGACCGTGGAAGAGGCCATGGAGTTCTTCAAGAATATCCCGCGCATCCGCAACAAGCTGCAAACCCTGTATGACGTCGGCCTGGGGTACATCAAGCTGGGACAGCCGGCCACGACCCTGTCCGGCGGCGAGGCGCAGCGCGTCAAGCTCAGCAAGGAGCTGAGCCGCCGGGCCACCGGGCGCACCCTCTACATCCTGGACGAGCCGACCACCGGCCTGCATTTCGCCGATATCGCCCGCCTCCTGTCCGTCCTAGACCGGCTGGTCGACCAGGGGAACACCGTCCTGGTGATCGAGCACAACATGGACGTCATCAAACACGCGGACTGGATCATCGATTTGGGGCCGGAGGGCGGCGACAAGGGCGGCTGGGTGATCGCCGAGGGCACCCCGGAGCAGGTGGCGGAGGTGGAGAAGTCCTACACGGGGCAGTTCCTGAAGCGCGTGCTGAAGGGCAAGCGAGCGCTACAGCCGGCCGAGGTGATCGCTGCCACGGGACGGCGATAACCGCCCCTTCCATCAGCCAGCGCGCGCCCAGGTCCCGGCCAGATCCGGGTGGGCAAGGCAGGTGAGAGGCGAAAACCGGGGAGTTCCTTTTGGAGGCGCGACTCCCCAAAGCTCCCGTCGCATTTCCACCGAACAAGATGCGCTACCGCGTGGCATCACCGTTTGCCCGCACCCGCGAACTTAGATACAATAAACAAAGCAAAATCATCAAAATCGGAGGACGCGCGGTGAACGCAGAACGTTGGAGCCAGGGCATGCCGCTGGCCGAATATATCGAGACTTCCAGAGCACGAGGCCGGATCCTGCGCCGGCTGCAGGATGTGAAGCTTTCCGATGAGGTGAAAACGTTCTTCCAGAACCTCTCCGCCCCCCTACATGTCATGATCCTCACCGAGGATTGGTGCCCGGCCGCGCCGCCCGCGCTGGCCGTGCTGACCCAGTGTAACGAGCTGAGCAACGGCCGCCTGGACGCACGCGTGTTCAAGCGAGAGGCGAACCCAGACCTCATGGATCAATATCTGAAAGAGGGACGATATCGCAGCATCCCGGTCATCGCCTTCTTCGACGAGCAATTCCGCCCGCTAGGCGATATCCGGGAGAAGCCCACCCTTCCCGAGTGGGAGAACATGAGCACACGAGAGCGACATGTGGCGGAGCTGCGCATGGGATGGAGCGAGGTGTGGGGAAGGGCCTACATGGCGATCATCTCAGGAGAGGCGAGGAAGCCTGACAGCGATGGGGAATGAGACGCTACGAAGCCGGACCACCGGAGGGGAGATGAGCAGGAAACGCTACCATATCTGGACCATCGGCTGCCAGATGAACGAGGCGGACTCGGCGCATGTGGCCGCCTGCCTGGAGGCGCTGGGCTACGAGCCCACCCGACAGGCGGAGCAGGCGGACGTGGTCGTCCTCAACACCTGCGTGGTGCGTCAGGGCGCCGAGGACAAGGCCGTGGGCCGGATCAACTCGCTCAAGCCCATCAAGCGGCGCCGGCCGGACGCGATCATCGCCGTGATGGGCTGCCTGGTGGGCGTGAAGCCATCGCCCCAGCTGCAGGAGCGTTTCCCGTTCGTCGACGTCTTCATGCCCCCCTCCGACCCGAGCCCACTTCTGGAGCGCCTGACGGGGGACAGCCTGGACGCGGAGGCGGCCGCCGCCGAGCAACTGGAGACTATCCGCCGCCATACCTGGCAGGACACGGCCTCCGTGACCCAGACGGTGCGTCACCTGGCGTTGGGCGGGGAGGCCCCGGTGACCGCCCACGTCCCGGTCGTCTACGGCTGCTCCCACGCCTGCACCTTCTGCATCATCCCCTACCGTCGCGGCGTCGAGCGCAGCCGCCCGCTGGAGGACATCGTCGCCGAGGTGCGAGATCTGGTCGCCCAGGGCGTGCGAGAGGTGACTCTGCTGGGCCAGATCGTGGATCGCTACGGGTACGATACCGGCGGCCCCGACCTGGCCGACCTGCTCCACGCCGTGCACGAGGTCGAGGGGCTGTGGCGTATCCGGTTCCTGACCTCCCATCCGAACTACATGAGCGACCGCATCCTGGACGCCGTGGCCACCCTGCCCAAGGTGTGCGAGGTGATCGAGGTCCCCATTCAGGCCGGGGACGATGAGGTGCTGGCAAACATGCGCCGGGGGTACACGGCCGACGACTACCGGGCGCTCATCGCTCGCATCCGTGAGCGCATCCCCGGCGTCGCCATCCACACGGACGTTATCGTCGGGTTCCCCGGCGAGACCGAGGCGCAATTCCAGCACACGTACGATATCCTGGCGGAGCTGCGGCTGGACAAAGCCCACCTGGCCATGTACTCCCCACGTCCCGGCACCGTCGCCGCCCGCCGTATGACGGACGATGTCCCGCCCGAGGAGAAGAAGCGCCGCC
>JAJRVX010000571.1:0-35443 GCA_024277095.1 Chloroflexota bacterium
CCGGACAGGCCTCGTTGGGGCAGAATACCTGGGTGGGGTCCATAGCATCCCTCCTTGGTTGGAGATGGATATGGGTATGCTATCGACCCCGCCAATTTTTTCAACTTTCAGACCCAATCACGGTTTCGCGGATACCTACCAAAACAGTTGCGTATTTGGAAAACGTAGGTTATCATCAAAATCTAGCTAGAAAGGAAACATTCCTTTGAGGTGTTGGGTGGCCCTTCAAATTTACCTGGATACATGCGTATACAATAGACCGTTTGATGACCAAACGCAGCCTCGTGTCTGGCTAGAGACGCTCGCTTTTTCGATCATCCTGCAGATGGTCGAGGAAGGTTCTGTGGTTCTCGTCACATCAGCCGTTATTGCTTACGAGAATAGTCAGAATCCGGATACTCTGGCTCGTAGCTGGGTTGAACGATGTGTTCAACTTGCTCAACGGGATCAGCCGATCGATGAAGCAATCCAACAAAGGGCTATAGAATTGGAACAGCATGGACTGAAGGCACTCGATGCGTTGCATGTCGCTTGCGCCGAGGCCGCCAAGGTGGATTATTTTATCACCTGTGATGATCGACTCCGACAACGCTATCGGCGTAGCTCCGGCACATTGCAAATCTGCACCCCAGTGGAATTTGTTCAGAATGTGATGGGAGAAGGATAATGGACACCAAAGTTCTCGCCGAAGGCGAGGTGTTACGGGAAGCATATCAGGTGTTGTTGCAGCATCTGAGTCCGTCTAAGGTCGCTCGTTTCTGGGCCAATTGGCAAGTAGGACATGGTGATTACCTGCGTTGGCGAGACGAGCACTTCCGTGATGAAACGGTAGCGACACTATATGAGAAGATCAAGGCTTATCAGGAACGTCGATAATGGGCTCTCTCGCTTGGGATGATCCCTTCAGCGCTCGTTCGATCATGTCGCAGGGAATGGCTTGCCAGCGGCCCTCGCGATGGGCTAATCGCAGCGTCACCACCTCGAAGGGGGCGAGGCTCAGCGGGAATCGCTCCTCCCGCCACCGTAGCTCCCCTTTACCCCCGCGGCCGTGACGATCGACGACGCGCACGATGTACCCATCGCCGTCCTCGGCCGGCTTCAACGCCGTGAGTTCCATCTCCGGCGACGTGATCTCCATCAGCGAGGCCGCAGGCGGCAACTCCCCCTCATGACAGTGCATGGTGATCGGCACGAGGGGCAGGTTGAGCTCCCTCGCTCGGCGCACAATCCCCGCGTCACGCCAATCGCCCACATGGGGCCGGAGCACCAGGGTGAACTCCTGCTGGCCCTGGTCGATCCAGTCGTAGCGATGTTTGGTGCCGATGGGATGGGGGATGTGGTAGGCATAGGGCGGGCTGCGCAGGATCGTCAGCCGCATCACGCTGCCCCGCACATCGCAGCCATATTTGCCGTCGTCGAGCACCGCCAGCCCGATCACCTGGTCGGGCCGATCCCGGGCCGGGCCGCTGACGTCCATCCACATCTGGGTGGGGACCTCGCTCCCGTCGCAGGGGCGGTAGCACCAGCCGAAGGGGATGTCGTGGGCGGCCTGGGGGGCATCGACGGGCACGTCGAAGGCCAGCTTCAGCATGGTCCAGTGTCCCTGCCAGGTCAACCAGTTGCGCATCAGGATCTCGGCCTCCCCCCGACGCAGGATGATCTGTTGCAACCAGACGTTCTCCTCATGGTGGCGCTCCACCAGGATCGAGGCCTGGAGGGGGCCGTTGTCGCAGACGGTGATCCGCGCGTTTCCGAAGGTGCCGATCACCTGGTCGAAGCGTTGCACGCCGTGGGACCAGGTATCGCTGGTGTCCTTCAGGACCTGGGGCACGTTCCATCCCTCCGGGCCCACCAGCTCTAGTCCGCTGTCCTTATCCATGCAGGAGATGATGTTCCCCGTGTCAGGATCCAGGCGGAGGACCAGACGATCGTTCTCCAGCGTGGTCGTCGTCGCCCACACGTCCCCCTCGTCGATGGCGGCTCGCGGGGCATTCGGCATGAATCGGTAGACGCGGTATCCCAGAGGGGGCAGCTCGGCCTGGAAGACGAGCCGCTTGATGCCGCGGCGCGGGGTGGAGAGGGCCTCGTGAGTCTCGATCAGTTGGTATGGGACAGGATGGCCTTTCTCATCGACCAGCCCCCATCCCTCCGCCTCCCAGGGGCGCCTGTCCGTCCACGGCTCGTATTCCACGTATGGCGTGATGGGCTCGGCGAACGGGTTGAAGAGCACCACCGTGCCGCCGGGGCCGGCGGTGTTCACCCGGGCGGCGATGGCACGACCGGCGTCGTCGGCGATCTCCCTGGCGCCCAGGATGGCCCGACCGAAGGCCATGATGGCTTCATCGGTCGCTTCCTTGGTGGATGTGCCTCCCAGGATATCGTGAAACTGATTGAAGCAGAGGTCATGCCAGAGGGCGCTCAGCCGCTCCCGGGGCGCCGGCCGATCGGCCCACAGCTCCGCCAGGGCGGCCATACGCTCCGCCACCAGCAGGCTACACTCCGCCTGGCGGTGGGCACGCTTCAGCGCGCTGACGACGGAGTAGCAGCCTACAGCGTGGAACTGCAGCTCCTCGGCCACCACCGGCAGGGCCTCCGCCTGGGGAGCGATGGCCGCGAAGTAGGCCTCGGGCGAGCTGAATTGGATCTCCACATCGTTTCGGGAACGGGCGATGGCCTGGATGTTCTCGATCTGCTGCTTGGTGGGGCCGCCTCCGTGGTTGCCCACGCCGAAGAAGCACATGGTGTGGGAGAGCTGCGATGGGGTCGCCTCGATGGCCTCCGAGATGTGCTCTGAGTGGTCCTGCGGCCGGGTCGCATAGGAAGGGATGATGCGGAAGGCCAGCACGCGGCTGCCGTCGGGCGCCTGCCACCGGAAGACATTGGCGGGAAGCTCCTTCTCGTGGGGGCCGGGCCGCATGAAGACGTAGGCGTCGAAGCCGCACTTCTTGAGGATCTGGGGCAGCGTGCCCGCGTGTCCGAAGCTGTCCACGCAATAGGCGATGTGCGGCTCCACGCCCAGGTGCTCGCGCATGTAGATCTTGCCCAGCAGGATCTGACGCACGAAGGATTCGCCCTGGGGCAGGTTCATGTCCGGCTGCACGATCATACCGTTGACGACGTGCCAGCGGCCCTGGCGGATGAAGTCCAGGATCTGGCGGAAGAGCTCGGGGTTCTCCCACTCGATCCACTGGTAGACCTGAGCCTCCCCCCGGGTGAAGTGGAAATCGGGGTACTCGTGCAGCCGATCCACCGCCGACGGGCTGGTGGCCAACGCCTCGGCCCGGCCCTCCGTCCAACGCCAGAGCCACACGGGGTCCAGGTGAGCCTGACCGATCATGTGTACGGTGATCTTCTTCATCGTCTCCTCGCTACTCCTCTCTCACCGGCCAGAGTTCCAGGTGGTCCCCTCGCAGGTGGGCGCGAACGCGCCGGCCGATGCGCAGTTGCTCGATGATGTGTGGGGGCAGCCGCACGCGTCCATCCTCGTCCACGATCAGATACTCGTCGAACATCGTCCTGCCGCGCCGCACCCGCTCGAAGGATGTGCGCCCGTCCCGGATCTCCACCGCCCGATCGGTGTGCTGGGCGACCAGCAGATCGTGGGTCACGATGACGACGGTGACGCCGAAGGCGTGTCCCAGGTGCCGAAACAGATCGATGATCTGGGCGGCCGTCTCGCTGTCCACAGACCCGGTGGGCTCGTCGGCCAGCAGGAGCGCGGGGCTGTTGGCCAGGGCGATGGCGATGGCCACCCGCTGCTGTTCCCCGCCGGAAAGCGCCATCAGGCGATGATGGGCGCGATCCTCCAGGCTCACCGCCTCCAGCAATGCCCAGGCCCGGGATAGCTGCTCGTGTCGGGGAAGCCCAGCCAGCCGCATGGGCACACAGACGTTCTCCAGCGCCGTCAGGTAGGGGAGGAGGTTGCGGGCGTTCTGTTGCCAGACGAACCCGACCACCTCCCGGCGGTATCGCACCAGCCCGGCGTCATCAAGGGACAGCAGATCGATATCTCCCACCGTGACCTTGCCGGATGTGGGGCGGTCCAGCCCGCCCAGGATGTTCATCAGGGTGCTCTTCCCCGATCCGCTGGGGCCAACGATGGCCAGCACCTCGCCCTCGTATACCTCCAGGTTCAGCCCGTTCAGGGCCAGGGTTTCCACGCCGTCGTATTGATAGATCTTCACCAGTTCTTCGCAGATCACCAGGGGCGTGCTCATCTCATGCCTCCCCCAGCCGCAGGATCGCGTAGACCTGCAGGCGCCGCAGCATCATCATGGTGGTCACGAGCCCGGCTAGCAGGATCAGCGCCAGGATCAGGTACACGCGGGCCATCAGTCCCCAGGGGGTGACGATCTGGAAGGGCGGGACGGCCTCCCGGGCGATGATGCTGACGCGCAGGAAGCGGGTGAAGAGATCGGAGCTGCCCACTCCTAGCGCCGTGCCGGTGAGCACACCCAGCCCCACCAGGGTGATCTGCTCCACGGCCAGCAGGGCGGCCAGCTGCCCGGAGAGGAGTCCCTGCGCCCGCAGGACGCCGAACTGCAGCATGCGCGCCCGGATGGTCACATAGGCATACAGGAGGAACCCCAGGACGCTAAGCAATGTGGCCACGATAAACCCGATGGAGAGCGCCCCAAAGAGCCCCGTGCGCAGCGGGTCGTCGCCACGAATGCCCGCGAGCTCGTGTCCGTCCGCCAGGTTGAGCGTGTCCCCCAGGCCGTTCAGGATCGCCTTCACGCGCTCTCGGGCGCGCTGGCCGCCCGAGATCTTCAGCCAGGCCTCCCCGGGCGGGAACCCCGTGGCCTCCTGGACGTAGTTCAGGTTCGCGACGACGAAGTCCCCCTTCGTCGGATCCAGCGTGGGGAAGTAGCGGATCTCCCCCAGGAAGACGAAGTCCACGCGTATCCCGTCCACGTCCATGTCAAAGGAATCGCCCGGCTGCAGTCGGTACCGGCGGCCGAAGCCCTGGCTGGCCCATACACCCCTGGGGTTTTGCCGCAGGGCGTCCAGCAGGGCATCCAGAGACGTGGAGGCGAAGTCGTCCCGCCACCACGCGGCCTCCGCAAAGGTCTCAGGGTCCACGGCCAGCAGAGTGCCCTTCGCCCGGACCTCGGCGGGCCGCCCCACCAGACGGACACGCAGGGCCGGGCTGACCGCCCGCACGCCGGGCAGCGAGGTGTACCAATCCAGTGGCTTGATCTCCCAACGCAGCGCCTCGAAGTTGAAATGGCTCACGCGTAGATCCGTCCCCGCGCGGTAGAGGGCCTGATGGGCGTAGTTCAGGTCGAAGGTGCCCGCTACGGAGGCGGTGAACAGCCCCAATGCCAGCGTGAAGATCAGCAGCAGGAGCAGGCTCCCGTAGGCCACGTCGCTGCGCCGGCTCAGCTCCCGCCAGGCGGTGACCAGGATCAGCCCGTCCGAGTGCGCGGCCATCCACGCCAGGCCACGCAGGAGCCACGGCGCCACGCGCAGGAAGAAGAGCCCCAGCCCGGCGGCCGCTACCACGGGCGTGGCCAGCAGCAATGGATCGATCTGAAGCTCGCCGCCCGACCCTCGCGTGACGATGGACCCGCTCTGGGTCAGCGTGCGGTAGCCGATCGCCGCCAGGATCAGCAGCAGGATATCCAGGTAGACGCGGTGGGCTAACCGGGTTTCCCGTGGGCGGGCGCGGCTTTGCTTCACCGTCACGATGCTCTCCCGGGAGGCCCGAACCACGGGCAGGAGGATGGCCAGGCCGGCCAGCAGGGCGGTCAGTAGCACGTACCCGCGAATGGCCGGGCGCAGTGTCACAGGCACCGAGCGAGGCAGATCGAACCGCAGGAAGCTGCTGGCGTGGGCGATGGCCTGGGCGACCGGGATCGCCAGCGGGGGCACGATCAGGACGGCGAGCAGAGCCAGGGCGAATATCTCGAAGAGATAGAGGAGGAGGATCTGGGAGGTGCTGGCGCCCCGGCTCTTGAGCACCCCGATCTCCTCTCTTTGGGTGAACACGATGAGGCCGGCCGCCATCACCACGTAGTAGAAGGCGATGCCCACCACCGGCGCGCCGAAGAGCAGGAGCATCGCTCTCAGGATGGCTGTGTTCTTCCGGTAGTCCTGGAGCGCGTTGTCCAGGGTGGTCAGAAACTGGATATCGTCCAGCTGGCTGGTCACCAGGAATCGGTAGCGGTCGATGCCCGCCAGGACGGCCGCGGCGTTGTCCACGGTGATCTGCCCGATGTCCAGGTTGTACACCCAGGTGAACTCCGCCTGCGCCGGGACGATGGCCACGGTCAGGGCGCGGAAGAACGTCTCCTCGGGGACCAGAAAGCTTTCGTCCAGGAAATGCGGGGCGTAGTACAGGGCCCGGGGGTCCGGTTGGGCGCGCGGCGCGGTGATACCCACGACGCGCACCCACACGCCCTGGGGTCGCTCCTGCCCCTGGAAAAGCTCCAGGCGGACCCGATCCCCGATGGACAGCTTCATCTTCTCCGCGAAGTCGCGGGTGACGAGCGCCTCCAGATCCCGCTGGGGATCCCATACCGGCTCGGGCCATCGCCCCTCGACGACGTCCACCAGCCCCTGGTAGTCGGCGTAAAACTGTACCCGGGCCCGAGGGAGGTTCACATAGTTGCCCCGTGCCTGCTCCTCCTCGCGCACCATGACCAGCGACCGCGACAGGCCGTGGCGACCCTGGACGGTGATCGGGATCCCGACGGCCGTCGGGATCTGCTCCGAGAGGAGCCGGGTGGTCTCCTCGTAGCTCCGGGGGTCCACCAGCTCTCGGGTCCCCTTGATGATGAGATCGTACCGGGTCTGGGCCTGCGACAGCCGATCCCGCAGGACGGCAAGGCCGGCGGCCTCGGCGTAGAGGATGCTGGCACTGACGACGAGCGCGGCCAGCAACACGCCCAGGGCCAGAGCGAGGCGGTGGCCGAGGTTTCCCCGGACACGGAAATAGGCGATGGCGATGAGATTGGACAGCGAGTACATACAGCTATCGCTCCAGTTCTCGACAGACCACCCGGGAAAGGCTGCCGCTGAGCGCCGCGCCGCAGGGGAGGGGCTCCAGCTCCTGCGCCAGGACGTCGGCCAGCCACGCGGCCTCCGCCTCCGATAGCGGCATCCCGAACGTCGATTCGAAATCCGCCCCATCGAACCACTGCCAGTAGGCGTCCCATCCCGCCCGGGCGGCCAGCCATCGACTGAAGGAGGCGCCCTCCACCACGGAGCGGAGGATATCCGCCGGCGGGGAGGTCCAGCTCACGTCGAGCGCCTGCTCCAACGGAAGCAGCTGGTCCCTCTGCACGAGCCACGTGACCCAGGCGTCGCTCTTCTGGTGGACGGACACGGGGAGCATGTCCGTCTCCTCCAGCGCGTACAGGGCCACGCCGCCGGACGCGAAGATCGGATCCGGCTTCCCCGCGATGAGGATTCCCAGCGCGAGCCCGGCCATCTCGGTGTCCACGTACCCGTTGTAGGAGAGCTGCAGGTGCCCGTCGACCGGGAGGGCGGGCAGGTTCCCCTCTTGCAGCACCTCCACCTGGATCGGCCCCGGTGGCTCCCGGTGGAGGAAGCGGGTCAGGACGGCGTACTGCTCCTCGAGAAGGTTCTGCAGCTTCTGGATCTGCTCCGGGCTGGCCTCCGAGCGGTTATCGATCTCGAAGTGGGGGCTGGAGACGCGCTCGACGCTCCGGCTGAGGCCGATCCGGGCCAGCCGGAATGCCTTGGGGAGCCAGGCCGGCGCGTACTGATAGGCCATCAGCCCGAGGAAGGCGACGAGTATGATCGCCGCGATCCCCCATCGCGCCCATCCCTCTCCTGTTGCCTTCGCGTCCATGATGTGGTTCCCTTACGTTCCCATCGGCGTCAGGTTACGTCATGCGGAAGGTTGTGTTCCGCATAGCAGGTGGATCTCCCACGCTCCACCTGCGGTCAACAAGCTTCACAATGCGGTCCCCATCATTCAACTGCGGCGATCCGGAAGGCCAGCCGGTTCTCCCCCAGGCGCTGGCCGGTCGCGCTCAGCAACTGCACCCGCAGCTCGTAATCGCCTGATGGCAGGCTCAGGTTCGTGATCGTCGTGATCTCCTGGGAGGCGTCCGGCTGGATATCCACACGCTCCTGTCCTCCCATCACGGAGCGATCGCCCATGCGGATCTCCCAGCGTAGCATGGCGCCCGGGAAGGGACGGTGCAGGTCATTCACCACCCAAAGGGTGAACCAGAACCGCGTGGGATCCCGGTAGACCCATGTGGCCCGGTCCAGGCGGTCGGGCAGCGCGGCGTCGATGCTGGGGAGCACCGGTTGCATGGCCGTCCGCAGATAGGCGTAGCCGAGCTTGGGGCGTCGGTAGTAGTCGACAACGGCCCATGTGATGCTCGGCCAGTCATCCACGAACATGAACTGGAAGATGCCCTGGACCTGCTCGTATTTGCGGCGGCGGTATGCCTCCGTCGCGAAGCGCAGCAGGTTGGCCTGGTACGCCTGCGAGTTGGAGACGAACGCCTCGATGGTATCCCCCCGATCGATCCGGGCGATCTCGAAGGTCTCCTGCGGCTGGAAGTCATGGAATTCCCAGCGCTGTCGCGCCTCGCCGCTGTTGTACGCCAGCTCCTCCTCGGTGAACATCGTGCGCAGGGTCGTCACGTTGGGCAGCGCCTGCGCGCCGTACTCCGTGATCATCGGTGCCCCGGGCGTCTGGGCGAAGTCCTGCCAGCGGCCGTAGTACCACCCGGGGTAGGGGTGCGCGTCCCCCGTCCCCGAGTTGACGTGCGCGAAGCGTGAGAGGTCCAGCTTCCGGGCCAGACCCTGTAGCTGCCGGTCCAGCCGCCGATTCTGGCTGGGATCGTAATCCGGCATCCGGTCGGCCATCCATTGGGCGCTCCAGGGCGACTCGTTGTGCGCGTTCCAGACGACGATGCTGGGGTGGTTGTAGAGCAGCTCGATCATGTCCTGCATCTGGCGCAGCGCGTTGTCGTGGAAGCCGGGCGCGTCCGAGTACCCCCACTGCAGCGGAAAGTCCTGCCAGACCAGGATGCCCAGCGCGTCGGTGGCGCGGTAGAACGCGGGAGGCAGCACGTGGGCGTGCACGCGCACGAAGTTCAGGTTGGCCTCTCGCATCATCTGCACGTCGCGCAGGAACCAGGGGGTGCTGCCCGCGCGTGCGGCGATCTCCGGCGGGGGCATGGGCTCCATCGCCTGGGGAGGCTCCAGGGGGCCCAGCGTCTCCGCCAGCCACTGCGACGCGATGTAGTTCGTCCCGCGCGGGAAGAAGCGCACGCCGTTGAGGTACCATTCCCACTGGGGGGTGACCCGGATCTGCCGGAAGCCGAAGGTCTCCTGGCGCGCCGCCACGGCGCGCCCCTGGACGGTCACGCGCAGCTCCGCTTGGTAGAGATTGGGATCGCCCATATCCCAGGGCCACCACAGGCGCGGCGAGGGCACGGTGCCCTGGATCATGAGGACGTTCTCCCCCGGCTGCAGGATGGCTTCCTGGGTGAGCACCGTGGGGGGGCGATCGTCCTGGAAGGAGTAAGGGGCAACGGTCAGGACGACCTTCGCCGGGGTGGGCCGGTCGCTGTGGTTGTAGATCACGGCCTCGGCTTGTATGGAGGCGTCGGCGCCCTCCTTCAGGGTATCGCCCGCGGCCGGGCCGGGCGTGATGCGCAGCGCGTCCACCGTCAGGAAGTCGGAGGCGACCAGCATCACATCGTTCCAGATGCCGCCGGTATTGTATTCCTGCCCCGCGGGCCCCCAGCCGCCTCCCGGCCGCGTATCGTGGTGGTTCAGGACGCCCTTGATCAGCTCTTTGTGGTAAGGCCAGGCTGTTCCATACTCCTCGAACGGGCTGTTCACCCGCACGGCCAGGACGTTCTCGCCGCCGTAGTTCAGCAGGCCATGCACGTCGAACTGGAAGGGCTGGAAGTATCCCTCATGCCGGCCCAGGGGCTGACCGTTGAGCCAGACCTCGGCGAAGTAGTCCACGCCCTCGAAGCGCAGGCGGACGGCGCGTCCCTCCCACTCCCTTGGCACCGTGAACCGGCGACGGAACCAGATCACCCCGTGGTAGTTCAGGCCGGCCAGATACCAGTTGTTGGGAAGGTCCATCTCGTGCCAGTCGGCGTCCGAGTACTCGGGCTTCTCGTAGCCCATGTTCAGCTCGGCGCCGGTCTGCAGGTAGCGCCAGGTGCCGTTGAGCGAGCGCGTCTCCACGAAGCCGTCCCCCCTGGCCTGAACGGGGGGCGCGGGCCGCGCACCGGCGCTCTGGGCCTGCTGCAGCGCCTCCGGCGGGGGAGCGGTCGCCGCCCGGTAGGTCAGGCCCCACACCAGGATGTCCAGCACCAGCATCAAACTGAGGAAGGCGATCCCGATCTTCCGCATCGTCCTGATATCGCCTCAGTCACATCGTTGGGGCGCTCGCCCCAGACGCGAAAACGAGAAGTATGCCCGGGAACCGGCCCAGATAGCTGTGTTCTCTTCAAGCTGGCGGAGCTCCCATGCTCCACCAGCGGCAGCGTGGGAGCTGCCACTCCTTGCTTGTCTCCCCGGCTCGCCCGAGTTTTTCGCGAGCACTCCGATGAGGGGCGCAGCCCCTCAAAGCCTTTCCGCCACTCTCCATCGCAAAGATGTCCTGTGAAAGCGCGCTAGCGAGCGCTGTATAGGATGATTCGGATGCCCACAAACCTTCGTTCGTCCACCCGCTTCAGCTCCCGGTTCAGCACCCGCGGGATGATCTTCTCCGGGTCGGTATACCAGTCGTGGCTGTATACCAGCCACACCCGGTCGTGTTCTCGAATGATCCTTTGGAGGCGGGGAACGTCTGCCTCCGTCATGGGCGGCTCCAGCACCCCTCGATCGAACAGGTCCACCGGCACGCCGTGCTCGGCGATGGGGCGGTTGTAGCGCTCGAAGTAGTAGTCGAAGGGGATCTGCACCCATGTGGCGTTGAACAGGATCACGTCGCCCGGGCGCGCCCGGTAGGCCACATAGGCGGCCGCCTGATCCCATCCCTCCTTCTGATAATGGAGATAGAAGTTGTTCAGCGAGAGGGTGTTCAGCGTGAGCAGGATGACCAGGGTCACGGCCTGGTATGGGATGAATCGAAGCGCCATGATGCCGGACGCGATGAGCAGATAGTAGGGGAGCGTGGCCCAGATGAGCGTGCGCGAGTAGAAGATGGGGCGGCGCAGGCTGAAGAGCAGCTCCCCGACGATGGGCGTCAGGAACAGCGTGATGAGCAGGGCGGCCTTCCAGCGATGGCCCGGGCGGAGGAGCCAGTGCGCGATCCCCAGGAGCGCCAGGGCGAAGAAGACCAGATCCCATAGCCAGCGCAGCGGGATGCGATCGGGCAGGAAGGCGCTGTGGAAGGTGTGGAACGTGTCCAGCACCGTCTTCCACGTGGGGGCAGGGATCCAGAAGCGGCGGATCACCCCCACCGCCTGGTAGACGGCCGCCGGCAGCCAGGGGCTCCACAGCAGCAGGAACAGCCCGGCCGCCAGCAGGGCGTTTCGGGTGAATCCTTCCTCCCGCGGGCGATGATAGAGGATCCATCCGAGCAGGAACAGGCCCACGCCCAGGGGCAGGAAGATGGCTGTGTTGTGGGTGAGCACCGCGGCGGCGCATCCCCACGCCAGCGTGAGCCAGGCCACATCCGGGCGCAGCTCGGGCCAGCGCGGCAGGCGCCACCGGGCCGCACGCTGGATGGCCTGCCGGGCGCTGACCCGGGACGTATACCCCAGGAAGGGGGAGGTCTGCTCCTCGTCTGCCGTGGATGACGTGACCTCGCCGCCGCCTGCCTCTTCGTCATGCGCATCCTGCTCGCCGCCGCCCGTCAGGGCCTGCCAGGCGCGGGCGAGGTGAGTGCCCAGCGGCTGGCGGGCCGCCGGCTCGGTGAGCACGGTCACCAGGCCCCACAGCGCCAGGGCGGTCCAGAAGCTCAGGAGGGTGTACATCCGCATCTCCTGAGCGAACTGGACGTGGAAGGGGGAGAAGGTCAGCAACAGGGCGGCCGCCAGGCCCAGCCCGAGGCCGCCCAGGCGGCGTCCGATGGCGAACATCACCGGGATCGTCAGGACCCCCCACAGGGCGGAGAACGCGCGCGCTGGGGCCTCCCACCAGCCGAACAGGCGGATCCAGACGGAGAGCAGCAGGTAGTACAGGGGCGGATGCTGGTCGATCTTCACCAGCCAGGCCAGGATCTGGGGGGGGCTGTGGCGGGCCACCCAGATGCTGAACGCCTCGTCCAGCCAGACGCTCTTGCTCGCCGCCTGGTAGAGGCGCAGTCCCAGCCCGATGGCCATGAGGGCGACCAACGCCACGGGGACCAGGGAGGAGACCGCCGGAGCGGACACCCATGGCCGGGTAGCTCGATCGCGTTCCTGTGTGAGCGTGCGCATGGAGATATCGTACTCGTTCCCCTGCGAATGCGCAAGGTCGAAACGGTGTTGTTCCCCGACGGAAAGATGGGCAGCCCCCAGGCGAGGGGCTGCCCATCTGAGACATCGATCGCTGGGTTGCGAAGGTGATCTTACTGGCCGAACTCCCGCCGGATCTGCTCCAGCGTCTTCTCCAGCTCCTTGTCCGCCTCGGGCAGGACGTCGGCCGCCGGCTTCTCGCCCAGCATGACGGGGTCGAGCGCCGAGGTGATGACGTTGTTGATCTGGTCGAAGCGGACCAGCAGGTGGTTCGGCGACTCGGCGCCGTGCTGGACGCCGCCGATGAAGGCTTCCTCCGCCTCCTGAGGCGTCATGCTGGGGTAGAGCTTGAAGAAGTCCGCCTGCAGCGACTTGCGCACCGGCGGGGCTCCCACGGCCTCCATGTATGCCTTCTGCGAGTCCTTGCTGACCAGGTACTTGAGGAACTCCCAGGCCTCGTCCGGATGGTCGGTCTTGGAGGAGAGCATCCAGGGATCGGTGAAGATCACGGCCTTGCGGCCCTCGGCACCGATCGGCAGGGCGGCGACGCCGAAGTCGAACTGCTCCTCCAGCCCCTTGTGCACCCACCAGCCCCAGACGCCGATGGCCTGCATGGCCACGCGCCCGGTGTGGAAGGGGTTGCCGCCCGCGCTGAGGGCCTCGGTCGCCGCCGGTGACGGAGCGACCTTGTGCTTGAAGGTCAGATCCTGTCGGGCCTGGAACGCCTCGATGGCCTTGGGGCTGTCCAGGTAGGCTTCCGAGGCGAACCCGGTCTTGTAGGCCTCCTCGGGGTACAGGTCCTGCCCCCACATCCACGGCCAGGCATCCAGCGGCCAGGTGCCATCGTGGAAGCCGTAGATGGCCTTCGTGGGGTCGTCCGGGTTCTGCGTCAGTTTCTGAGCCGTATCCAGGAACTGCTCAAAGGTCCAGTTGGCGTCGTTCCAGTCGGTGGGCGGGTAGGGCACTCCGGCCTCGTCGAAGATCTTCTTGTTGTAGAAGATGTAAGAGGCACCGGTGAGGATGGGCAGGCCGTAGTACTTGCCCTCGACCTTGTAGATGTCCAGCACCTCCGGCACGAAGTCGGAGAGGTCGAAGTTGTCCCGCTCGATGAAGGGGGTCTGATCGGCCACCAGCCCACGGATGACGTAGTCCTGGAAGCCGGACGGACCCCAGTGCGACCAGATGTCCGGAGGATCCCCGGCGGCGATCATCGCCTGCATCTTGGTGTCGAAGTCATCCCAGGGCGTGATGACCAGGTTGATCTTGATGTCGGGATGGGCCTCCTCAAAGGCAGGGATGACGATCTCCTTCTCCCAGGGTTGCTCCTCCGGGCTGGTGCGCACGTACCAGGTGACGGTGGTGACCTCTTTCGCGGCTTCCTTGGCCGCCTCCCCGGCCGATGGCTGTGCCGGCGCGGGTGTGGCAGGCGCGCAGGCAGCGGCTAGGGCCCCGGCGCCCACTACTGTTGCCAAACGGAGAAACTCTCGACGACTGAGCTGCTTCTCCTTCATTTTCATACCTCCTTAGGACTGGATATTGAAACAGATGGGTGAAACTGCTCGGAGGTGAATCCTGCCGAGAGCATCGTTTCGTACCCGCATTCTCACCCCCTTTCTATTGGCGGAGGACTTCCCGCCTCGAAGTCTGGTCCATCGCCTCCGACCGTCGGAGGCGAGTTTCGTCGAGTGCGTTTATCCTTTGACGCCGGTGATCACGATACCCTGGATGAAGTAACGTTGCATGAAGAAGAAGATGATGATCAACGGCGTCACAGCTGTCACGGAGGCGGCCATAAGCCAGTGCCATGGCGTGCCGCCGTATGCCGCTGTGAAGTTCGCCAGCCCTACGGAGACGGGCAACTTCTCCGTGGTGCTCAGATAGATCAGCGGCCCCAGGTAATCGTTCCAGTGGTACATGAAGGACAGGATGGCCACGGTCATCAGGGCCGGGCGTGATAGAGGAGCGAAGATGCGCCACCAGATATCGAAATAAGAGCAACCGTCGATGCGCGCTGCATCCACGATGTCCTGGTGGATGCTCATGTAGAACTGGCGCAACAGGAAGATCAGATAAGCGCTGCCGAAGAAGGTGGGCACGATCAGCGGCTTCCAGGTGTCGATCCATCCCAGGACCTTGAAGAGGACGTATTGCGGGATCATGGTCACCTGGTAGGGGAGCATGAGCGTGCCCAGCACGATGAGGAAGAGCACGTTCTTGCCCGGCGCCCGCAGGCGAGCGAATCCATAGGCCACCAGGGAACAGGACAGAGTCTCCCCGAAAGCCGTCAGCGTGGCGTACATGAACGTGTTGCGGAAGAACAGATGGAAGGGCAAGAACGTCAGCGCATCTGGATAGTTCTCCCAGTGGGGCGGGCGCGGGATCCACTGGGGAGGAAGTTGCAGGGCGGTGAATTTGGTCTTCAGGGATGTCGAGATCATCCACACGAAGGGGATCATCACCACGACCGCCCCTATGAGCGCGATGATGGTGGCCACGATCGTTGTGGCCTTCCTGCGTACGCTACGGCGCTGCCACCAGGGGACAGCCTGCACGATCACTGGGCGGGCAAGCGTGCGTTCTGCCATGATTTCCCCCTATATGTTCTCTCCCGGGCTCTCGTAGTAGACGTGGCTGCGAGAGACCCGGAGAGCCAGGATGGTCAGTCCGAAGATCACCCAGAACAGGATCCATGCCTGTGCGGAGGCGTAGCCCATGCGGAAGTTCCGGAACGCGTTCTGGAAGAGATACAGCACGTATACCAGGGAGGCGTAATGTGGGCCCCCGCGTCCCTGGGTGATGACGTAGATCTGCGTGAAGACCTGGAAGGAGCCGATGATCCCCACGATCACATTGAACAGGATCACGGGCGAGATCATCGGGATGGTGATGTGGCGGAATCGCTTCCATGGCCCGGCGCCATCCAGCTCCGCCGCCTCGTACAATTCGGTGGGGACGTTTTGCAGCGCGGCCAGATAGATGATCAGCGGCGCCCCCAGGCCCCACAGGCTCATGAGCACGTAGGATGGGATCGCCCAGGCCTTGTCGTAGAACCACCCTGGGCCGTGGATGCGGAACACGGCGTACAGCAGGTAGTTCACCAGGCCGAACTCGGGGTTGAGGATCCACTGCCACAGCAAGGCGACGGCCACCCCTGTGACGATGGAGGGCAGATAGTAGACCGTGCGGAAGACGCCCAGGAAGGGCACCCGTTGGTTGAGCAGCTGGGCCAGGGAAAGGGCGGCCACCGTGGTCAGAGGCACGGCCAGGAACGTGTAGTAGAACGTGACTTTGAGCGACTGCCAGAAGAGCTTATCCTGGACGAGCTCCGCGTAGTTTCCCAACCCCGTCCATCTCGGCGCGCGCACGATGTCGTAGATGGTCAGGCTGAAGTAAGCGGAGGCGATGATAGGATACAGGGTGAAGATCAGGAAGCCGATGAGCCAGGGCGAGATGAAGGCGTAAAACCAGAGCGCCTCACGGCGCGCCAGTTTGCTTTTGGGAATCAATCGCATGGTCAGCGAATGCAAGCTCATGATTCAGCCTTCCTTCGGCGATGAGAGGGTTTACTTGAGCCAAAGCGGACGTGCTCGTTGGATCGTTGGGTTCTTACGGAGTGATCACCGGTGGTCGATTCCGAGCCATTTTTTAGTCCCGCGATCACATATAATACACAGGGGAAGGAGGCGCGTCAAGAATTTCCCTTTCGCTCAGGGCTTCACAATGGGAGGAGCGTCGCATTGAACTGAGGAACGGAGGGGGTACGTTTGATGGAGGCAGGCCCTCCGGGCGGTCGAGGAGGTGGGGGCTTGGTGACCCATCGCCTGCATTACCATCTCCCCGGAGGGCATCAGGGTAGGGGAAACCTTCAGGCAACATGCCCCAGCGGCACGTCGCCTGAATGGGGATACGCAAAGCGGCCAGGCTCGCGGCGGGCACATGCCCTACCAGGTGTCTCGCTCCAGGCCTGCAAACAGGACGGCGCCCTCGGCATCTCGAGGCCTGGGAGCACCAATGAGATAGGCGGCGGTAGGAGCGATGTCGACCAGCCAGAAGGGTTTGCCCCGCACGTCTCTTTGGATGCCCGGGCCGGCCATCACGAACAGGGATTGCAGGGAGCTCTCGCCCCATCTCACTGTTGGTAATTCTCCGTGGTTGCCCCCGAATTGAGGATTGAGGGCGAGAATGACATCGGGCACCCGGTCGCCGTATAAGCCGACGATCCGGGCGTCCTCCCGACGTAAGGCCAGATCGACCTTCCGCTTTCCCGTGGCGCAGTCGCGCGTGTCGTAGAGCAGGGCGATGATGAGATCTCGCACCCGCTCGTATTCCTCGCCGGGTTGGACGATCCCGGCGGGATCGCGGCCGGCCAGGTTCACCCAGATGCCTTCGTGCGTGGGCACGGCCTTCGTGCGGGTCCAGTCGATCTTGCCCTCGGGCGTTCGCGCGAGGAGGCCAGCTTCCTGGAAGGCCGCCTCGATCTCGAAATCGACGTTGGTCTCGATAGCGCCGTGATCGGAAACGACCATGATGGCCGTGTCGTCGTCCATCATCTCCATAAACTCGCCGATCATCCGGTCGTAGATCTCGAAGTTCCTGCCCACCCACTCCAAGGGCTCTGGGTAGGGATCGACCACGATCCCGTGATGGCCGGTGAAGACGTGCATGGACCAGTCCAGTCCGTGAGCCTGCATCATGAACAGGTGCCAGTCGTTGTGTTCAAAGAGATACTTGGCGGCCTTCACGAACCACTGCGCCTGATATTCCAACAGCTCGAAGTAGGTGTCCTCTTGAACCCAGCCGAGGAAGCAATGCCCCACATGTCCCGGCTCGTCGAGATAGGGGCCAGCCGCGGCGACCAGTTCGGAAGCCAGGCTCTCCGGCCGCGTGAAAATGCCATCGCAGAGGAAGACCTCTGGCGAGAAGAGGGTGATCTCCCGGCCATCGGGGCTTAACGTCACCAGCTTGAACCGTATGGCCCCTTTGCGCCTCCCGTGGCGTGATGTGAACGTCTCATATACGAACGCGCTCCACTCCCCGGGGCGCAGCGTGCTCAGAGCGCTGGCGAGGTTCTTCTCCCTGGCGATGGTGACCGTTTCATAGTCCCCGCTCGGCCCTTTGCGGATGAGAAGGTGGAAGCGCACGCCGCTGTCTATAGGGATCATGTGCCAGAACGGACAGTCTGGCCAGATCTGGGAGCTATCGCCGGGTGCGCCAAAGGCCGGGACGATAAGCTCCGCTTCCAGCGCCTCCTCGGAATCCGGGATCCCCTCCCAGCCTGCAGCGCGGTGTACCTCCAGCTTTAAGGCTCGGGGGACATCGCCGCTGGCGTGGGCCGCCGTGGGACAGATCAGATTAGGGTTCGTCTGGGTCCAGGACTTGCCGTCGCCATCAACTTGGATACCGGTGGTCACCGTGGGAGGCCAGGAGCACGTGTACCGCAGCAAAATCGGAAGTTTGTCACCGCGTTCGACGGCGTTCCATAAGTATTCCGCTTGACATAAGCTAGTGTCGAAGCCGGTGACGCCTTCGGTAGGGTGACCCCGACCGGGCAGATGGACCCGCATGCCGACGATGCCGTGCGTACCCGGCCAGGCCCCCGTGGCGATGGTCGTCCAGTTGATGCTGGTGGCGGTGGGCATTGCCGCCAATCCCGGCGCGCTGTAGCCCGATTCCATCAGTCGGGCGATGTTGGGCAGCCGTCCGTCCCGAATGTATTTGTCGGTCAGGTCAATGGATGCACCATCCAACCCGATGATCATGATACGCTTAGGCATATGTGGTCCTCCAGTCAGGCGGAGGGCTAGAGTGGGCTGAGGTCGGATCACGGTGCGATGGAAGCTCAGTGCCGCACATCCACCTCATAGTAGTCTGTGTGATAGCCGGGCCAGCTCCGATTCCGCCTGTCTCGCGTCGCCTCCCCCTGGATCGGGAAGGAGACTAGCTTCCCTTCTTCCATGAATTGGGAGCCTCGCTCTCGATGTCTTCGGCTCATCTCCTCACGTAGCCGTTGCCGCTCGGCGTCGTATTGCGGGAGGCCGGCCAGGTCATGCAGCTCTTGGGGATCGGTCTCCAGGTCAAATAGCTGCTCAATCCCTCCCTCGGGATACCAGATGTATTTCCAGCGGCCGTCCGTGATGGCGAAGTAGGCGGGTTGATGGCCGCGCATGGCCGTGGCCTCGAGGAACGGACGAGGCGGAGATTCCCCCCTGACCAGGGCGATCAGATCCTGTCCGTCCACCTCGTCGGGTGGCGTGCCGCCCGCCGCCCGGATCAGGGTGGGGAGGATATCGGCGAGGGTGACGAGCGCGTGGACCGTCGTGCCGTGACAACGGTTGTCCCAGCTCTTGGGCATGCGAAGCACAAACGGGATGTGGGCCGAAGGCTCATGGAAGAACACCTTTGAGCCGGCGTGATGATCTCCGAGGAACTCCCCGTGATCGGACGTGTACAGGATCAGGGCATCGTCGAACAGACCCACATCCTGCAGGGCGGCGAAGATACGCCCCATGTTGTAGTCGATCTGCGTGATGAGCCCGTAATAGGCCGCGCGCGCTTCCCGGACGATCTCGAGGGGCACCAGGTCGTAGGATTGCATCTCCCGAAAGCGTTTGAATGCCTCTGGGCATCGGTCATCCTCGCTCCAATCGCCGTAGACGGGCTCGGGGATCGGGCAGTCCCGATACATGGAATAGTATGGCTCTGGCGGGTCCAGCGGCGGATGGGGCTTGGAGAAGGAACACCACAGGAAGAAGGGGACGGAGGGATCACGGCGTTCGCGGATGAACTCCACGCATTGCTCGGCGATCCATGAGGTCAGCGTCTGGCACTCAGGGACGGTGGCCATAGTGGGGTAGAGCTCGTTTTGGCCCAGTCCGTGGCGCATCGGCTGGTAGACTTGGCCAGACCTCCTCATCTCCCGGTAGTAATCGTCGGGCAGGATCATCTCATCGAATCCGTGTCGGACTCGCTGCGGGCCGAAGTGCATTTTGCCGATGGCGATGGTCTGGTAACCCAGGGACCGCAGGAGGGTGGGGAGCGTCCCCTCGCGCCCCATCACGCGGGATGTCTCGCCGTTTGAGCCCATGCCGTGAGAGAAGACGTATTTGCCCGTCATGATCGAGATGCGAGAGGGGACGCAGATAGGGCAATCGGCATATGCTGAGGAGAAGAGCACCCCCTCCCGGCGTAGGTGGTCGAAGTGTGGTGTCCTCATGAAAGAAGGCGCGGCAGGGCCAGCCGTATCGAACCGCTGTTGATCCGTGGTGATCAGCAGGATGTTGGGCTTGGATGATGACACCTCGTCCCTCCTTTATGGTGATGAAAGCCATGGGGCGCTTGTCGCGTCCCCAAGCCCGAAGATGTGTACCGGCGTGTGAGTGAATGTAAAAGGAGGGAGGCCGGGTTCGACCCCTCGCAGCCTCCCTCTTTAGTTTCCCTTGCCGGGCACGCTATCATGTGGTGATCGGTTGGCAGAGGCTATCCGACATCAGGCGGGTGTTCTTGAACTCTTCGTAGGCCTTCTTGCAGGCCTTGTTCATCTTCTCCTCCACCTCGGGCATATGCTCGGCCGGCGTCTTCTCGCCGCTCCACATTACATCGCCCTCTTGGCTTTGGATGTTCTGATACTCACGTGCGTTGATGACGTAGTGAGCCCAGTTATCCTGATAGTTATCGCGATAGCCCAAGGCCACCTGCTTCAATTGATCTCGCTCCAAGCCCACCAGGGGGGTCAGAAAGTCCAGCCAAGGGTCTATGGCGTCCACGCGTGTGGGGGGCGTGTGGGTGACCTTGGCATATTCGGTCTGCCCTTCCTTGCCCGTTAGGTATTTGATCAGCGCCCACGCCATATCGGGATGCTTGCCTTCCTTAGGGGAAAGGACGCAGTCCGTCCAGTTGACGACTTTGTTGCTGGCTCCCCAGGGCGAGGGGGCGACGCCCCACTTGAAGGCCGTGATATCGTAGTAATTCCAGTATCCCCAACCGCCTGTCCACTCGATGGCTAGTCGGCCGGTTTTGAACGGGTTGCCGAGCTGGTTCAGCGCGGCGGCGTCACTGGGGGTGGGCATGACTTTGTACTCGTGGATGAGCTTGTATCGGAACGTGAGCCCGTCTATGGTCTCCTTGGACGCCACGAAGCCCGCCTCGGAGATGCCATGCTCGTACCAATCCTTCGTCCAGCAGTCCCCGCCCCATGCGTAGGCCCATTGATGGAATTGGGATCCCCCATTGAATCCGTAGACGGCGTCGGCGGTGCCGTAGTTCTTGGTGAGCTGGAGGGCCAGTTCGAGGACCTTGTCCCATGTCCAGCTCTTATCCTGCCAGTCCGTGGGTGGGTACTCCAGACCCGCCTCATCAAAGAGGTCCATGTTGTAGAAGATGGGACATCCGAACGTGGTCAGGATGGGCAACGCCCATTGCTTGCCGCCGCGACACATGTCTGGGTCCTTGGCCAGCGGGCCGAAGGGCTCCAGGTCAAAGCCGTCTGCTTCAATGAGGGGGGTGAGCTCTAGCACTTTGTCCTGTGCGTAGAGCTGAATGAAGGTGCCTACGATGCCGTTATGCACATCCGGGGGAGTGCCTCCGGCGTACATAGCCATGGTCTTCGCGTTCCACTCGTTTCCAGGAGTCACAACCAAGTTGATCGTCACGTTGGGATGCTGCTCCTGGAAAGCGGGGATGACAACGTCTTCTTCCCACGGATTCTCCACGGGATGGCTACGCACGAGCCAGGTCAATTCGATCTTTTCTTCCGCTTTTTCCTCGGGCTTCGCCTCCTCCTTGGCTGTGGGAGGCGCGGTTGCTGGCTGGCATGCGGCCGCCAGAGCGCCACCTGCTACGATCGCACTCAATCGCAGGAAATCCCGGCGTGTGAGTTGTTTATCTATGGTCATGACCGTAGCCTCCTTCCTGATACTATGATGGGGGACCGTAGGACGATCCCGCGCTGCTTGAATACCTTGATGTGTGTGATCGATTCCTGGTGTTTCGTCACCTCCTTTCTCTCTATACTGGCCGGATGAGGTTCATCCTTTGACACCCGTGATCACGACTCCCTGGATGAAGAATCGCTGTCCGATGAAGAAGACCAATATGGTGGGGAGCAAGGCGACCAGTGAGGCGGCCATGAGGAGATGCCAAGGGGTACCGCCGTATGCCACCTGGAAGTTTCGTAGCGCGAGCGCCACCGTGAACTTCTCAGTTGAGTTCAGGTAGATCAGTGGATGGAGGAACTCATTCCAGCGCCAGATGAATTCCTGAATGGCAACGACGCCAAGGGCTGGCTTGGATAGGGGGAGGATGATGCGCCAGAAGATGCCGAAATGGCTGCACCCGTCGATGATCGCCGCATCGTCCAGATCCTTGTGGATCGTGCGGAAGAACTGACGCAGGAGGAAGATGAAGTAAGGTGCTCCGAAGAATCGTGGCACGAAAAGGGGGCGGAGCGTGTCGATCCAGCCAATGCTCCTGAACAGCAGGAATTGGGGGATCAGCGTGACCTGTGCGGGCAGCATCATGACGCTGATCACCAGGAAGAAGAGGAGATTGCTGCCTCGTGCCCTCAGTCGGGCGAACGGATAGGCGGTGACGGCTGAGGACAAGGTGACCCCGATCACGCTCAGCACTGCCACGATGGTGGAGTTCGCAAAGACCCGGTTCGCCTTCATGAAGTCCAGGGCTTCCGGATAGTTAGACCACATGATGGGTTGAGGGATCCAGCGCGGGGGCATCAGGAAGACATCCCCGCTGGGTTTCAAGGAAGTGGATAGCATCCATACGATGGGGAAGAGCACCCCCAGCGCGCCGATGGCGACCAACAGAGTTGCGATCATCCGCCCTATGCGTTCCGTGGCCCGTTTACCCAACAGAGGGGCCGTCTCCTCTCTTCGAAGAACTCGATGCCACACCTGAGATCCTGATCCGGTTCCCATGGATCACGCCCCTCCTGTTTCGTAGTACACCCAGCGCTCTCCACCTCTAAACACCAGGAGCGTGAATCCCAGGATCACCACGAACAGGACCCACGCCAGTCCGGAGGCGTATCCCATCTCGAAGTAGTTGAATGCGTGTAGGTACAGATGGTAGACGAAGAAGTAGGATGCGTATTGGGGGCCGCCTTGCGTGATCACGAATGCTGGTGTGAACACCTGGAAGGAGCCGATGATGGAGAGGACGACGTTGAAGAAGATCGCTGGTGAGATCATGGGGAGCGTGATGTGGATGTATCGCTGAAAAGCGTTGGCGCCGTCGATGATCGCCGCTTCGTAGAGGGGAGTGGGGACACCCTGCATGGCTGCCAGGTAGATCAGCATAGGGCCGCCGACCCCCCAGGAAGCCATGATGATGAAGGTGGGGATGGTCCATTTCGGATCGAAGAACCACTGAGGTCCCTTGATATGGAACCAGCTCCAGAGCAGGTTGTTGACGAGGCCAAAGTTGGGTTGGAAGATCCACATCCACAGCAGGGCCACGGCCACGCCAGATGTGACCACGGGCAGGTAGTAGATGGTCCTCCACATGCTGAGAAGGGGGAGCTTCTGGTTGAGCAGGGTGGCGATGGTCAAGGCTCCAGTCACGGTCACCCCGACCGCTCCAAAGGTGTAGTAAGCAGTCGCTTTCAGCGCCTTCCACGTGAGCTCATCTTTCAGAATCTCGATGTAATTCTCGAGGCCTACGAATACGGGCGGGGTGATCACATCATAGCGAGTGAAGCTAAGGATCAAAGAGGCGAGCATGGGGCCGGCTGTCCAGAGCACAAAGCCGATGGCCCAGGGGATGAGGAACAGGTAGAAGGTGATCTCCTCTCGTTGCGAGAGGCTCAGGCGTAGCTGGAATTTGCGCCTCGGGTGCTGGGTTGGGGGGCGTACCGATGAGGCTCTTGCTGGCATGCCTTCCTCCGAGTCAAGGGCTTTGATCCGTTCTCAAGGGATATAGGGTTAGGGTCTGCTGTGGAGCTGATGCGAAAGGAGGTTTCGTGCTGCTTTCCGGGTCTGCAGCGACGCGAACAGGGCGACGGAGCCGAGCTCCCATGCTCGATCGGGCAGCCACATGGGAATCTTTGAGTAGCAAAGGGCACCCTCTCCATCGAGGCCTGGAGATCTCGGTGAGTAGTGAGGTGCGCTTTTTCAACCGGGCTGGGGGAGGCGTCCTCGCCAGAGTCCACCACCCTCATGATATTCCCTCGATGCTGTATTTGTCTATCATCTGCGGCCATCCGGCGGACAGAAATCGGACAGGTTTGACACCCCCTCCGTCCGTGGGCATAATGGGAGCATGGACCGCTCCACCTTTACCCGGCTGGTCAGAGAGGCGTTGGGGCATCTGTACGACCACGCCTATCTTCAATGCCACCCACTTGCCGAGCTTCTGGTCCCGGATTCCGGCCAGGCGCTGGGGGGAGAGACCCTGCACCGCGTCCTGCTGGAGGGCATAGAGGCCCTTCGCCCGTCCCCTCGGATTCCCCCGACCTCGCCGGCCTGGCGCCCTTATCTTGCCCTCTATCTACGCTATGTGGAGAATATGGAGGCAAGCCAGGTGGCCCGGGAGTTGGCCATCAGCTCGCGTCAACTGCGGCGGGAGCAGGTGAAGGGCCTGGAAGCGCTGACCGACCTGCTGTGGGAGCGGCATCGGCGATTGCGCGATCGGTTGGAGAGGGAGGAGGTGGAGCTTCCCTCTTCCCTGCTCAATGAAGAGGTCGCCCGGCTGAGCGCCGCCCACTCCGATCGTTTCACGCCGGTGGAGGCGACGGTGCGGGGGGTTCTCTCCACCCTCGCGGAGCTGGCCACCCAACGGCGCGCCTCCCTGGCGGTAACCCTGCCGCCGGATCTGCCTCCGCTGTCCGTGGACCGGGTGGTGTTGCGCCAGATCCTTTTCAACGTGTTGACGCATCTTTTGGATCACGGGGAGGGCGGCTCGATCGAGATCACCGGGCGCGTGCGGGAGCCGCGGCTGGACCTGATGATCCGTTACGCCGGAAAAGGGACTTTCTCCACATCCCCTCTGGAGAAGGGGCGATTGGCGGTGGCCAGTTGCCTCGTCGAGCGGCAGGAGGGGCAGATGGAGGTGGTGAGAGGGGATGGGCTGACCGTTCGGCTTGCCCTGCCGATTCGCCGTCCGCTGACCGTGCTGGTGATCGATGACAACCCGGATGTGATCCAGCTGTTCCAGCGTTACCTGGGAGGGGGAGCGTATCGGGTTGTGGGCGCCGTTACCAGCCAGGAGGCGCTTCGGCTGGCCCGAGAACTCCGGCCCTATGCCATCACGCTGGACATCATGATGCCGACGCAGGATGGCTGGGAGATCTTGCAGACGTTGAAGAACCATCCGGCGACCAGGGACATCCCTGTGATCGTCTGTTCGGTGCTGCGGGAGCGGGACTTGGCGCTCTCATTGGGGGCGACTGATTTCCTGGCGAAGCCCGTTACGCAGCAGGCGCTTCTGACTGCGCTGGCGCGGTGTGGACCAGTGTCGGAGAGCGTAAAGCGTCCAGACTGGCCTTCAGGCACCGCATGAGTTCACCGATGGACATCCCCTCTCTCCGGGTGATCCCCACCAGCCCGGCCGTGATCACCGCTTCCTCTTCCTGGCCCTTCGCTGTCACGACGATGACGGGAATCCCCTGCAGGTGCTCGTTGGCCTGCATGTGCTCAAGCACGGTATAGCCGTCCACCTCTGGCATCAGGAGGTCCAGGATGACGGCGTCAGGGCGATGCTGGCGCAGCAGGTCCAGCGCCTGGGCCCCGCCATAGGCCCGCCACACCTGGTAGGGTCGGGGGGCGACCTGTACCATGCGGACCAGCAGGCGCACCACCTCCGGATCATCGTCCACGATCAGCAAGCTGTGCACGTTCCTGCCCAGATGACTCAACGCCGTCAGAAACTGGTCTCGGGTGACGGGTTTGACCAAGTATGTGATCACCCCCGGCAGACGGTCGCCTCTCGTCCCGCCGCGTAGCGTGCAGACGACCACGGGTATGTTGGGGAGCCCTTCGCGAGCCTGTCGAAGTCGAATCCAGCCTGCCTCGCCAGACGAGGAGATCACGACCAGGGCGTGGACGGGCTCGTGGGTTGCCAGCTGACGGGCCTTGTCCTCGTTGGCGGCGTGGAGAACCCGATAGCCGTCCAGATATCTGGCGAACAGACGGGCTGTTCCAGGCTCCGGATCTATGACCACCAGGGTCCTCTGTCCCTCCTTGCTGGGGAGCAATTGAGCCCAGCTCTCCCATTCGGGCCGCAGGTGGCTGGTGATCAGCTCTTCGCGCAGGGGGAGGCTGAAGAAGAAGGTGGCGCCCTGCCCCGCCTTGCTCTTTACCCACATCCGCCCTCCGTGCAGCTCCACGAACTTCTTGCTGATGGCCAGCCCTAGCCCGCTACCCCCCGCGCGGCGTCGGATCGACCCATCCAGCTGTCGGAACTCCTCGAAGACCTTCGGCAGATCCTCCTCTGCGATGCCGATGCCGGTATCGGCCACGGCTACCGTGACCTCATGGTCGTTGAATGTGATGGTGATGGTCACGCCGCCCTCATCGGTGAAGCGAACGGCGTTGTTCAGCAGGTTGATCAACACCTGGCGGATCCTTGTGCGATCGGCCTGAATAAGGGGGAGGTCCTCTGGAGCCTCGACGGCCAGGGAAAGCCCTTTGCTCTCGAACAGGTGGATCACGGTCGCGGTGGCCTCCTCGATCACTTTCAGGATGGAGATGGGCTCCTTGACCAATCCCATGCGGCCAGCCTCGATCTGACTCAGATCCAGGACGTCGTCGATCAGGTTGGAGAGGTGCTTTGCATTACGGTAGATGGCCTGCACGTCGCCGCGATAGGCGGGGGGGAGTGGCTCGCCGTAGGTATGAGGCGCCAGCGCCATCATCTCGCTGAAGCCGATGATGAGGTTAAGCGGGGTGCGGAGCTCGTGGCTGATGTTAGCGGCGAACTCCGCCTTGAGGCGGCGAGCCTCATCTGCCGCCCGGCGGGCCCGTTCCAACTCGATGGCCATGGTCTCCAGGCGTCGATAGGCCAGGTCGAGGTCCTTTAGCGTGCGGCTCAGCTGACCCCTGTGTTCTCGCAGCGCCTCGCTTTGCTCCCGGGCGCGCTCGTAGCTTACCCAGGCCCAGTGCAGCGTCATGCGCAGCGGGTACATGGCGATCCATAACAGTAGCGCCATCAGCCAGGAGAAAATCGCCGTCTTCCACACCACGGATAGTGGGATGAAAGAAGGGGGAAGCACCTGGGTGCTGATGACGAGGGCCGCGGAGGTCAGGGCTGCCGTTAGAAACCCCATGACGGGACTCATGAGCAGGCCGGCGATCCCCACCACCAGGGCGAGCAGCAGAAGGAAGGAAGGGTCGGCGTGGGCCCAGGCGGCCAGGATGATGCTCAGCGCCACCCCCAGCACATATATAGTGGTTGCCGAGGAGAACCCACGGCGCTGTAGCAGCCATTGGGCGAGCAGGCTGGAGGCCGTTAGGACGATAGAGCCGCTCCAGACCGCCGGATTGGCGATCTCCAGCACCGCTCCCAGGTAGGCGTACCACAGGACACCGATCACGATGCTGGCCGCGATCAGCCGTCGCAGCGCGTTGATCCGCAGCCACAGGATGTCCTCGTAGTATGGCCATCTTGCTGAGTCTTGGGGAGATGTCGGTATGACCATAGGGGCCTCCTCAATCTTCCGCCTGGGGTGCAAGGTTTCCGAGGAGAACCGGGTCGGGGAGCGGACGGCTGGCAAACCCGTGATCACATATCCTCAGGCCGCGTTCGGCCTCCACGGCGGATCTCCCGCAGCCGGTTCCACATGCGCTCGACCATGTCCGGGCGCTCGGCCGCCTCATTGCGGATCTGGCCGATATCCTTCGACAGGTCGTAAAGCTGGGGCTCATCCGAGTTCCCCAGCTCGATGCCCGTCGTGGGGCTGACCGCCGGGCCCGGGTACGGCGGGATAAAGGTCCAATCGCCCTGACGGAGCACGGTCTTCGCGTGGATCCCCTCCGTGATCAGTTCCTCCCGGCCCTCGCGGCTGTCTCCGAGCAGTGCCGGCAGGACATTGAAGCTATCGGGGGCCGCATCGGGGGGCAGCTCTATCCCCACCAGCGCGGCGAAGGAGGCGAGGAAGTCCACGTGGCAGACGATGGCGTCCGTCACGCCCGGCTTCACCCGGCCGCTCCAGCGCAGGATGAAGGGCACGCGGGTGCCGCCGTCGTAGAGGCTGTACTTCCCACCGCGCAGTGGTCCGGCCGGCCGATGCCCATCGCACAGCTCGACGGCCCGATCCTGATAGCCATCATCCAGCACCGGGCCGTTGTCGCTGGAGAAGACGACGATGGTGTCCCCGGACAGCCCCAGCCGATCCAGCGTGTCCAACACCTGGCCGACGCACCAATCCATCTCCACGATCACATCGCCGCGTGGCCCCAGGTCGGTCGCCCCCGCGAAGCGCGGGCCGGGAAGGCGTGGCACATGGGGTTGATGGAAGGCGTAATAGAGAAAGAACGGCCGCTCCCTGTTCTCCTCGATGAAAGATAGCGCCTTATCGAGGAAGACCTCGGCCATCTCCTCGTCAACCCATAGAGCCGACCTTCCGCCGCGCATGAAGCCGATGCGGCTCACGCCGTTGACGATGGTCATATCGTGCCCGTGGCTGGGCTTCATCTTCAGAAGCTCGGGGTGATCGCGGCCGGTGGGGACCTCCGGGAAGGGGTTCTCGCTCGCGTAGGACACCTCGATGGGGTCCGATGGATCCAACCCGTCCACGTTGCGCCCGTCCAGATAGACGCATGGGACGCGATCGTTCGTGGCCGCCATAATGTAGGACATGTCAAACCCAACGTCCAGCGGCGTGTGAGGCAACGGCTTGTTCCAATCCGGATTCCCCTCGCCGATGCCGAGGTGCCACTTCCCGACGACGCCGGTCGTGTATCCCGCCTCTCGCAGCAGCGCGGGCAGGGTCGGGGAGCCGGGCGGGATGATCAGCGGCGCATCGCCCGGCAGGATGTGGGCGTTCGGATTCCGCCACGGGTACGAGCCCGTCAAGATGCTGTACCGGGATGGCGTGCATGTGGCGGCGGTCGCGTACCCCTGGGTGAAGCGCAGCCCCTGGCCGGCCAGCCGGTCGAGATTGGGCGTCGAGATATGGGTCGCTCCATAGCAGCCGACGTCTCCAAAGCCCAGGTCGTCGGCGTACATGATGATGATGTTCGGACGGTTCGAGCGGTCGCTCATGGAAGAACCTCTCCTATGCATGAGATCTAATCGCCATTGGACAGGCGCGCCTTCAGCCAGGCGAACGCTGCGGCCTGCATCTCCAGATCGAACTTGTGGGGGCCGGGGTAGAATTCTCCGACGTAGTTCTCCGGGCTTCCCACGCTGCGATAGTGCTCGGCGATACGCCTGTGCGCCGCGCGCATGCCCTCCTCGGTGAACAGCTCGTCGTCGAGATCATATTGGACCATCAGCGGGGAAGGGGCCCGGCACGCGGCCAGATCGGGCCAGTCGCCACAGCGGGCCCATGTGGCCGGGAAGAACATCCACGTGTGCGAAGCGACGTTATGATCCAGCAGGTGCTCGTACGTGCTCATCATGCCCACGATCACGGCCGCGGCGATCCGATCGCAGGTGGCCTGCAACAGCGCGGCCCGGCATCCCCCGCCCGACAGCCCGGCGCATCCGATGCGCTCGGGGATAACGTCCTCTCGCGTCAGCAGATAGTTCACCGCCACCCGATCCTCATAGCTGACCACTCCGGCCAGCGTGGTCCCCAGCAGGGAGCAATACTTCTCCACCAGGTGCTCGTGCAGCGCCGCCGCGGCGTTGTAGAGGCCGACCTCCTCCGGGATTGATGGATCCTGCCACAACGATCGGGCGCTCTCGGCGATTTGCCGTTCCCACTCCGGTATGATCTCCAGCGGGAATCGTCGACTGCCCCACAGGAACGTGTCGTGGACGAGCACGACGAAGCCCTCTTGGGCCAGCGCGTTGGCGAAGGCCCGACCGCCGTAGGCCCGCTCGCGATGGCTGATCACCACGGGCTGGGGATCCTCCGGCCCATCCGCGATCTTCTCCTTGCCGTAGAACTTGAACCCGCCATGGTCATGCAGAGCGAGCACGGCGGGCAGCGGCCCTGGCGCGTCCGCGGGCTTGAGCACCCAGGCGTGCGTGCGGGGGCCGTACCCGACGGACCAGGATACCTCCTCCCCGACGAGCCCGTCGCGCTCCCATTGACGTTCCGTGCGGACATCGGACGGCTGCTCCTCTCCCAGGGAGAATCCCAGGACCTCTCGGACCCTCTGTTGTGTCTCAGGGCCTGGCGGGGCCGGGGGATAGAGCGGTCGAACCCGCCCGGCCGCGGCGACCCAATCGCTGAACACGCCCAGATGCTGGTACACGTTGGTCATCTTCTCCTCCTCGCGTGAGGGTGTGCGGTAGGCCGATCGCGCTGCCCGAAAGGTATGATATGTCAGAACGTCGGGGAGTTCAAGTGATGGTGGGAAGCGGAGAAGGGGCGACAGAATATCGCCTTGCACGGCGCGTGGGCTTGATGTATAATGTTCTTGCAGAAATCCTCTTTGTCATTCCGTCTATCTGGCCACGTGTTGTACGTGTCTGTGTCCTCCGCTTTCCATATCGTACGGTCCCACGGTAGGTCCTAAGCACATGGTAAGGGGGTGAATCATGGAACTGGGCGGGTATGCAAACCGAGTCGCCTGGATCGACCTGACGAGTGGCACGGTCGAGTACAGGCCCATTGACAAGGATGATGCGCTCAAGTACATCGGCGGGCGCGGGTTGGGGGTCAAGTATGTCTTCGACAACGGTCCACAGGTGGATCCGCTGTCTCCGGACAACATCTTGTGCTTCATGAACGGCCCGCTGACCGGCACGGACGCCAACATGAGCGGGCGCATGGCCATCGTGACCAAATCCCCCCTGACGGGCACCATCGTCGACTCCCACCATGGCGGTTGGTCGGCTGCCCGGCTGAAGTGGGCCGGCTTCGACGGGCTGGTCTTCAAGGGCAAGGCGGAGAACCCCGTCTATGCCTATGTGGAGAATGGCCAGGTGGAGCTGCGGGATGCCAGCGACCTGTGGGGCAAGGGCGTCCATGAGACGGTCAAGATCCTCCAGGAGCGGCATGGCGAGGACGATCTGAGCGTCCTCGCGATCGGCCCGGCGGGGGAGCGGCTGGTGAAGTTCGCGTGCTGGATCAACGAACACGATCGTGCATCCGGCCGAGGCGGCACCGGCTGCGTCGCCGGCAGCAAGAAGCTGAAGGCCATCGTGATCAAGGGGAAGCACGCGGATCGGCCGCGCCCGAAGGACCGAGACGGCTTCCGGGAGGCGCATCGGCGGGCGCTGGCCACCATCATGGATGAGGCGAACGTGACCGCCCCGCGCAAGGGTGGCCTCTCCGTCTATGGCACCAACGTGTTGATGAACATCACCAACAACATGGGCGCTCTGCCGACGCGCAACGCGCAGACGACCAGCTTCGGCGAGAAGGGCGAGAAGATCAGCGGCGAGTGGGTGAAGGAGCACATCCTGGTCAAGAATCCCACGTGCCATGCATGTCCTGTGGCCTGCAAGAAGGAGGTCGAGGTCAAAGAGGGCGACTTCAAGGTTCACATGGAGAGCCTGGAGTACGAGCCCGCCTGGTCCCTGGGCGCGATGTGTGGCAACGACGATGCCTGTGCCATCGCCTACATGATCGATCGATGCAACGACTGGGGCTATGACGCCATCGAGATCGGGGACGTATTAGCCTTGTACATGGAGTACACCGAGCGCGGCTATGCCAACGGCGATGGCCTGGCCTGGGGGGATGCCCATGGCATGGTAGAGTTGATGCGCAAGGTCGCCTTCCGGGAGGGGATCGGCGATATCCTGGCCGAGGGCACAGGCGCCGCCGCGGAGAAGCTCGGGCACCCCGAGCTGGCCATGGCCGTCAAGGGGATGGGGATCCCTGCCTACGATCCGCGTGGCCTGAAGGGCATGGGCGTGGCGTACGCGACCAGCAATCGCGGCGCCTGCCACCTGCGCGGCTACACCCCCGCCAGCGAGCTGGGCCTGATCCCGTTGAAGACCGATCCGTTGGCCTGGGAGGGCAAGGGCGAGCTGTTGAAGACCCTGCAGGATCTCCACGCCTTCTCCGACAGCCTGGACATCTGCAAGTTCTCGGCCTTCGCCGAGGGCGCCGAGGAGTACGCCCAGCAGTATTCGACCTTCGTGGGCGTGCCCTCCACCGCGGACGATGTGCTCAAGACGGGCGAGCGGATCTACAACCTGGAGCGGTACTACAACAACCTCAACGGGTTCGACGGCAAGGATGATACGCTCCCGGCCCGCTTCCTGGAGGAACCCTCGCAGGAGCCAGGTTCCAAGGGGCATGTCTGCGAGCTGGATAAGATGCTGGAGGAGTACTATCGGGTGCGCGGCTGGGAGAACGGCGTGGTGCCGGAGAGCAAGCTGAAGGAGCTGGGGATCCTGTGATGACGGCGAGGGCTCGGCGCCGCCGGGCCCCGAACATGTTTGACAGAGGCGAGGGGCGCACGGCCGTGCGCCCCTTTCTCTATCCCCCCATGGGCTTATCGGCCCGGAGGGAAGATGCTCACCTCATCCCCATCGCGGACGGGCGCCATCAGCCCGCCGACGTACTCCAGGTTGCGCCCATTCAGCCGGATATTCCAGTCCCGGCGAGGGCGATATACCCGGTTGACTGTCATCCAGGGGGTCCCCTGGTCATCCAGGCGGTAGTCCCCCTCCCAGCTTACGTCGAACACCTCCTCTCGGGCCTCAGGGAAGTAGTTGAAGAACTTGTGCAGCACGTGCTCGCCGCGCGCCCCTGCAGCGAGGCGCAGGGTCAGCCGCTCTCGCTGGGTGAGCTGTCGCATGCGGCCGTATAGGGACACGGTGACCTGATACTCTCCCTCGTCCAGGGCCCGGGCGACCCGATAGCCGGCCATCATCAGATGCAGGTGCATGGTGAGCAGCTTGTTCCACCCCGCCAGCGCTCGGGCGACCGCGGCCGCGTCCCGCATCTCGGCCGCCAGGTAGCTGGCGAAGTTCGCGTGCACCAGGCTGATCGCGCCGGTCACGTAGATCTCGGGGACGTGGATGCGGCGAGGCCCATGCCCGGCATGGTACTTCCCCGCGCGGAACAGGTAGCGAGCCATGTCATCGCTCATGTCCAGGCCCAGCGTACGCGCCAGCCACACGGTGAAGAAGCGACGACGCTCGGCCAGATGCTCCGGGTCGGCCCCCTGTTCCCATCCCAGGATCTCGGCCGTCGCCTCGAAGCGAAGCAGATGGTCGTAGGCTCCGGCGACCAGCTCCGGGCCGCGTCGCATCAGGATCTCGACCGTCTGGAGCATGGCGTCCATGTCAGCCTGGTTGAGATCCAGGAAGCTTCGCAGGTGATGCCATTGTTCCTCCGGGGTGGCCATCAACCCGGTAAGCTCGATGGGGGAAGCGCTGCCGTTGGTTCTGCTCATGATCACCTCCCGATCCGTTAGCCGCCCGCGCGTAACACCTTCTTCCTCAGCCGGCTCACGACCGTCTCGACGACCCGAGGCTCACCGGTGAACGTGATCTCGGTGACGCCCAGTCGGATGGCCCCGACGTGGATGGGGTCCCCGGTCGTGATATGGGCCTCCCAGTCCGGGCCGGCGATGTGTCCGGGCTCTGCCTCCTGACCTCCGAGGTCCTTGAGATACTCCGCGACCAGCCAGGGGCCGATGCCGCGCAGGCGCAGTTTCGTCATCCGCCACCCACCGGTGGGAACAGGCCCATCTCATCCCGGTCTTCAACGGGGGTGTCCAACCCATCCAGATATTCCAGCAGGCGTCCGTTGAGGAGCACCCGCACGAACCCGGTGGGGTTCCCGTCTGCGTCCCATAACTTCTCGGACAGGGCGGGGTACTGGGCGGTCAGGCGGCGCAGCACCTCACGTGCCGTGGCCTTCCCATCGAGATCCAGCGTGATCTCGTCGGTGCCCAGGAGATCTCGCAATGTGGCGTACACCCGTATTCGCATGATCTGGATCGCCTCTCCGTGCCATTCCGGCGGTTGGCCTGGTCCTATCATACGCGGCCTTTCCCGCCTGTCAAGTCGTTTTCCGGGAGGCCGTGTATCCTGCCTACGGGGAGTGTTCGGGCGAAGGGGAGGCCCCTCCGCGCCACCCCTGAGGGCTTGCGATGGGCGCCTCGTGGAATCTTCGCTATTTTGGGTGTGTCCCTCCGCAGACCGTGCGTTCCTTCTCCGGGATGTTTCACTGGGTGGAACTCGGGCTTGACAAGTTGCCGGTAACGCTATACACTAATTGTGCCGAACCGTTTCAGTCCGTTCGGCATGACGGAATCGCCGGTTCGGTCTAACCGCTTCTCACTTCTAGCTGTGCCCACTTTCCTGCCGCTCTTCGTCGGTGGCGTCTGATCGGTCCTGGATCGCGTCGTGTTTGGCTGTTTTGTGCTTCGTTGTGGGCATGGCAGGAGAGTATTCGCTTCGGGAATCGGGGGAAGATAGAGGGAGCCCTCCGCTGGGCGGGGCGATGTCATGTCGTCCGCTGCTTTCCGTCCCCAACCGGTCACTCTCCCGGCCCTGGGGCGATTCGACCGGGCCCGGGTGGGGCGATAGGGGGGATGCTCTGAGAGTTCAAGTCCCTTCTGGCCCCCCGAGAAGTGAGCGATGATGATAACGGTACCTTGTCCCACATCCGTTATGTTTCTGTGCAGTGTGCCTCGTGTCCGCCGAGCGCGATGAGATCGCACGGGCTGGGGCGAACTCCCCCTCTCATGCTGTGATGAGACGACTCGCCCCGATCGCATCCGGCTGGAATACATGTCGTGTTCTGATTCCATCCTCGGATGGCAGGAAGGAGGTGATGCCTGCGGGTAAGGGATTCATGGCATTGCCGTCGATGGGAGGTTGCGTCGTCGCGACCTCATCCCCGATGTAACCCCGGTTGTATAGCGATCCGGAAGAACCACACAGCCCTTTTCAACAGAGAAGGAGGATCGGACCATGTTGCGTCGTAATGCTGTCCTGTTGCTGTCCCTGTTGGGCATCCTGGTCCTGGTGATCAGCGCCTGTCAGCCGATGGTGACTCCGGCTCCGGCGGCCCCAAAGGAGGAGGCTGCCCCGGCTGAGGAGGCGAAGCCTTTCGAGGGGGTCGAGGTCAACATCGTCACCTTCACCGGGCCTCAGATCGCTGAGCCGCTGCAGCGGCGGGCTCCGGACTTCCAGGAGTTGACCGGTGCGAAGATCAACGTCATCACCGTTCCCTTCAGCGATCTCTATCAGAAGATCCTGACCGATCTGGCGACGGGGACGAACAGCTTCGATGCCTTCGTGTTCGCCCCGCAGTGGATGGTGGACTACATCATCCCGGGGTACCTGGAGGATCTGACGGACCGGGTGAAGGCGGACGAGGCGTTGCAGTGGGAGGACATCGCCCCCTTCTTCCGCAACTTCAGCGCCACCTATGAGGGCCGCATCTATACGATCCCGCTGGATGGCGACTTCCAGATGGCCTACTATCGGAAGGATCTGTTGGAGCAGGAGGGCCTGAACCCGCCGGAGACCTGGGAGGACTACCTGAACATCGCGAAGACCTTCCACGGCCGGGACCTGAACGGCGATGGCGAGCCGGACTACGGGTCCTGCATCTCCAAGAAGCGCAATGCGCAGGCCTACTGGATGGTGTGGTCGGTGGCGGCCGGGTTCCTGCAGAGCAAGGGCACATCTCAGGGCTCCTTCTTCGACACCGAGACCATGGAGCCGCTGGTCAACAACGATGCGTTCGCCGCGGCGCTGGACGTGTACAAGGAGACCACCAATTACGGGCCGCCGGATGAGCTGAACCTGGATGTCGGCGACACCCGTGCCCTCTTCACCTCCGGTCGCTGCGCGCTCTCCATCGACTGGGGAGACATCGGCACCCTGGCCATCGATCCGGAGACCTCCAAGGTCATCGACAAGGTGGGCGCGGTGATCCTGCCCGGCACGACCAAGGTGTTGAACCGGGAGACCATGCAGTTTGAGGAGTGCAACGAGGAGCTCTGCCC
>JAJRVX010000572.1:0-6612 GCA_024277095.1 Chloroflexota bacterium
CAGAAAAACCCTTTTTCTCGCCTTTTCCCTGCCTGGTTGGGGCTTTGGCCGGTGGCCTCCGGCCCCACGGGGCAGGTGAGGGGCTGAAAATAGAGTTCTTCGGAGGGACGGCCGCCCCTCCGAGCCACCCCAGAGATGTGGGGCCACGCTTCCATATCGCTTACGTTGATACCAATGGGGCGCAGCATGCTGCGCCCTTACCGCCAGCACACGTTTTACAGATGAGCCGTGGATGTTTGAGCGGTTGTAATGTCGGGTGTTGACATCATTTGAGTCGCCGGGAGGTGCGATGTGTTGAAGAAGCGCCGCTTTAGGAGGGAGAATGTGGTCAAGGTGACCTTTGTGCTCCCGCCCGAGATAGAGGGGGACTCCGTCCATCTGGTGGGCGAGTTCAACGATTGGCAGACTTCGCATACCATGCGGAAGCAGAAAGATGGGAGCTGGCGGATTACCGTGGGCCTGGCACCGCATGGTGAATATCAGTTCCGCTACCTGGTTGACGGTCAGAGGTGGCTCAACGATCCCCAGGCGGATCGTTACGTCCCCAACCCATACGGCGGCCAGAACTCGGTGGTGGTCACGTAGGTGGGGATGAAGGAATGCGGGCGTTTCGCCTGGCGATTGGCTCGCATGGGGCACTGCATGATGTAGCTGGAGGAGGAGATCATTATGAAAGAAGCTGTGATCTGCGTTCATGGCATGTTGTGCGTGGGGGATGGCCGAGGGGTGGAGAAGCGGCTGCTCCAACATCCCGGAATCCACCATGTAGATGCCAATTACCTGAATTGCACCGCCACGGTGCACTACGACGAGTCGGTCATCAGCCTGGCCGAGATCAAGGCACTGGTGGGCGAGTGCGGCTTTCACTGCACGGGGGAATCGCTGCCGGAGCATATCTGCAAGCCCGGGGATCCCGGGGCGACCGCGGGATCCATGGGGGCCGGGGCCCATGCTGCGCCCGCAGCCCCCGCCGCGCCGCCGGCGGAACACGCCGACCACGCGGCGGCGCCCGCGATGGATGAGCACGCCGGGCATGAGATGGGTGGGGAGGAGATGGCCATGGCTCATGAGATGGGCCATGGCCCGGGCATGAGCATGGAGGGCATGGTGCGGGACATGCGCAACCGCTTCTTCGTGGCCTTTCTCCTGACCATCCCCGTTTTCCTGTACTCGCCGCTTTTCTATCGGCTTTTCAACTTCGAGCTGCCTACACCTTTGGGAGTGAACCCCGACCTCATCGCCTTTCTGCTGGCGACGCCGGTGGTGCTCTACGGAGGCTGGCCTTTCTTCGTCGGCGCTTACCGTGCGCTCAAGAACGGCGTACTCAACATGGCCGTGCTGGTCAGCATCAGCGTGCTGGCGGGCTACATCTTCAGCCTGGCCGGCACGTTCCTCTTCAAGGGGGAGGTGTTCTACGAGGCGGCGGCCATGCTGGTCACCTTCGTCCTCTTCGGGCACTGGATGGAGATGCGGGCCCGCAGCGGCACCGGCCAGGCCATCCAGAAGCTGCTCACCCTGGCGCCGCCCATGGCCCGGGTGGAGCGGGATGGGCAGGAGGTGGAGATCCCCACCAGCGAGGTCCGGGTGGGCGATGTCGTGATCATTCGCCCCGGCGACAAGGTGCCCGTGGACGGCGTCGTGCTCGAGGGCGAGTCCGACGTAGATGAGAGCATGATCACCGGTGAGAGCGTGCCGGTCAAGAAGCGGCCGGGCGATGAGGTGATCGGGGCGACCATCAACAAGACGGGCAGCTTCAAGTTCCGGGCCACTCGGGTGGGGGCCGATACCGCCCTGGCGCAGATCGTCAAGTTGGTGCAGAGCGCCCAGAACAGCAAGGCGCCGGCTCAGCGCCTGGCCGATCGGGCCGCCCATTACCTGGTGCTGGTGGCCGTCTTCGGCGGCCTGCTCACCTTCGTCATCTGGTATTTCCTCATCGGGGAGTCCATGTTGTTCGCGATGACCCTGGCCATCACCGTGGTGGTCATCACCTGTCCGGATGCGCTGGGCCTGGCCACGCCCACCGCCGTCATGGTCGGCACCGGGTTGGGCGCTCAACATGGCATCCTCTATAAGAACGCCACGGCGTTGGAACAGCCAGCCAAGCTGGATGCCATCATCTTCGACAAGACCGGGACGCTGACCAAGGGGGAGCCGGAGGTGGTGGACGTGGTGCCTTCCGATAACCCCGTCGATGAGGATGAGCTGTTGCGTTTGGTCGCCTCGGCTGAGCAGGGAAGCGAGCATCTGCTGGCCCAGGCCATCGTGCGGGCGGCCCGGGAGCGGGGGCTCGAGCTGAGCCCCGCTGAGGAGTTTGAGGCCATCCCCGGCCACGGGATGCGGGCCGTCGTGGAGGGGCATGAGGTGCTGATCGGCAACCGCAAGCTGATGGCGGACCATGACGTCTCCTTCGATCGTCTGGGGGCGCAGGCCCAGGAGCTGGAGGGCGGCGGGAGGACGGTGGTGTACATCGCCGTGGACGGCCAGCCGGCCGGCCTCATCGCCATCGCCGACGCGGTGCGCCCCAGCGCGCGGGAGGCCGTCACCGCCCTGCGGAGCATGGGCATTCAGGTCGCCATGCTCACCGGGGATAACCGGGGCACGGCGGAGCGGGTGGCGAAGGAGCTGGGCATCGAGACGGTCTTCGCCGAGGTGTTGCCGGATCAGAAGCAGGACAAGGTGAAGGAGCTCCAGGATCAGGGCAAGTTCGTTGCCATGGTGGGGGATGGCATCAACGACGCACCGGCCCTGGCCCAGGCGGACGTGGGCATCGCCATCGGCGCCGGCACGGATGTGGCTGTGGAGACGGCGGACGTCGTGCTCATGAAGAGCGATCCCTTTGACGTCCTCAAGATGCTCAAGATCTCCCGGGCCACGGTGCGCAAGATGAAGGAGAACCTGGCCTGGGCGGTGGCCTATAACATGCTGGCCATCCCCATCGCGGCGGGAGTGCTGTATCCCTTCCTGAAGATCACCTTGCGGCCCGAGATCGGCGCTATCGCCATGAGTGGCAGCTCGATCATCGTGGCGGTCAATGCCCTGTTGCTGAAGCGGTTGGAGTTGGAGGAGGAGCGCGTGCCGTCGCTCTCTTGAGGGGATCTTCCTGAGGCGGGTAGGTGCTTTTGCCTACCGCCGGGTGGGTGATTTGGCGCTGTTGTGGCCCTGGCGAACGTGATACACTGACAAATGAGGGGGTTCGGGCCGTGTTCGCCTGGGTTGGAGGGCGAGCCGAAGGCCCACCCCATCCTGCTGGAGACCCCGGGACGTCTGCAGGCCGAGCGAGTAAGAGGCGCTGGGTGCCGGCTGGGGGAAAGAAGTGATGTATGGACCGCCCGATCATCCGCACGCAGCATCTGCAGAAGGTGTACAGGACGCGAGGGAAGGCGGACATTCAGGCCGTACGTGACCTGACCCTCAGCGTGATGCCGGGCGAGATCTTCGGCCTGGTGGGGCCGGATGGCGCCGGCAAGACGACGACGATCCAGATGCTGTGCGGCATCCTGACCCCGACGGCCGGGTCGGCGACGGTGGCGGGCGTGGACGTGGTGAACGACGCCGACGCCTTGGGCGGGAGGATCGGCTACATGTCGGAGGGCTTCTCCCTCTACGGCTCGCTTTCCGTTGAGGAGAACATCGACTTCTTCGCCCAGTTGTATCGGGTGCCGTTGGATGTAGCCGCCGGGCGTAAGGAGAAGCTGTTGCGCTTCGCCCGGCTGGAGGAGGCGCGGGGCCGTCGCGCGGAGCATCTATCCGGCGGCATGAAGAAGAAGCTGGCGCTGGCCTGCACGCTCATCCATCAGCCTCAGGTGCTCTTCCTGGACGAGCCCACCACCGGCGTGGATCCGGTCTCTCGCCAGGATTTCTGGAAGATCCTGTACGAGTTCCTGGCCGAAGGGATCACCATCTTCGTCACCACGCCCTATATGGACGAGGCGGAGCGCTGCCATCGGGTGGCGCTGATGCGGCGCGGCGAGATCATCGCCAGCGACACGCCCACCGCGCTCAAGAAGATGATCCGGGGGGTGGCCGTGGATGTCATCGCCCGGCCGCAGGTCCAGGCCGTGGCCCGCCTGCGGGAGATGCCCGGCGTGACCCAGGTCCAGGTGTTTGGCGAGCGGCTGCATCTGCTGCTGCGCGATGGGCACGATCTGGCGGACGAGTTGCCCGCCCGGCTGGAGGAGTCCGGCGTGACCGTGCTGGACGTGACGACCACGCTGCCCAGCCTGGAGGATGTCTTCATCGCGGCCATCGAGGATCTGCGCGTGGCCGATGAGGCGCGCCGGCCGTTGGCACCATTGCCTGAGACGACGGACGAAGGACGACAGACGGTGGACGAATCGTCCGTCGTCCGTCCATCGTCTGTCGTCAACGAGCGCAGCGAGTTAGCCGTCCGGGCGGAGGAGCTCACAAAGCGCTTCGACGGCTTCACGGCCGTGGATCACGTGAGCTTCGACGTGCGTCGGGGAGAGATCTTCGGCTTCCTGGGCCCCAATGGATCCGGGAAGACCACCACCATCCGCATGCTGTGCGGGTTGCTGCCCCCCACGGAGGGCACGGCCACGGTGGCCGGCTTCGACATCGCCCGGCAGCGTGTGGCCATGAAGCCGCACATCGGCTACATGTCGCAAAAGTTCTCCCTGTACAACGATCTGACGGTGGAGGAGAACATCCGCTTCTATGGCGATATATATGATCTTTCGCCTGCCCGCTTCGCCGATCGCAGGCGGTGGGTGTTGGAGATGGCGGGCCTGGTCGGTAAGGAGCATCTGCTGACCCGGGACCTCTCCGGCGGTTGGAAGCAGCGCCTGGCCCTGGGCTGCGCCATCCTCCACGAGCCGGAGGTCCTCTTTCTGGACGAGCCGACCAGCGGCGTGGACCCGGTCTCCCGACGCGAGTTCTGGGATCTGATCTTCGCCCTTTCCGCACAGGGGGTGACCGTCTTCGTCACGACGCATTACATGGACGAGGCCGAACACTGCCATAGCCTGGGGTTGCTCTACCAGGGCCGACTGATCGCCCAGGGTAGTCCGGTGCAGTTGCGTGCCGGTATGAAGCTGGGCTCCCTCATTGAGGTCCCGGTGCGGGATCCGCTGGCCGCCCTGGGACCGCTGGAGGGCCTGCCGGAGATCATTCAGACGGGGGTCTTCGGCGACAAGTTGCACATCCTGGTGTGGGAGGCGGAGGCGGGACAGCGGGCCGTCGAGCGGGCGCTGGCGCCTCACGACCTGATGACCGGGCCGATTCGACAGGTGTCCATCTCTTTGGAGGACCTGTTCATGCTCTTCATCGGGATGGAGGAGGCGGGTCGGAGGGCAAGGGCGATATAGATGTTCGTGGTGTCACCGCAGGACGGGAGTCTGCCCCGTGTAGTTCGTGATGATCGCTCCCAGACGGGTGATCAGCTCCGTCAGCGGGGCCAGATCCCGGGCGTCTCCCGCCCATATGGTGACGGTTTTGCTCTGGCCGTCCGACTGCAGGATGAAGGTGTATTGCACCTCATCCGGCATCCCCGGCCGATCCGAGGAGGAAAGATGGGCCAGCTCGGCCTGGGCGATGAGGTCCCACAGCTCGCTGTTCTCTTGCTCCGTCAGGGTGAAGGGGCCGTAGTTTGTCACCTCGTCACGTACCTGATGGGTGATGAGGAGTTGACCTGTGGCGTCGAGCGTCACCGTCCAGGCGCCAAATCCCTGCGGATGGTAGGCGCCTCCGCTAGAGAAGGTGAAGGCCTTTGGCGCGAGAGATGGCGTGGTGGAGGTGGCTGGCGCGCAGGCTGCAAGCAGGAGGCTCAAAAGCGTCAACAGGTGAACGTTGAAGATGCGGGACATGATCACACCTCCCGTGGATAAGCGAGACGGTTTGTTTCTGTTTTCTTGTCCGATTATATCCCAGCCAACATCTATTGACCAGCTTATCCCCGGAAGTGACAAACGTTTTGGCCTGCCTCAGAAACCCATCTTCAGCCCTCGTGGCGGCCATAGGCATCAAGTTAAGCGACATGGAAGCGTGTTCCTGCATCCCGGGGACGGCTCGGAGGGGCTTCCCCCCCGCACCACCCCTTTCGGGTGCGACACGGAGAGAAGCGAATGAACGGCGTCGTCCCCATTCTGAAAAAGGAATTCCGGGAGATCTGGCGTGATCCCTATACCTTGGGCATCGCCATCTTTCTGCCGTTGGTGTTGCTTCTCCTGTTCGCCTATGCGTTGAACCTGGACGTGAAGGATATCCCGATGGGTGTGGTGGATCTGGATAGGAGCCCCGAGAGCCGTCTCTACATCCAGGTGTTCGTGAACACGGGCAGTTTCGATTTGAAGTACCACCTCGCCGCCCCGGACGAGGCCAAGCGCCTGCTCGACCGGGGGAAGGCCCAGGTGGTCGTGTTGATCCCGCCGAACTTCTCCCGCACGCTGGCGGGCGGCGGGACAGCCGTAGTGCAGACGTTGGTGGACGGCACCTTCCCCACGTCGGCCCGGGTGGTGCAGGGCTATGTGGATGCCATCAATGACGCCTTCACGGCCCGGCTGCTGGCCGAGCACTTCGCTTCGCTGGGCTCCGGTGAGGGCCTGGTGGCTCCTGCGGTGATGGCGGTGCCCCAGATCCGCTACAATCCGGCTCTGA
>JAJRVX010000573.1:0-3660 GCA_024277095.1 Chloroflexota bacterium
ACCGCGGCGGATACGTTGGACAAGGTACAGCGCCGTGACCTTCATGATGCCGCCATGGCGCTGGCTCGCCTGCTTTTGCGCCTGGCGACTTATGAGGGGCGATTGGCTCGCCGCCGCACCCGTGATGAGGTGAAACAGATGCTGATCGACCACGATCTGGAGCGTCCGTTGCGGGCGCAGGATAAGTGGCCGTTCGATTAGACCCGGGGGATATGATGGGATCGGATGCTGAAATCTTAGGGAAGGTTGCACGTGCCATGGATACATCGGAAGCCTCTCGCGCGTCTCTGAAACAGCAGGTCATGGCGGCCGTCGACGCGTTGCGTGATGAGCTGATCCATGTGAGTACCACGATTCACGACAACCCGGAGGTCGCCTTTGAGGAGTTCCAGGCCATGGGGCTCCTGACCGACACGGCGGAGCGGCACGGTTTTCAGGTCGAGCGAGGGATCGCCGGGCTGCCCACGGCTTTTCGGGCATGGCGATCCGGTGCCGGCCCCGGGCCGGTGATCGCTTACCTGGCCGAGTACGACGCGCTGCCCGGCCTGGGCCACGCCTGCGGGCACAATATCATCGGCGCCGCCGCCCTGGGGGCCGCGCTGGCGCTGGGCAGCGTGATCGATGCGTTGCCGGGGAAGGTGATGCTGATCGGCACCCCCGCTGAGGAGAAGGGGGGCGGGAAGATGCTGCTGGTGGATCGCGGCGCCTTCCAGGGCGTTGACGTGGCGATGATGGTTCACCCCTCCGTGTGCAACATGACCCGGCGGCGCTCCCTGGCATCGTATAACCTCTTCTTTGAGTTCTTCGGAAAGGCCGCGCACGCGGCGGCCGCTCCGGACGATGGGATCAACGCGCTCCATGGCGTGATCCTCCTGTTCAACAACATCAACGCGCTGCGTGGGCACGTCCCCGATGGCGTCCGCATCCACGGGATCATTCCCAACGGGGGCGATGCGCACAATATCGTCCCGGAGTATGCGACGGCGCAGTTCAGCGTGCGCGCGCCCACCCGGTCCATCGCCCGGGATGTTGTGGCCAAGGTGATCGCCTGCGCCGAGGCGGCAGCCCTGGCGTCGGGCGCCCGCCTGGAGACTAAGGAGCTCTATCACTACGATAACATGATCCCGAACCCCGTGCTGGCCGAGCTGTTTGAGGAGAATATGCGGTTATTGGGACGGGAGGTGCATGAGCCGGACGCCAACGGACGTATGGGGTCCACAGACATGGGGAACGTCAGCCATGTGGTCCCCGCTCTGCACCCCTATGTGGCCATCGCCGATGAGAAGGTGGCGGGGCACACCGTCGAGTTCCGGGAGGCGGCCGTGTCCCCGCGCGGGCATGAGGGGCTTCTGGTAGGGGCCAAGGCCATGGCCATGACGGGAATCGACCTGCTCACCGATCCGGAGGCGTTTCAGCGCGTGCGGGATGCCTTCCTGCGGTCCGTGCGGGGGGATACGTAAGGCGCGTCTTGTGAGCCACCCCGCCGGGATCGTAGGGAACGTGGGGAGGGCGGCGGTTCTCCTCACGAGAGAGCATGATGAGGGCCCCGGTAAGCACCGGGGCCCTTTTGCGTCGCTTTTCGCTTCCATTCCCTCCTCTGGCCCCTCGCTCTTTTTGCAAATCTTTGCATGTGCGTATAATTGCGTAGGGCAGGAGCCCGAGATCTTCGTCGTAATTGGCTGGATGGAACGATTCTCACGAAGGAGGGAAGGATGAAATCGAGAAGCCTTTGGCCGATCCTGCTCACGATCGCGATCGTCCTGAGCGGGTTGGCGGCTTGTGCGCCTGTGGTGACGCCTTCCGGAGCTGAGCTCGCCCAGGCGACGCAGCCGCCCGAGGTCGCGCGGGCGGAGCCCCTGCGCCTGGCCATCGCCGCTGATGAGAGCACGCTCACCCCGTACAGTTACGTGTTCGGCTATCCCGGGTATCACCTGATGAAGCTCATCTACGATAGCCTGCTCGAACTGGACGCCGACAACATCCCGCAGCCCTGGCTGGCCGAGCGGATGGAGGTCAGCCCGGATGGGAAGGTGTATACGTTCACGCTCCGGGAGGGGGTCTCCTGGCATGATGGGGCGCCCTTCACCGCGGAGGATGTCCAATTCACCTATGAGTATTTCGTAGCGCATCCACAGCAGAGCCGCTTCGCCCGGACCGCGAAGCAGGTTGCCAGCGTGGAGGCGGTGGACGATCGGACGGTGGTCATGAGGCTGGCTCAGCCCGATCCGACCTTCTCCCTGCGTCTGGCGGATGTGCCGATCCTGCCGAAGCACATCTGGTCCCAGATGGATGATCCGCAGAACTTCGCCGGCCGGGTGGGTACCGGTCCCTACAAGCTCGTCGAGTACGTGCCCGAGCAGTTCTATCGGTTGGAGGCCAACCCCGACTATTTCATGGGACGGCCGGCGGTGCCGGAGATCGTGCTGCCCATCATCGTCGAGCAGACGACCATGTTCTCGGCGCTGAAATCCGGCGAGGTAGATGCGGTCTCCCGCCAGATCCCCCCGGAGCTGGTCGCCGAGTTCGAGGGGGTTCCATCGATCCGGGTGGTCCGTGGGCCGGGCTTCGCGACGACGCTCTTGCAGTTCAACGATGAGCGTCCCCCGCTGGATCAGCCCGTGGTGAGGCGGGCCATCGCGCTGGCCATCGACCGTCAGGCGCTCGTCGACACCCTGCTGTTGGGCTTCGGCACGGTGGGCAACCCGGGCTTCGTCCATCCCTCGTCGCCGTACGCGAATCCGGATATCGAGCTGGCCTATGATCCCGATGGGGCGCGTGCGCTGCTGGATGGGGCGGGCTTCCTCGACGGCGATGGGGATGGGATCCGGGAGACGCCGGACGGCCGGGCCATGAGCTTCGATCTGCTGGTGTACTCCAACAATCCGCAGCGCGTCCGGGCGGCCGAGCTCATCCGGGACTGGGTGAGGGAGATCGGGATCGCCCTGGAGGTGAAGGCGCTGGATCCGAAGACGGTGGACTCGCTGGTGTGGCCCGGCTTCGACGTCTCCCAGGGCCGGGACTTCGACCTGGCCATGTGGGGGTGGTCGGCCTCCGTGCAGATCGACCCCAGCCGGCTGGTGGATCTGCTGCATTCCGATCCGGCGGTGGGGGCGTTGAACATCGGCGGCTATCGGAGCCAGGCGTTCGATGCGCTGGCGGAGCAGCTGGCCGGCACCCTGGACCCGGATAAACGGATGGCGATCATCAAGGACTTGCAGGCCGTTGTCGCGCAGGACGTCCCCTTCGTCACCCTTTACTACGCCGACGGCATCTACGCCTATCGTCCGGCCGCGTATGATGGGTATGTGTACGTGAAGGGGCTGGGGATCGTCAACAAGCTGTCCTTCATCGAGCGCTGATCGAGGAGGATTCCAGGCGTTGTGTCGGCGCAACGGAGCCGCGCCGACACAACGCCCCAGTGTATCGACAAGGGAGACATTCGGGAAAGAACATATGTGCCTTGCCCCACCCCCCTGGGGTCCCCCCTCCCCAATTCGCTTTCGCTGGGGAGGGGGGACTAGAGAAATGGGGTTTTGCGGCGGCGCAGCGAAGCTGCGCCGCCGCAAAACCCACATCTGAGCCCCCTTCTCCCAAATCTGGGAGAAGGGGGACGGGGGGATGAGGGTCTCCCGAAGGCGGATCTCTCAGGGTTGGACGTCT
>JAJRVX010000574.1:0-2736 GCA_024277095.1 Chloroflexota bacterium
GACAACGAGACCGTCGCCCGGGTGTCCGCCGAGATGGCCTCCCGGGGGAGCATCAAGTTGATGACCATGACGGCGATTCCCATCGAGGATTTCATCGAGCGCCTGAAGCAGTAAGCTCGATCGGGGTGCCATCATGGCAGGAGTCATTCGCCGGCTTGGGCGGGGCCTATTGCGCCTGCTCGGCCGGCGAACCGTCGCGAGGAGAGGTCCCATGATGCCCGCGGCGCGAGCGCATGTGTACATCTCCGGTCATGTACAGGGGGTGTTCTTCCGGGCCGAGACGCAGCGTATGGCCCGGAAGCTGGGATTGACCGGATGGGTGCGAAACCTGTGGGACGGCCGGGTGGAGGCCGTGTTCGAGGGAGATCCACAGGATATCGAGCACATGATCCGGTGGTGCTGGCGTGGCCCGGAGGAGGCCGCGGTAGAGAACGTGGAAGTGCGATACGAGCGGCCCAGCGGCAAGTACAAGGGCTTTTACATCACGACGAGCAGCTATTGAGGATATGGGGATGCCCTCTCGTTTGGCGGATTGGATGGAGCCGGGCGGGCACGTCACCTCGGGCTTGATCCTGGAGTATGGCGGCTATTACGTGTTCGGCATCGAGCCGCGCTTCCAGTGGAATCGGACGGGCGAGCGCTGGACGCTGCACTATATCGGCATCGGCGGCCACCAGGACCCCGGAGAGACCTGGATGGAGACAGTGATCCGGGAGGCGCAGGAGGAGGCGGGATGTCGCGTCGAGCTGGTGGACGCGGGGCAGACCTGCGAGTGCCTGTCGGATGGCCGTCTGCGCCCGCTCGATCTCGCCTGGGAGGAGCCGGTGCGGCCCTGGCTTCTTTGGCGAGATCGTTTCCGCTTGCCCGATCGGCGCGGGCCTGGCGAGGTGGAGATCCCCTTCCTGGGGATCGTCTTCCGGGCCAGGGCCGTCTCCACGCTGGCGCCGGGCGCGGAAATCCCGGCGTTGATCGGGCTGTCCGCGGATCAGGTAGCGGACACCTGGGTTCGACCGGTCGGGTTGGATCGCCTGCTGGCGGAGGGCGCCCGGCTGTGGGAGGCGTCTCCCATCCCCCGTGACGTCGTGTTGCGGCCTCTGGGCACGGCTCGCTTCTTCGCCGCGTGGCTCGCCCGGCGGGGAAAGGATGGACAAGACGATTTGGGCCGTCTCCCTTGAGGAGGGGATGGATCGTCTGGATGCAAGGGTGATGAGGGACGATGGGAAAGCAGGATCAAGGAGTTGAGAGGAGCCGTCATCGTTACCATGTGGTCCCCCGTACGCTTTGTTTCATCACGCATGGGGATGATGTGCTTCTGCTGCGGGGTGGGCCGAACAAGCGCATCTGGCCGAACCGGTACAACGGCGTGGGGGGGCACATCGAGCGCGGTGAGGATGTGCTCTCCGCTGCGCTCCGGGAGATCGAGGAGGAGACGGGTGTGGCGGTGGAGGACGTCCAGCTGCGCGCCGTAGTCCATGTGGATGCGGGTGATCCACAGCTTGGCATCCTGTTCTTCGTGTTCACCGCCCGGGCGTTGGACCGGGCGGTCCGCCCGTCGGAGGAGGGGACGTTGGAGTGGGTGCCGCGGGATCGCGTGTTGGAGTACGATCTGGTCGAGGATCTGACGGATCTGCTGCCTCGGGTCCTGTCGATGGGGCCGGGTGCTCCGCCATTGTTCGGCCGTTACCACTATGATGAGAACGACCGGCTGGTGATCGAATGGGCGGGCGATGGGTAGCCGAGATCTGGTCGCGAGGGGGGCCATCGATGAAGGGGCGCCGGGAACTCCCGGCGCTTTTGCATTGACTCGCCGGCCGTTGCGGACTCCCCCGGAAGTCCTATTGTGATCCGAATGCCTTTACGCGACAATGCGAGCGAAGGCACGGCATGGGGGGGACAAAATGGCTGTTCAGGATCAGGTTCTACAACTGACCGGTAGGCTCGAATCCGCGGAGAAACGCCAGATGGGCATTCCGTGGTGGGCCATTGTCCTCGCGATTGCCGTGACCATCCTTTCGGTGACGCTGTGGGCCACACCGGTCTTGGCTGACTCAGGTGGGGTGCCAGTTTCTGATGAGATACCGGTCTGGGTCATCATCGCCATGGTCGTGGGTAGCCTGGTGGGTGTGCGAGGTTTAACGACCTCCTACAGACGGTAACTGGAGCAGTGGGCTGCGGCTGCAGGGTGTCTCTCCTCCTTCTCACTCGGGCGATGGCTACAAGCCATCGCCCGACTTTTTGTATGGCGTCAGGCCGAACTGTCCAGCACCCCGACGATGAGAAACCTCATGAGCAGATCCGCTCCATGCGTATTGCCCGACGCAAGTCATTCCCCTGGTCGTCAACCGACAGAAAAACGGCCCTCATCCCCCAGGTCCCCTCCCAGCGAAGCGGGTTGGGGAGGGAGGACGACAGAGGGGGACGTTTGGCCGCGTCGTGTGCTGGGGGAAACCGAGAGGGCGTATACAGACATGACGTTTCTGCGGGTGCCACGTATGTGTCAGTATGGACGTTGGGCTTTGAAAAGGCTCTGAGCGCCGGTGGTGTGTCCCTTTTGTTGAAAATGCGGGGGAGCCTTGAGAGGCGTGGTCCCCTAAAGGAAACTCCCCTGGTAGTGTATCTTTTTCGGTGGAAATACAGCAGGGAGCTTTGAGGGGCGCAGCCCCTCAAAAGAAACCTCCCGGTTTCCGCCCCTCACCTGCCTTGCCCGGCCTTGCCCACCCGAATCAGGCCGGGCAA
>JAJRVX010000575.1:0-3233 GCA_024277095.1 Chloroflexota bacterium
AGGACCTGGCGACGCAGATGCGTTTTGGTGAATACAAGGACGCGCTGCGCCTCATCTCCGAGTATCCCTGGTTCGGCGTGGGGTTCGTGGGGACGCCGCGCATCGATCTGTATATCGGCGTCTCCAACCTGTATTTGCTGATCGCGGAGGAGATGGGGCTTGTCGGGCTGTCAGCCTTCCTCCTCGCGATGGCTTCGTTCTTCTGGCAGCTGGTGAAGGCATGGCGGCGCGGGCTGCCGGAGCGCGTGGAGGGCATCGTCCTGGGGTTGGGAGGGGCGGTGTTCGGCGGCCTCGTGGGGGGGATCTTTGACCATTACCTCTTCAATCTCACTTATCCCCATATGACCAGTCTCTTCTGGTTTTACATAGGGCTGGCCATGGCCGTGCTGCGCGTGGTTGAAAGACGTGAGGGGGAGGGTAGGGAGCTTGAAAGCTCTCACCCCGCCTCCGTCTCCGTGTCACGGGTGTCGTGATCTCCATGGCGGATTCTCCTCGCTCGCGACGATCCCCTTTAGCCCATGCCGGCGTGCTGGGCGTCCTCTGGCTCGCTGCAGCTCTGCGCTGGATGCAGCCCGCTCTCATCGAGTTCAAATACGACGAGGCGCACATCGCGAATATGGCCCTGGGGGTCGCTCGCGGCGGCTACTTCCCCTTGCTGAGCGGAGGTACCTCGCTGGGCATTCAGCGCTCCGCGTTGGACGTGTACCTGTTGGCGCTGCCCATGGCGATCACCGGCGGGCACATCGAAGCTGCGGTCTGGGGGATGGGCGCGCTGGGGATATTGGCCACGGCGCTGACATACGTCCTGGGACGGCGCGTCGCCGGCCACCGGGTGGGCCTGTTGGCGGCGCTGTTCATGGCGGCCAACCCCTGGCTGGTCGCGTACGATCGCAAGCTGTGGGCGCATATCCAGGTGCTGTTCAGCGTGGCGCTGTTGCTGGCCACCTGGGATGTGATGGTGCGACGACGGGGGGCTGCTGCGTTCTGGGCGCCGGTGGTGGCGACCCTCCAGCTCCTCAGCCACGTCCTGGCCCTGGTGCAGTGGGCTGGATGGCTGGGCAGCATCGCGGTTGCGCCGCGGCGGTGGTGGCGGCGGGAGACGGTCCTGGGTCTGGTGGCGAGTGGGGCGTTGCTGGCGCCTTATGTCTGGGGGCTGCTCCATTCGCCGCAGGGAGGGGATCTCTCCAGCCTGAGCGCACGTCTGATGGGGATCGTCATCCGGCGTGCGCCCGGCGCCGATGCCTCCCTGGCCTCCCTGTGGCGGCCGGCGATTCACCTGTTTACCGGCGATGGGCTGTCCAGCTTGGTCGCGCTGCCCGCGGGGCATAGCCTCTGGTGGCGGATGGCCGCGGTGTTGGCCTGGTTCGTGCTCGCCGTGATCGGCGTCGGCATCATCCGTGCGGCGAGATGGACGCGCGGCGGCGCCATCGGCGGCCGGCTGTTGCTGGCCTGGACGGCGTGGCCGCTGCTCATCCTCAGCCTGCAGCCCATGCGGGTTTATCCGCAATATTGGACGGTGTTGCTGCCGCTGCCCGCCCTGTACCTGGCGTTGGGGATGGACAGCATTGTCTGGGGGATCGCCCGGATAGGGATGCGGCGGATCTCGTGGGGGATCGCGGGCGGGGTGGCCGGCGCCCTGGCGTTGATCTGGGTGGGCTGTTATGCGGATATGCTGGGGGCGGTGCAGGCGGGGGCCGGGGGGCGGGCCTTCGGCGTCCCGTTGCGGCGCTGGCAGGAGACGCTGGCCGTGGCCCGGGAATGGGCCGATCGCCTGGGGACGCAGGAGGTGCGCGTCACGGTGAGCGGGGTCGATCCCGGCTATGAGAGCGAACCCGCCGTCGTGGCCATGCTGATCGGGAACCCCCCTTGGGCGCGTTTCGTGGCGCCGTCCTCGCCGGCCGCGCTGCTCCTGGCCTACGATCGCCCGAGCCTGTATCTGTGGGCGATTCAGTCCCCGGAGACGGAGGAGGCGTTGCGTCGCCTGGGGCAGCTGGTGTGGGAGGGGGGGCTGGCCGATGGCCATCCGCCCGCCCGGCTCTATCGGCTGCCGCCCGCCGCTCAGATCGACCTGGGGATGATGCCCTTGCAGCCGGAGCCCGTGTTCGACGTCGGGATGGCCCTGATGGGATACGCGTTCCCCTCCGATGCGCGGGCGGGGCGGCCGCTGGTGGTGACGTTATTCTGGCACGTGCTGGACCCTCCTCCCGAGGTGCGCACGCGGGACATGACGGCGTTCAATCACATCCTGGACGCCTCCGGCGAGCGCGTGGCACAGGTGGATGGCATGGCTTTGCTGAGTCGAGACTGGTGGCCCGGCGATGTCCTGGTTCAGCCGTATCGGGTCCAGCTGCCGTCCGGCACGTACGTCTGGCGGGTCGGGCTATACAGTCGGGCGGACGGCGGTCGCTCCCTGGTCTCCGCCGGCGGCGACTTCGTGGACCTGGGGCCGCTGGTGGTGCAACCGTAGCATGCCGCTGCCCGCCCGACTCATAACCCGCTCACAAGATCTGAGATAGGAACTCCTTGGTGCGTTCCTCCTGCGGGTTATTGAAGATCTCCTCCGGGGTGCCGCTCTCCACGATCTTTCCCTCGTCGAAGAAGTACATCCGATCGCACACCTCACGGGCGAATCCCATCTCATGGGTGACGACGATCATCGTCATGCCCGACTCCGCCAGCTCCCGCATCACATCCAGCACTTCCTTGATCATCTCCGGGTCCAGAGCCGATGTGGGCTCATCGAACAGCATGATCTTGGGCTGCATGGCCAGCGCCCGGGCGATGGCAACCCGCTGTTGCTGGCCGCCCGAGAGCTGGGCCGGATACTTATCGGCCTGCTCCGGGATCCCCACGCGCTCCAGCAGCTCCAGCGCGATCTGCTCCGCCTTGGCCTTGGGCCACTTGCGCACCCAGATCGGCGCCAGCGTGATATTATCGATCACCTTGAGGTGGGGGAAGAGGTTGAAGGACTGGAAGACCATGCCCACCTCGCTGCGGATGGCCTCGATGTTGCGGATATCGTTGGTCAGCTCGATGCCATCGATGATGATCTGACCCCTTTGGTGATCTTCCAGCCGGTTGAGGGTGCGGATGAACGTGGATTTACCGGAGCCGGAGGGCCCGAAGATCACCACGACCTCGCCGCGCTTGACCGTCATGCTGATGCCGCGAAGCACGTGGAAATCGCCGAACCATTTATGCACATCTCGGCAGATGATGATGTCCTCGACCGA
>JAJRVX010000576.1:0-3961 GCA_024277095.1 Chloroflexota bacterium
CTCGCGTCCTGCTTCCTGCAGCTCCAGCGCGGCAGCGGCTTGCGCCGTCGCCTCTTCCGGGCTCACGGTCCCGTCCGTGGTCACTGTCAACGTCAGAAAAGCCTCTTCCCCTTCCTCATCCACCTGGATCGCCGCCTGCCTGACCGGCGCGTACTTCCGGTCAATCTCGATCCACCCCGGCCTTTCCTCCTGCAAATCCTGCACCGTCTCGAATCCCGCGCCGCTGGATATCTCCACGGTCATCTCCAGCCGCCCGCCCGTCTCGACCGTCGCGATGACCCGCGCTGGATCGGCCACTGTCACCCCTGATTCGCCTGCCAGATCCGCGGCCGTGACCGTCCGGGGTCCGTCGACGTTCACCGCCACGCGCGCCACTCCGGCCCCACTGAGCCCCACGCGCACCTGCCCGAGATTCTCGACGATCTGCCCCGCATCCTCGACCAGCACGCGCCAACCCGGTCCGCTCGGAATTCCCGGTAGGCGACCCGAGAATCTTTCCCCGGGTGAGGAACCGTAATACCGGCGTGCGTCCCTACTCCATCCGGTTCGCCTCTATATAATCGAAGTCGATCTCCCACCCCAGCCCCGGCTCCTGCGAGATGTGCACGCACCCCTCCTCGTCCAGCGGGTCCGGCAGGGCCTTCAGATGCGGCGGCGCCTCCTCGTGGTCGATGAACGGGTGCAGCAGACCCCGCTCGTAGAACTCCCCCGGAATCCCCATAGCGCACAGCACGCTCAAGTTTCCCGGCCCGCCGCCGTGCACCTCCATGCGAACCCCGAACGACTCGCACAGATGCACGATCTTCATCAGCGGCGTGATCCCGCCCACGTCGCCCACGCCCCCGCGGCTGATGTCCGACGCCTGGCGCAGAATCCACTCCGCCCGCGCGAACATCTTTCCCTCGGCTGTCTCAGGCCCCACCACCGGGATGTCGAGCTGCTCGCTCAGCCAGACGTACGACGATACGCTCTGCTCGTCCATCGGCTCCTCGAACCAGTAATAGTCCAGCTTCTCCAGCTCACGGCCGATGTACAGGGCCTGCTCGCGGTTGTAGAAGTGGTAGCAGTCGAGCATCAGCTCCATCTCGCCGCCCACCGCCTCGCGCACCGCCGCACAGGCCGCCACATCCATCTCCGGACTCGGCGCCCACGCGATCGGCGGCATCCAGGTGTGCAACTTAAATGCCGGGTACCCCTTCTCCTTGCACTGTACCGCGAATGCCGCGTACTCTTCCGGCGTGCTCAACCCCCCCTCCATCTCGTCCCCGCACATCGTCGAGGCGTACGCCGGCACCTTGTCCCGCGTCGCCCCCAGGAGCTTGTACACCGGCTGTTCCAGGTATCGGCCCGCCAGATCCCACAGCGCCATGTCCACCGTGGCCATCACCCGGTCCGACAGCACCCCCTTGTGCAGCCGCTGCCATTCGTTGAGCCGGTGCCAGATCTTCTCCCGGTACATCGGATCCTCGCCCACAATCGCCGGCTTGACCACGCTGTCCACCACCCCCTGACTCCCCCCGAAACAGAATCCCTCCGCGCCCTCGTCCGTGACGATCCGCGTCAGCGACTGCGTCACCTCGCGCACCGGCCCCGGATGTCCATGCCCCTCCGAGTCACTCACCGTCTTCGATATACTCTTGAACCGCTCCACCTGCACATCGACGATCTTCATCGCTCTCTTGCTCCCATTTTTCGCGGAACAACCGTTCACTATGGCAGGGGGCCGGATGCCCCTCACCCCTCCTCGACCACCAGCGACATGAACCGCTCCTCGTCCCACTCCGCTCCCCATCCCGGCCCGTCCGGCGGCGCGATGCACCCCTCCTCGATCACCACCCCGTTGACCATTCCCCACGTCTCTCCAGCCCGCCGAGCCGCGTCTGCCGGCCCCGTACTCTCGTAGAAATCCGTGTTGTCGATGCAGCATCCCAGATGCGCGTGCGCCAGCCCGTACAGCGTCCCCTGGCCGTTCATCTCCACATTCGTGTCGTACAGCTCGGCGAAGTGCGCCATCTTCAGCACCTGCGTCGTCCCAAAGGTCGACCGCGCCCGCACCCGGTCCGTGGCCCCGTGCATCAGCCACTGCGTGGAGATACCCATGTCGTGCATCAGCGTCTCGTTGCCCATCACCGAAATCGTCAACGCATCGCACAGCTTCTGGTACTGGTGCATCTTCTGCTCGTGCAGCGGCTCCTCCAGCCACACGAAGTCCAGCTCCTCGAGCACGCGCCCCACCTCGATCGCCTCGCGCAGCGTGTACGAACAGACCGGGTCCGCGATCAGCCCGTACTCCGGCCCCACCGCCTCGCGCACGGCCCGGTATATCGGAATATCCGCCTTGCCCCCCTTGTACGAGTGGAACTTGTACGCCTGAATCCCGCACTCCTTCCCCTGATCGATGTGCCGCAGATACCCCTCCAGATCCATATCTCCACCGGTCAGGTACGCCGGAAACCGGTCCCGCACCCGGCCGATCAGCGCGTGACAGGGCCGCCCGGCCGCCTTCCCGGCGATATCCCACAGACAGTTGTCGAACTCCCCGAACCATCCCGGGGGCTGGTACACCCAGCGCGTCCCTTTGTGCAACTTCTGGAACAGCTTCTCCCGGTGCAGCGGATCCTCGCCGACCACCTGCTCCTTGAGCAGTTCCACCTGTCCGCGATTCATCCCCGCGTTGACCCGCCCATTAATCCCCTCGTCCGTGACTACCTCCAGAAAACTCTGGCGCACCGGCCCTTCCTTCTCGGTGCCCCCCCGGTGCGTGTACTGCGTCCGCCGGAGCCCCGGCACCTCCACGATCCGGTGCACCCGCCGCTTTCCCCGGCCGTTCTCCAGCACGTACAACTTCACGTCGACGATCTTCATGATTTACTCCTTTCGGGTTGACCATCCCCCAAAATATCCATCCCCGGGCAGGCCAGCAAGCAGCCAGTACCCTATATTTCCGCTACACGACCAGCCATTCCGTCCATAGTAGACCTGAAAGGACCCCTGCCATGAAGATCACCGACCTCCGCACCCTCTGCCTCTCCCGCCCCCACTAACCCGGGCGCCAGTGGCGCACCGCCGGAGTCTACGTGTCCAAGGCCGACTGCGCCATCGTCGTCGTCGACACCGACGCAGGCGTCCGCGGCATCGGCGAAGCCTGCGCGTACGGCATCCCCCCGAAGATCCGCGCCGAAGTCGAGCGCATGAAGCCGGACCTGGTCGGCAAGGATCCCACCGATCCCGCCATCGTTCCCCGCCCCGTGGGCATGAACGCTCCGGTCGACGCCGCCGTGGCCGGCCTGGACGCGGCCCTGTGGGATATACGGGGAAAGGTGGAAGGCAAGAAGGTCGCCGAACTGCTGGCAGCCCCCGGCGAAAAACCCCTCGACAGGATCCGCCTGTACGCCTCCGGCGGCGTGGACTACGACTGGGAGGACAACCCCGAGTCCGTCATCGACGAAGCTCTAAGCTATATCGCCCGCGGCTTCACCGCTTTCAAGATGCGCATCGGCACCGAGTGGACCTGGGCCGGGGTCACGGTCGAGCGCTTCCTCGCCCTCATCCGCCAGCTCACCCAGGCCGTGGACGACCGCATGGAACTGATGCTCGACGGCAACCAGCGGTTCACCGAGAACCAGGCCCTGGCCATCGCCCGCGTCCTGGACGAGCTGGGCTGGACCTGGTTCGAGGAGCCGATCCCGCAGAAGGATGTCGACGGGTACGCCCGCCTCAACGCCGCCGTCGCCATGCCCATCACCGGCGGCGAGCAGTACACCCGCGTCGAGCAGTTCGAGCCGTACCTGGAGAAAAAATCCTACGGTATCGTCCAGGCAGACGGCGGCTGGTGCGGCCTCACCGAGGGCATGAAAATCGCCCGCCGCGCCCACCGGTTCGGCGTGCCCCACTGCCCGCACAGCTGGCACAACGGCCTGATGGCCATGGCCAACGCCCACCTGATCGCCGCCATGCCCGA
>JAJRVX010000577.1:0-12662 GCA_024277095.1 Chloroflexota bacterium
CCAGTTGCCCCTGGTTCGGCGGCTGCCGCATCATCGCGGCTTCACCAACATCTGGAAGATCTACTACGCGCCGATCAACCTGGAGCGCCTGACCGTGTTCGAGGCCGGCGCCGAGGTCACGCCAGAGTCCCTGGCGGAGGCCGGATTGATCAAGTCGCCCCGACAGCCGGTGGTGATCCTGGGCAAGGGGGAGATCGATCGGCCGTTGAAGGTGGGCGCCCATCGGTTCTCCGCGAGCGCCAGGGAGAAGATCCTGGCCGCTGGCGGCACGGTGGAGGAGATCCCGTTGGTGAAGATACGGAAGGTGCGGCCGCGCTCTAGCGAGTAGGGAGGATAGGAATGCTCGAGGCCGTGCGAAATGCCTTTCGCCTGCCTGATCTGCGCAATAAAATCCTGATCACGTTCCTGATTCTGGTCATCTACCGACTGGCCGCCCACGTGCCGCTGCCCGGGGTGAACACGACGGCCTTGCGGCAGCTCTTTGAGAGCAACCAGCTGCTGGGCCTGTTGGACATGTTCTCCGGTGGGGCCATGTCCAACTTCTCCATCATGGCGATGGGCGTGTACCCGTACATCACGGCCTCGATCATCATCCAGCTGTTGTTGCCCATCATCCCGCAGCTGGAGGAGCTGGCCAAGGAGGGGGAGCAGGGTCGGAATAAGATCAACCAGTACACGACCTGGCTGACGGTTCCCCTGGCGGCGCTCTCGGCCTTCGGTCAATCCACCCTGTTACAGCGACAGGGCATCCTGACCGACTTTGGGTTGACCACGTACCCGCTGCCCACCATCGCCACCGTGATCTCGCTGACCGCGGGGACGATGTTCGCCATGTGGCTGGGCGAGCTGATCACCGAGCAGGGGATCGGGAACGGCGTCTCGATCATCATCTTCGGTGGGATCGTGGCCCGAGTCCCGCAGCGGGTGGGGCAGCTCTTGTTGAGCAATCCGACGGCCCTGATCACCTTCGTCATCCTGACGGCCATCACGGTGGTGGGGATCGTGTTCGTGCAGGAGGGCCAGCGACGGATCCCGGTGCAGTACGGGAAGCGGGTGCGGGCCATGCGGGGCAACCGGCTGCGGATGGTGGGGGGACAGAGCACGCACGTCCCGTTACGGGTGAACTCGGCGGGTATGATCCCGCTCATCTTCGCCCAGAGCATCCTGCTCTTCCCGGGCACCGTCGCCAGCTATTTCCAGCGGGCGCCCAACGAGTGGGTGGCACGCATCGCGACGGGGATTGCGGACTTCTTCAACCCGCAGGGGTCGTGGTACTGGATCATCTATTTCTTCATGGTGGTCGGATTCACCTACTTCTACACGGACGTGATCTTCCGTCAGCAGAATCTGGCGGAGACGTTGCAGCGCCAGGGTGGCTTTATCCCGGGCATCCGGCCGGGAAAGCGCACGGAGGAGTATCTGAACGGCGTGCTCTCTCGCATCACGTTCGTGGGAGCCGTGTTCCTGGGCGTGGTGGCGATCTTGCCCTGGATCGCCCGGGATATCACGGAGACGCAGACGCTGCTGATCACCAGCACCGGCCTGCTCATCGTCGTGGGTGTTGTGCTGGATACGATGAAACAGCTGGAGGCGCAGCTCTTGATGCGCCATTACGAGGGGTTCATCCGGTAGCGGATGCCTACTTACGATCTCTGTCCGAAGAGGTGACTCGTGGCGGCCACAACGGAGCCTCTGTACATCGTGCTGTTGGGAGCGCCTGGGGCCGGAAAAGGGACCCAGGCTCGTATGCTGAGCGAGGAGTTAGGGATCGCTCATATCGCCTCGGGAGATCTGTTCCGAGAGCACCTGAACAATCAGACGGAGCTGGGGCGCCTGGCGAAGGGGTATATGGATCGTGGCGAGCTGGTGCCGGACGACGTGACTATCCGGATGGTGATGGACCGGTTGGAGCGCCCGGATTGCGAGAAGGGCGCGATCCTGGACGGGTTCCCCCGGACGGTGGCCCAGGCTCGTGCGCTGGACGAGGAGCTGAGCGCCAGGGGACGTCGTGTGAGCGTGGCCCCCTACATCAAGGTGGGCGAGGAGGCGCTCGTCGCCCGGCTGTCCGGGCGTTGGATCTGTCGCAAGTGCCAGGCGACCTATCATACGCTGTTCAACCCGCCCAAACAGCCCGGTGTGTGCGACCTGTGCGGTGGCGAGCTGTACCAGCGGAGCGACGATACCGAGGAGACCGTCCGTCGTCGCCTGCAGGTGTACTTTGAGCAGACGCTCCCGCTGATCGATTACTATCGGGAGCGGGGCGTCCTGGTGGAGATCGACGGGGAGCAGGATATCCCGTCGGTGTATCGGGATCTGTTGGCGGCGGTGCGGCAGGCGGTGTGAGGCAAGGGTCGGTCATGCGAGGTGGGCTGAGGCGGCGGCGGCAGCCGGTTCTGAAGACGCGAGAAGAGATCGAGTTGATGCGTAAGGCTGGACGTATCGTCGCCGAGGTCCACGAGCTCATGCGGCGGATGGTGCGTCCAGGAGTGAGCACGGCCGAGCTGGATGCGGCCGCCGAGGACTTGATCCGACGTCGCAATGCCCTGCCGGCCTTCAAGGGGTATCCGCACACGGGGCGTAACGACTTCCCGGCGACCATCTGCGCCTCTGTGAATGAGGAGCTGGTCCACGGGATCCCGAGCCCCAAGCGCATCCTGCGCGAGGGGGACATCATCAGCATCGATGTGGGGGCCATTTACGAGGGGTTCTACGGGGACTCCGCCTGGACGTACGCGGTGGGGGAGGTCGATGAGGAGGCCCGCCGGCTGATGGAGGCGACGGAGGGTGCCCTGTATGCGGGCATCGCGGCCGCCCGGGCTGGCCGCCGATTGCGAGAGGTGTCGGCGGCGATTCAACGGTACGTGGAGGAACGGGGCTTCAACGTCGTGCGGGAGTATACCGGGCACGGGATCGGCCGGGCCATGCATGAGCCGCCGCAGGTCCTGAATTACGTGAACGAGCACGATGTGGAAGGGCGCATCGTCATGCGGCCCGGGCTGACCATCGCTTTGGAGCCGATGGTGAATGCGGGGACGTGGCGCACCCGTGTCCTGGGGGATGGGTGGACGGTGGTGACGGCCGATGGCCGTTTGTCGGCCCATTTCGAGCACACCCTGGTGGTGACGAACGGGGACCCGGAGATTCTCACCCGTCTGTAAAGGGTTTCAGGATTGTGAGAAGAGCATGGTGAGAGGGGGGATATATCATGAAGGTGAAGCCGTCCGTGAAGCGGCGTTGCGAAAAGTGTAAAATCATCAGGCGAAGGGGCGTGGTTCGCGTGATCTGCACCAACCCCAAGCACAAGCAGCGGCAAGGCTAGTGCGTCGGGGGCGGCTGTGGAGGGGCCCCGTCATGTCGGGGCGTCTGAACGCTGAGAGGGGAGGAAGCTATGGCGCGTATTGCTGGTGTTGATCTGCCGCGGGACAAGCGAATCGAGATCGCCTTGACCTACATCTATGGGATCGGTCGCTCCACCAGCGGTGAGATCCTGGAACATGTGGGCATTCATCCGGATAAGCGGGTGAGGGATCTGAGCGAGTCGGAGATCGCCCGGCTGCGTGAGTTCATCGATCGCAATTATACAGTGGAGGGTGATCTCCGTCGCGAGGTCACCATGAATATCAAGCGGCTGATGGAGATCGGGTGCTACCGCGGCATACGGCATCGTCGGAATCTGCCCGTGCGCGGACAGCGCACGCGCACGAACGCGCGCACCAAGCGGGGTCCGCGGAAGACGGTCCCCGGGCGGCGCCGGGCTCGGGCCAAGAAGTAAGGAAGCCCGATGGGCTCTCCGGATATCCTTCGGAGGGCGCCGGGTTTTCTCGTGGGGATAGCATCATCACGAGGGTTTGGAGGCAGGAGGTAGAATGCCGAGGAGACGGACTGGACGACGGGGAAGGTCACGGCGTGAACGCCGAATGGTGCCCGTGGGGCAGGTGCATATTCATTCCACCTTCAACAACACGCTCATCACCATCACGGACCCTGAGGGGGACGTGTTGACGTGGGCCAGCGCCGGCTCGGTGGGGTTCAAGGGATCCCGCAAGAGCACGCCATACGCGGCCCAGATGGCGGCCACCGAGGCAGCGCGGGCGGCCATGGACATGGGGATGCGTGAGGTGGACGTGTTCGTGAAGGGGCCCGGCCCCGGGCGAGAGGCGGCGATTCGGACGTTGCAGGCGTCCGGCCTGCGGGTCCGCTCGATCACCGACGCCACGCCGATCCCGCATAACGGATGCCGACCGCCGAAGAAGCGGCGTGTGTAGCGTTATCGAGAGCAGGAAGCTTCGAGACGATCGGATGAGGGGGACGAAGGTGGCCAAGCCGTAAACCCCTCCGGGTAATCACGAGTTCAAGGTTGGGAGGTTCTCTTGGCACGGTATACAGCTGCGGTTTGCAAACTCTGTCGACGTGAGGGTCAGAAGCTCTTTCTGAAGGGAGAGCGCTGCTTCTCGCCCAAGTGCGCGATGGAAAGGCGGGGCTATCCGCCGGGAATGCACGGCACCCAGGCCCGGTTCCGCCGTCGAGAGTCGGATTATGGCATGCAGTTGCGTGAGAAGCAGAAGGCCAAGCGCATCTATGGCGTTTTGGAGCGTCAGTTCCGACGATATTTCCGGGAGGCGCAGCGAAGCAAAGGGCTGACCGGCGCGACCCTGTTGATCACGTTGGAGCGTCGTCTGGACAATGTGGTCTACCGGTTGGGGCTGGCGGACTCCCGGGCGCAGGCGCGCCAGCTGGTGCGCCATGGCCATATCGAGGTGAACGGCCGCAAGACGAACATCCCTTCCTTCCTGGTCAAGGAGGGAGATGTCATCCGTGTGCGCGATCGGAGTCGGAAGACCGCCTATTTCAAAGATTTGTTGGAGCGCCTGGGTGAGAGGCCGGTGCCGGAGTGGCTGAGCTTCGATCCGGAGTCACTGACCGGTCGGGTCGTTGCGCTTCCCACGCGTGATCAGATTGATGTCTCCCTGAATGAGCAACTGATTGTGGAGTATTACAGCCGCTAGTTCTGGACGCTCGTGGCCCCCTGTCCCGGCCGGGGCAGGGCGCGCGAACGTCATTTCATGCGGCATGGTGGAGGAGGTTGGTCCTCTTGTTTAATCAAGTACTGCCCAAAATCGAAAGTGACGCCAGTTCCCAGAATTATGGCCGTTTCATCATCGGCCCGTTGGAGAGCGGGTACGGCATCACCTTGGGCAATGCCCTTCGCCGGGTGCTTCTCTCGTCCTTGCCTGGGGCGGCGGTGACGTCGATCCGTATCAATAACGTGTATCATGAGTTCTCGCCGATCCCCAACGTGCGAGAGGACACGACGGCGTTGATCCTCAACATCAAACAGATCCGGCTGAAATGCCATGCGGACGGGCCGGTGCGCCTCTACCTGGAGGTCCATGGCGAGGGGCCCGTCCTGGCTGGTGATATCCAATGCCCGCCGGAGGTGGAGATCGTGAACCCCGATCTCTATCTCCTGACCGTCGACTCGGCGGATGCCGGCTTTGAGATGGAGTTGATGGTGCAGCGGGGTAAGGGCTACTCGCCGGCGGAGGAGCGTGGCGATCTGCCGCTGGGAGAGATCCCCGTGGATGCCATCTTCAGCCCGGTGCGCAAGGTGAATTACACGGTCGAGCGGGCCCGGGTGGGTCAGCAGACGGACTTCGACCGCCTGGTGCTGGAAGTTTGGACCGACGGGACGATCTCGCCGCGCGATGCGGTCAGCGAGAGCGCCAAGATCCTGGTGCAGTTGCTGCAGTTGGTCGCTGGCGTGGACACCGTGGAGGCCGAGCCGGTCGTAGAGGAGGAAGAGGGCATTCCCAGCCGTATTTACGAGGTGCCCATCGAGGATCTGGAGCTCACCGTGCGTGCCTACAACTGCTTGAAGCGCGCCGGGATCACTCAGGTGGGGGAGATCCTGGAGAAGCTGGAGCGAGGTGGCGAGGATGAGATCCTGGCCATCCGCAACTTCGGCCGAAAGTCGCTGCGGGAGTTGCTGGCGCGATTGGACGAGAAGGGCTTCCTCTCCGTGATCGACTACGAGGGTGCGGGCTCCTCCCGCCGTGAGAACGGCGAGGAGGCCGAGGGCGGTGAGGAAGTGGAGGACGGTGGGTCACCTGTGGAGCTGGAAGCGAGTTAGCGGGCTCGGGCGGTTTCCGCCCGAAGTCGGTAAGTGATCGAACAGGTGCGGTGATGGCCAAGGCGCTCCCCCGGGAGCCCTGCGGCCATCGTGTGTGTCAGCGAGCGTGATAGTTCGAGGTGGATAGAGGATGCGACATCGTAAGGCTGGCTACAAGTTGGGGCGTTCTTCGGGTCATCGTCGGGCGCTCTTTCGCAATTTGATGACGGAGCTGTTTCGGCACGGCCGGATTCGCACCACGGAGGCCAAGGCCCGTGCGGTGCGTCCGGCGGCGGAGAAGCTGATCACCAAGGCCAAGCGTGGTCTGGCGCCGGGTGGGAACTATGTGCATGCTCGCCGCCTGACCGCGGCCTCCTTGAACGATCCGGAAGTGGCGCGCAAGCTGTTCGAGGAGTGGGCTCCGCGCTACGAGGATCGCCCGGGCGGCTACACGCGGATCATCAAGCTGGGCCCCCGCAAGGGAGATGGGGCTGAGATGGTGATCCTGGAGCTCGTGGAGTGATGATGCGTCGCGGTCGGGAGAGTCTCCCGGGCGAGCAGGCCGGGGACGAAGCCGATCTCGATGGGGAGCTCTATCTGCGGGCTCGGGTGGAGTACGATGGCACGGAGTTCTTCGGGTTCCAGAGGCAGGCGACGCATCGGACCGTTCAGGGGGAGCTGGAGCGAGCGCTGGAGGCGGTCACCCGCCGGCCGGTCAGGGTGATCGGCGCGGGGCGTACCGACACCGGCGTGCACGCGATGGGGCAGGTGGTGGCGTTTCGGGTGGTATGGCGCCATCCCATCCCGGACCTGGAGCGGGCCTGGAACGCCCTGTTGCCCGAGGACATCGCCGTGTGGAGGCTGGAGCGGGCGCCGAAGGGGTTTCACCCCCGGTTCAGCGCTCGCAGCCGTTGGTATCGATACACGATCTGGAATGGAGGCCGTCGCTCCCCGCTGTGGAGGCGTTATGCATGGGTGGTGCCCGAGCCTCTGAACGAGCGGGCTATGCAAGAGGCGGCCCGGTGTCTGGTGGGCGAACATGATTTCGCTGCGTTCGGGCAGCCTCCCCAGGGGGAGAACACAGTGCGGCACATCTTCCGTGCCGAGTGGGTGCGGGACGGTGATGTGCTTCGGTTTGACATTGAGGGAAACGCCTTTTTGAAGCATATGGTGCGCAATCTGGTGGGGGCGTTCCTCTATGTGGGACGTGGCCAGCGGCCACCGGAGTGGCTGGCCCAGGTGCTGGAGGGACGGGATCGTGCTCGGTGTGCCCCACCGGCGCCTCCGTGTGGCCTGTGCCTGATGGAGGTTGCCTACTGAGCCTTGAGGATTCGGGGGCTGAGCTTCCCGAATATCGAGGATTACGTCTGTTGAGGAGTGGGATAGCGTGAAGACCTATAGTGCGAAACCCAATGAGATCGAACGCGAGTGGTATGTCGTGGATGCGACGGGAAAAACGCTGGGCCGGTTGGCGAGCGAGATCGCGAAGATCTTGCGGGGGAAGCATAAGCCCATTTACACGCCGCATGTGGATTGTGGCGATTTCGTGATCGTCGTGAATGCGGATAAGGTCCGGGTGACCGGCCGCAAGCTGGATCAGAAGATCTATTATCGGCACTCGGGCTATCCCGGTGGCCTGAAGAGCATCTCGCTGCGTGATCAGCTGGCCAGGCATCCGGAACGGGTGATCCAACTGGCCGTGCGCGGGATGTTGCCGAAGAATCGCCTGGGGCGGCGCATGATCAAGAAGCTCAAGGTGTACGCGTCGCCGGAGCATCCACATCAGGCGCAACAGCCGAAGCCGCTGGAATTATAACGAAGCTGGCCGGTTCAGCTCGATTGTAGGGGGAGCAAAGGGAATGTCAGCCAGGTATATCGAAGCCATTGGTCGCCGGAAGACCGCCACGGCGCGGGTGCGTCTGTACCCGGGTACGGGAACGATCTTGGTTAACAACAGGCCGCTTGAGGAGCACTTCCCCAGACCGTTGTTGGTGCATCGGCTGCTGGAGCCGTTGCGGGTGACGGGCACGGAGGGGCGGTTCAACATCACCGTCCAGGTGAAGGGCGGTGGGGTCAGTGGCCAGGCGGACGCGGTGCGCTTGGGGATCGCCCGCGCGCTGGTGAAGGCGGATGAGAATCTACGCCCCGTCCTGCGCAATTATGGGCTCCTCACCCGGGATGCCCGCGCCAAAGAGCGGAAGAAGCCCGGCCTCAAGCGGGCCCGCAAGGCGCCGCAGTACACCAAGCGCTAAGCCGCCGGCGGGAGATCGATGTTTCGCGTGGGGGTGCTGACCGTCAGCGACCGGGTGTCCCGCGGCGTGGCCGAGGACAGGAGCGGCCCGCTGATCTCGCAGATGGTGCGGGAGCGGTTGGGCGCGCGGGTGGTCGTGGAGCAGGTCGTCCCCGACGAGCGGTATGTGATCGAGGAGATCCTGCGGCGGTGGTCGGACGAGGAGGAGCTGGATCTGATCCTGACCACCGGCGGTACCGGTTTTGCCCCGCGTGACGTGACGCCGGAGGCGACCCGAGCGGTGATCGAGCGGGAGACGCCCGGCTTCGCTGAGGCCATGCGGGCGGCGAGCCTGGCGGTTACCCCACATGCCATGCTCAGCCGGAGTGTCGCCGGCATTCGGGGGCGGACGCTCATCATCAACCTGCCGGGCAGCCCTAAGGCGGTGCGGGAGAATCTGGAGGTGATCCTGCCCGCGTTGCCTCATGGCCTGGCCCTGTTGCAGGAGGTGGAGGGCGAGGATCGGCGTCACGAGCATGGGAGGGAGGCGGATCGGAAGCCATCGTGGGCGGACGATTTTCAGGCGTGGTTAGAGCGACGGGAGGCAGGGGAGGATTCCGCTGCCGGGCATTGACAGGTCACGAAGATGGTAGATAATGAGGAGACAGCATCCGCTGTCTCCCTTTTGTTTGGGGGCTTCTCCTTTTCTAGCGCCTGTGCGGATGGCCTCGGGGCGCGGGTAATCATGCCCGGGGGCGTGTTGGGCGTCACGGGCTGTCGATCGGCGGAGGGTTACGAGCCGCCTTGCGGGCTACCTGCGGCTTGCTGGCTATAGGTCACGAACGGGCGTAGCAGGTTGGTGAATTCCATGGGGAGGACGAATTTGGTGGCCGGGCTGACGCCGATGGCCTTGAGCGTTTCCAGGTATTGCAGGTTCATGGTCTTCTCATCGATAGTGCGCGCGGTGTTGTAGATCTTCTCCAGGGCCAGGGCGAACCCCTCCGCTTGCAGGATGGCCGCCTGTCGGTTCCCTTCGGCCTCCAGGATGGCCGCCTGCTTCTGGCCCTCGGCCACCCGGATCGCCGCCTCACGCTTGCCTTCGGCCTCCGTCACCATGGCGCGACGCTCCCGCTCGGCGGCGAGCTGTCGGTTCATCGCGGTCTGCACCTCGCGCGGCGGCGTAATCTCCCGGATCTCGACGCTGGTTACCTTCACGCCCCAGCGCTCGGTGACCTCGTCTAGCTTCACCCGTAACACCTGGTTGATGTCCTCCCGCTTGGCCAGCACGTCGTCCAGCGAGATATCGCCGATGACGGCGCGCAGCGTGGTGGTGGCGATGCCCTGGGAGGCCCCGGCGAAGTCGCCCACCTGCACCACGCTGGCCATCGGATCGATGACCTTCCAGTAGATAAGGAAGTCGATGTCGATAGGGGCGTTGTCCTTGGTGATACAGGTCTGTTTCGGGACCTCCAGGTACACCTCCCTCAGATCCACCCATACGGGGCGATCGACGAAGGGGATCAGCAACACCAGCCCGGGGCCCTTCTCCCCAATGCAGCGGCCCAGCCGAAAGACCACCAGGCGCTGATATTCGCGCACGATCTTGACGGACAGGTATACGAGGGGGACCAACAGGATCAGGAGCACGACGGCGGTGATGAGGGTGTTCAACAGGTTTTGCATAATAGACTCTCCTGGTTCAACGTAGGCGACGTACCCGCAGGCGCAGGCCGTCGGTTCCAGTGACCTCTATCATCTCCCCGGCGCTCACCGGCGCATCGTCGGCGATGGCCGTCCATGTCTCGCTTTGCACCTGGACCACGCCTTGGGGGGTCAGGTCGGATTGGGCGATGCCGATTTTGCCGATCAGCACATGTGATCCCATTAGAGCTGTGCGTTGTTGGGCCCGCAGGCCTGCCGTCACCGCGATCCCGAAGAAGCTGACGAGGATAGCCGTCATGACCACTAAGAGCCAGGGGCTGACGGATAACTGGGGCATGCTGGGCGTGGTGGGTGTGAATGGGCTGAAGAGGAAGAGGGATCCCAGGACGAAGCTGATCACGCCGGCAACGCTCAGCGCAAAGCCTGGGACTTTGATGTCGGCGACGAAGAAGGCCAACGCGATGACGATCAGGGCGATGCCTCCCCAGTTGACCGGGAGGCTGCCCAGGGCGACGAAAGCCAGGATGAGGGCGATGACCCCGCTCACGCCGGGAAGGATGGCGCCGGGATTGTATAACTCGGCGATGAGGGCCAGGGTTCCCAAAGTAAGGAGGATATAAGCGATGTTGGGATCGATCACGCCGTGGGCGATCACCTCCAGCCAGGTCATCGGGTATGGTTCGACGGTGGGCGATTCCAGTCGTAATACCACAGACTCCCCGTTGAGGGCGATCTGCTGCCCGTCCAGCTGGCGTAGCAGGGTGGGGAGGTCCGCCGCCACCAGATCGATCACGTCCTCCTTCAGCGCTTGCTGAGCGGTGAGGGCGGCGCTTTGTCGGACCGCCTGAGCCACCCACTCGGCGTTGCGGCCGCGCTGTTGAGCGATGGCCTGGATATAGGCTACCGCGTCGTTGGTGACCTTGTCCTGCATCGTGGCCGACATCTCGCTCTGGCTCATGTCCACGGGATGGGCGGCGCCGATGTTCGTGCCCGGCGCCATGGCCGCGATATGGGCGGCCACGGTGATGAAGACGCCGGCCGAGGCGGCTCTGGAGCCCGAGGGGGAGACGAAGACGACGATGGGCACGTCGGAGTTCAGGATCGCCTGGACGATTTTGCGCATCGCGGTGTCAAGGCCGCCGGGCGTGTCGAGCTGGATGATGACCACCTGAGCCTGGGTCTCGTTGGCCACACGGATGCCCCGCTCGACGTACTGGGCAACCAGCGGATCGATGACGCCACGCACCTCGAGTTTCATCACCTTCCCGGGCTGTTCGGCGTTGGAGGGGAGGATAGCGGTCGCCGATGCGCTGAGGATCAGGATGATGATCCAGGCTCGTAGGATGAGGCGTGAGGATCGCAAGGCTGTACATTGGCGGATTCGCATCGCAAAGTCCCGATAAGAAAACGCCTCTCCACGCGAGAGGCGCAGGTAGGCAGGAAAGAAGGAGAGCGATTCGATTGGCACCCACGTAGAAGGGAAAAGGTCCCCCCGCATGATTGCGCAGGTGACAGGACCCGCTTCCACCCAGATTGTAGCATGGGGGCGTCGGGGTGTCAACGTCGTGTTCTGGCGGGCTGCTGGTGGTGGTGTATCTTTGGCGGAGGGAGGTCCCTCCGCACCTCCCCTGTGGGCTTGCGATGGGCCTCGCGGAATTTCCACCATTTTGGATACACTACCCTGCTGGTTGCTTGCGTTGACGCTGGATCAGAGGGCATGATATAGTGGGATGTGACGTCGGCCTGGGGTGAAGATCCTGTGGTCAGGGAGTTGTTTTCTCTCATGGAGATCCGATATCGACCGATCGGTGTTGTGCGCAGTCCCTTCAAGGATATTGCGGGGATGCCCATCCAGCCCGCAGGGGCGGCCGGCATTCAAGGCACGGTGGAGGTCTGGCCCGAGTTCGTTGAGGGGCTGAAGGACCTGGAGGGCTTCTCTCACATCATCCTGCTATATCACTTTCACCAGGTGCAGGAGGTCAGGCTCACGGTCGTCCCCTTCATGGATTCGGAGCCGCATGGGGTTTTCGCCACCCGGGCTCCGAAGCGCCCCAACCCGATCGGGCTGTCCGTCGTGAGGCTGATACGCGTAGACCGCAACGTGTTGCACATCGAGAACGTGGATATCCTGGACGGGACGCCGCTGTTGGATATCAAGCCGTATGTGCCCGAGTTTGACCCGCTTCCCGTGGAGCGCGTGGGGTGGTTGGAGCGGGCGAAGGGGAGGGTGCAGAGTAAGCGATCGGATGACCGGTTTCGGTAGGCGCTGGGTGGATGGCTGGCCTCCTGGTGGAGGAGGAACATGTCGAGGCATGTGGGGAGTGGGATAAGCTGAATGTCTCCAGACATGCAAAAACCCTCCGACGTTGTGCCGAGCCACAACATCTGATCGGCACATGGAGGGCATGCACTACATCTCGCGTAAGGAGCGGGTGATGGGACTCGAACCCACGACATTCAGCTTGGGAAGCTGACGTTCTACCACTGAACTACACCCGCTTCGCATATAATTATACTCACCTCTGAGCGGATGTCAAGCGTGGATTTGTGGCGGTCAGGGCCTTTTCAAAGTCGGGGGTGACAAAGAAAGGAACCAATCGGTAAACTCCTGTGTGAATCAAACTCTCTAAGCAGGAGGAGCGGACCGATGGTTCCACACGA
>JAJRVX010000037.1:0-2702 GCA_024277095.1 Chloroflexota bacterium
ATCACCTCCACCACGACCTCGTCCGGGCTCGTACTGACATATCCCTCCGGCTGCATCTCCCGCACCGTGTATCGTCCGGGCGGCACGTTATCGAACTGATACCACCCGCTCGGATTGGTCGTACGCGCTACCGTGGGGGTGAGGAGCCCCTCCAGGCTCAGATACACGCCCGGCACTCCTGTGGTCTCCTCCACCGGCGGATAGGGATTACGGCGCCCGTCGCCGTCCTTGTCGATGAACACCCACCCGGCCACCTGTCCCGCCTCCGGCGTCGGCGTGGCCGTGGGCGTGTTCGTGGGCGTCGGCGTGATCGTCGGCGTGGGCGTATTCGTGGGCGTCGGTGTGATCGTCGGCGTGGGCGTGTTCGTAGGCGTCGGCGTGGCCGTCGGCGTGTTCGTAGGTGTCGGCGTATTCGTCGGCGTAGGGGACGGCGTCGGCGTGGGCGTGTTCGTGGGCGTCGGTGTGGCCGTCGGCGTGTTCGTGGGCGTCGGCGTGATCGTCGGCGTGGGTGTGTTCGTGGACGTCGGCGTAGCCGTGGGCGTGGCCGTGGGCGTATCCGTGGACGTCGGCGTGGGCGTCGGCGTCGGGCCAATGGTGATATCGGATCCCGACGTCACCAGCGGCACCGCCTCCCCCTGAGAGGAAACCTGGGTCACGCAGTCCGTATTACTGTAGAAAACAACCTGCGTCAACGGGGTGTTCGCGATCGCGTTGAAGGTGATGAAGGCGATCCGGAAGGTCCCCGTCTGCCCCCCGGATAGCGTGCCCGAGGACAGGAAGATGGTGCCTTGTACGTTATCCACCTGGATGGGGCTGACGATGGGGATGTTGAAGACGCTCGTGTCGTAGTCGGCAGACGCCACCTGCAGATAGGTCGGGTCGAACTGGATACAGGCCTGGGCCCCGTCCACGGGCTGCGTCCCGGCCCGCAACTCCACATCCAGGCTGAAGCTATCCGGCGCCCCGGGGGACGACACCGTCGAGGGCACCAGAGCCAGCTCGACAGAGGCCTGAGCGCTGACCAATACGCCGATGAAGGCCAACGCGATGATCCCGATCAGCCCAATGGCCATCCATCCAATACCACGCTGATAAGGCCACTTGCTGAGTATATGCATGAGTGGTCCTTCCTCTTACACGTTACACGCACGGTCGGAAACTACTGTAGTCCTGCTCGTCGACAGTCCCCCTGGACGTTGAAATTCATAGCCAGCAACGAGAAATCCAGGATATCCACGACGCCATCGTCATTGAAATCGGCCAGAGGGTTGAACCCTGACTGCCCACTTCGCCTGCTAAAAGCGGAAGCCAACAGGGAGAAATCCAGGATATTGATCCAATCATCCCCGTTCGCATCCCCCTCCAGCAACGAGAGCGCGGCCATCTGGGCGGTACCCCCAGCCATAACCTGCACGCCATTCGCCAGGTCGGTTAAGCTGTGCGGGTTGCGCACACACACCGTATAGGTCCCCGGGGTCAGATCCGTCAGGGCAAATCGCCCCTGCTCATCCGTGGCCACCGCCGTCGTAAAGCTCGAGACGGTCTCCCCCTGCGGGTAAAAGCGCAGCGTCAGTGTCAGGACGTATCGAGCGGATGGGGCGCTGCCATGTCCCTGAAGGGTGATCGTGCCTGAGATCATCCCTCGCGCGGCCGTACCGCTGAGGTCCACGGACTGGATCAGCCCCTCCGCCCAGGTCACGCTCTGATCCATCGGATTTCCATTCACGGTGAAGGTGATCGTCCCTCCCGATTCCGGGGGAGGACCGCTTCCAGGGTCCCAGGATGGATCGCCCGGGATATCTATGACGTACACGGACTGCCCCGAATCGGTGACCACCACGCTCTGGGCCACGACTGTGCCGCTGATCCAGGCTACCACCGGGCTACCCGGCGCGACATCAGCCCCGTTCACCTGCACACGCCCGTATACGGTAACCGGCACGGGCGGCACAGCGTTCGCCACGGCCGCCAACGCCAGCGATAGTCCCAGACTAAAAAGCAACGCGATCCAAACTCTCTTGTAGGACACGGATTTCCCTCCCCCATGACGCCATCCTATTCGCCCATTTCCGCTTCTTGTGCAAAAGATATCTCCCCGCCACTCGCCAGTATACGCGCTTGCGCGCATGGGTGTCAATGGTACGGGAAACCCGGTCGCCTCTATTATACACCAAACGATCTCATTCCGTTGTAAAGAATGTGAAACCATAGCAAACCAGAAACCTTGCCGAGCCCCCTCGCGCCGCTCATCCCCCCATGCGAAGCAAGCGTGAGGCTGCCATCAACCCTGGAGAAGCCCTGACCGATACCCGGGGTGGATTGACCGTTTCATACCGCTCGCCTATAATGAAGCTGATGCTCACATGATCGATATCGCACACGAGCTGACACAACCAGGAGGTTGTGGAAGTTCCGTGTGCACCTCGCGCCAAGGCCTATAAGGTATCTGCTCCTTTGCCTCCCACCTTATCCTCCCGCCACCAAACCCAAGAATCAGCCCACGGAGAGGGAAGCCCCAGGAGGCGAGGGAGCGGGCAGATCACGTACCAGATAGGCCGCGGCGTGCTGATGGAATCGAGGGCGTCAGGCCCGCGCGCAAGGCCGTGGGGCGTGATACGTACGAGGATGGCGAAGCAACGAATCTCGCATCTTCACGTTATCCATAGTAAAGGAAGATCTCTCCAAGCGCCGCCGAATGGAGC
>JAJRVX010000038.1:0-4193 GCA_024277095.1 Chloroflexota bacterium
GGCTCCAACACCAGAAACTCATTGGACTCCTGGAGGACGGGGAGCCGGCGACGGGGCCCCTGCAACAACAACGTGTCGCCAAAGCGCAGCCGCACATCACGCAGGCGCTGCAGGATCGCTTCGCCGTGCCGCCAGATGGCCAAAGCGGTGAACCCGTACCGATCCCGGAAGCGAATCTCCCGCAACGTACGTCCCGTCAGGCGGGATCGAGGCGATAGGGTTGCCTCCACGATGCAGCTCCCATCGGAGTCCATCTCCTCCAACCCCATCACCCGCTCTGCCTCGATCGTCAACTTGAGTCGCCGTCGAACCCGCAGCAGATTTTCCACGCCGCCCGCGATCATGATGAGATCGTGAGGCTGGAAGCGCGTCTCCGGGCGCGGGGGGGCGATCACCCGATCGTCATGGATCACGGCCAGGACGGTCAAGTCGTACTCCGCCCCCAGGTCCGATTCGGCCAGCGTCTTTCCCACCAGCGGGCTGTCCGGGGAGACCCGTACCTCGCTGATGTACTCCCGCAGCCGGGAGGTCGCCTCCTGCACATCGAGGGATTCTCGAACCGGGAGGAGGCGTCGGCCAACGGACACCATGTACAGGATGCCCGTCCCGAAGACGATCAACCCCATGGGGGTGAAATCGAAGAACCCGAAGGAGGGGATCCCGCGCTCGGCCAGGATGCTGGTCGCCAGAACGTTGGGCGGGGTCCCGATCAGCGTCATATTGCCGCCCAGGAGCGACGAGAACGAGAGGGGGATCAGCAACCGCGACAGGGGAACGCGCGCCTGGCGGGAGATCCCTACCACGGCCGGAAGCAACACGGCCGTGGCCCCGATGTTGTTCATGAACGCGGACATCACCCCGCAGGCCAACATGATGATCCCGATGAGCCGGGGCTCGCTGGGGCCAGCCAGCCGGATGATGCGCCGCCCCAGGATGTCCGCCACGCCCGTCTTGAACAGCCCCCCGGACACGATATACACGGCCCACACGGTGACGACAGCCGGGTTGGCAAAGCCCGCGAACGCCTCCTGCACGCTGACCAGGCCGGTGAGCACCAGGGCGAGCAAAACCAACAGGGCCACCACATCCACGCGCAGCTTCTCCGTGGCGAAGAGCACCACCGCCGCCACGATGATGGCCAGCGTGAGGAAGATCTGTGGAGTCATCAGGCCCTCCTTGTCCATCGATGCCGGGGCCGACGCTATGCAGCGGACCGAGAGATCTCGTGCCGGAAGTGTACGTCGTGCATCCACTTCAGGCAAATCGCCGGTCATGCCCGGGGCATCCCCCGACCAGGCCCTTCCTATGGCCGAGATCCCCCAAGCCTCATCAATCCGCCTTGAGCAGTGCCCGTCCTGCCTCGATCAAACGATTTCTGACAGTTTATTCATACTAGGCGTCTTCTCACAAAAATGTGCTACAATGTATTAGACCTTTCCTGCACGATGGCATCCGGCGAAGGCCCATCTTTTGCATACGCTCATCGGGATCTCTCCAGGCCACAGCCGGATGCTCATATCCCATCCGCCGTACCTCATTCCCTCCTCATACTCCCACGGTACTCACCGGGAAGGGAGATCCTCCATGCCCGATTCTCACAAGTCGATCCTCTCCACCCCGCGCCATCACGAGGCGAAGCGAAAGGAGGCCCTATGCCACGACGATACGCCACGTTCGTCACAGCGATCGTCCTCACCCTGCTCCTGACCACGGCGACGCCGGTCAACGGACAAAAGCGGCTCGATCTGAGCGCCTGTAAGGATTTCGCCTACTCCACCGAGGAGGATTTCCTGACCCAGGGGCCCACACCGGCCGACGGCAATCCCCTCATCTCCGATGGCGACCTGCTGGGCCGCTCTCACACCGTATGCGCCCGCAACCGGGACCTTCTGGCATCCTGGGACGTCTCCGATGACCTGGGGCTGGATGCGGTCGATATCCTCGATGTCGACCGAAACCTGGCGGCGTTCTCCACGGAGCTGGACGACCCACAGGGACGCTTTCGGGCCGGAGATCTGCTCGTCACCAGCGGCGCGATCATCCCCAACGCCGCCCTCCTCTCCCGCTTCCAGGTGGATCACGACCTGGGGCTGGACGCCGTGCACTTCGTCGGCTCGGAGGAGAGGATCATCGCCTTTGCAGTGGACGCCGCGAAGAGGGACCGGGCTTTCTGGCTCGGGGGGCGCCTGATCGAGTTCCTGCAACGCTACGAGATCGACATCTGGTTCTCCACGGAGGGCACGGAGCGGAGGGCGAGCGCGACGGAGATCCTGGACGGGGATCTGCTGTCCGTGCGCACAGGCACGGTGGTCGTCCGACAGGACGCGCTGTTGCCGGCCACGGTGCCAGCGGGCATTCCCAAACGCGGCGTGGACTTTGGGCTCGATGCCGTCACCACCACGCGGCGAGGGGACCGCTTTCCCCTGCGCTTCTCCACCGAGATCCTCTATCGCAAAGAACCCGCCTTCAACGACGGCGACATCCTGCGCTACGGGGACGGCATCGCCATTCGACACACTGATCTGATAGCCCCCTTCGAGCCCCGAGCCCGGTTCCTGGGCGTTGATGCGCTCTACATACACGTCCAGCCGCTGGGATTCAAGTCATTCCTCCCATGGGTGCTCAAGCTGTTCAACGATCGCACCGGAGGCAAACTATGAACCACCATTCCTTGCGATCTTTCCATCCCGTAGCACAGGGCAAGGAGTCCAACATGTCTCGGAAAGTAAGCTGGCTCTTGATCATCATCCTGCTGGCGGTCATGGCGCCCATGCCCGCCGCCGCGCAGAAATCCACCTATCCGCTGGACAACTGCCGTATGGGCGCCCTCTCCACGGAGGAAGACTTCGTGATGCAGGAGGGCGAACCCTATGACGGCAACCCGTACATATCGGACGGCGACGTCCTCAACTCCGCCGGCAACGTCTGCGCCCGCAACGCTGACTTGCTGGCCGCCTTTTACGCCGCCGCCGCGGCGCCAGATCTGGGGCTGGATGCGCTGGATATCCTGAACATCAAGGACCGGATCGTCGCCTTCTCCACGGAACTCGACGACCGGGAGGGGCGGTTCACCGCCGGGGACCTGCTGTTCACCCCCGGCTTCGTCATCCCCAACATCGCCCTGGTCGCCCCCTTCAACATCACCTACGACATCGGCCTGGATGCGGTGCAGTTCATCGGGACCCAGGAGAACATCCAGAGCTTCGTGGACGGCCTCGCGAACACCCCCCGAGATGAGCTGCTGAAGAACCCACGCCTGCTCCAGGATCTGCTGAAGCGGCGTAAGATCGACATCTGGTTCTCCATCGAGGGCACGGCCAACCGCCCGGGGGCATCGCCGATCCTGGACGGGGATCTGCTCTCCGTCGCGACGGGGACCATCATCGCCGGGAACGACACGCTGCTGCCCGCATCGGTGCCGGCCGGCATCCCCAACCGCGGCGTGGACTTCGGCCTGGACGCCGTCGCCACCTCGCGCGCCACGGACTCGGAGACGGCGCTGTCCAGCCTGGTCTTCTCCACCGAGATCCTGTACGAGTCCGAGAAGCTCAGCTTCACGGACGGTGACGTGCTCAAGTTCGGCGATGGGGTCCAGACCACCAACGACGCCCTCATCGCCAAGTTCACCCCGGCCGCCGACTTCCTGGGATTGGACGCCCTGTCCGCCGCCCAGCCGTTGGAGGAGCCGGAGCCGATCATCACGCTGATCGGCAACAAATCCGTCTGGGATATCGATGGCGGGTTCGTCCCCATCGGGTCTGGCGGCACGGGCCTGTACTGGCAGGGGCTCTCCACGGGCTCTCCCACGCCGCCGCGCCGCCCCTTCGGCTGGTACATCCCCATCGACGGGTACCTGAGCGATGATATCGTGGAGTTCCGCGTGGCCTTCCGCAAGGCCGGGGATCCGGCACCCCCGCCTGGCACAGCGCCCGGGATCGAGACCCACTGGCGCACATGGGAGTGGTACGCCACGTCGCCATATTGTCGCCCCACCGGCACCTTCGACTCCGATCCCAACGGCTGGTTCGATGCGGCCACCTATCGGTTCCTGCGCGCCGGCGGCGGCGGCTGTCCGAACGGCGGGCTGATCATGGCCGTGTGGGACACCCTAAACGACCCGAACGTGCTGGACAAGGATGGGCACTATGTGATCTGGCTGGAGTGGCGCACCGCCCCCGCCGGGCCGATCTACC
>JAJRVX010000039.1:0-8729 GCA_024277095.1 Chloroflexota bacterium
GGCCAGCCAGCTTGGCCAGCGTGGTCGTCTTCCCCACCCCCGTAGGCCCGACCAGGAAGATCACTCTGCCCGGCCGATCGCCGACGGTGGGCGTGCAAGTCCGGATCTTGCCCTGCAGGTGACGGGCCACACTGGCCCGGGCCGTGTCCAGATCATTGGCCGCGTTGGGGCTCAACTCCTCCGCCGCCGCCATGACGCAATCGGAGGCCAGCTCCGCGGACACCCCCTGCGCCACGAGATGCGAATAGATCATCTGCAAACCCGGCGCCACGGCGGGCAGGCGGGCACCCCGCACCTCCCAGGTCAGCCGGGTCACGGCCTCCTGCAAGGCGGCCAGGTCCTCCCGCATCGCCAGGAGCTCCTTGGGCGGCTGCGCCACAACCGCAGGAGGCGGCGAGGCGGGCGGCTCCTGCTCGTCCACGGCCGCGATCACCTCGAACACGGAGCGTCGCAACAGCCCCTTGCGAATTCGCCGAGAGTGAAGGATCACCGCATGAGGCCCCAGGCGCGCCTTGATCATCGCCAGCGCCTGGGTCATATCCTGCGCCTGGAATCGCTCAACTCGCATGGTCATCGTCGCCCTCTTCGATCTCGACCATACCCTCGGTGTACACTTCCACGCCGGAGCTCACCTCGTTATACGACAGCACGGTCAGCGTGGGCAGAGCCCGGTGCAAGAACCGATACAGCGGCAGCCGCAGCCGGCTGGAGCACAGCAGAACAGGCTGGAACCCCCTGGCCGCCATCTGTTCCATCTGAGCGGCGACCTTTTGGACCAGCTTCTGCGCCCATTCCGGCTCCAGCGCGATGGTGGTGCCCCAATCCGTGGACTGAAGCCCCTCGATCAGGCGCGACTCCACGGACGGCCCCAGCGTGAGCACATGCAGCGCGCCATCGGGCGCTTTGAGCTGGTTCGTGATGCTGCGGCTGAGGACGAGCCGGGCATATTCGCTCAGCGCGTCCGGGTCCCGGGTCTCCTGCGCATGATCCAGCACGACCTCGATGATGGCCACCAGGTCGCGGATGGGCACGCGCTCGTCGAGCAGGTTCTGGAGCACCTTCTGGATAAGCCCCACGCCGACCCGATCGCTCAGCGCCTCATCCACCACGGCCGGATAGCGATCCCGCAATCCCTCGATCAGCTTCTGCACCTCCTGACGGCTCAGCAGCTCGGCGGCGTGCGCCTTCGCCACCTCGGTCAGGTGCGTCGTCACCACCGAGCTGGCATCCACCACCGTGTATCCCAGGACCTCCGCCTTCTCCTTCGTCTGCTGATCGATCCAGAGGGCGGGCATGCCGAATACCGGCTCCTTGGCGGGCATCCCCTCGATCTCGCCCAACGCCTCGATCAGCCCACCCTGCTGGGCCGCGTCGCCACCCGGCGCCAGGGCCAGGAAGTGATGCGGCATCGCCTCCCCTCGGGCCACCTCCTCACCACGCACCTTGATGACGTACACGTTCGGGGGCAGCGTCAGGTTGTCACGGATCCGCACCTTGGGCAACACAAACCCCATCTCCAGGGCGAGCTGGCGGCGGATCGCGCTGATGCGCTGCAACAGGTTGCCGCCCTGTCCCTCGTCCACCAACGGGATCAGGCCATACCCCAGCTCAAGCTCCAGCGGATCCACCTGGAGCAACGCCGTCATATCCTCCGCTTCCTCGGCGGGCTTCGAAGGCGCCTCCTCCGCCTGTTCCGGAGGGGCCTCCTTCGCCGACTGGTCCAGCAGATAGCCCGCGCCGCCGACCACGGCCCCCAGGAAGAAGAAGGGCAACTTGGGCAGCCCCGGCACCAGGCCGAAAAGCAGCAACATGCCGGAGACGATCATGAGCGCACGTGGGTTGGCCACCGTCTGCCGGAGCACATCCTGCCCCATGTTGCTCTCGGAGGCGGCCCGGGTCACGATGATGCCCGTCGCCGTGGACACCAGCAGGGCGGGGATCTGGGCCACCAACCCATCGCCGACGGTCAGCAGGGTATACGTCTTCAGCGCCTCGGTCAGGGGCATGCCCTGCTGCAAGATGCCGATGGCAAAACCGCCCAGGATGTTGACCAGGATGATCGCCACCGCGGCGACGGCGTCCCCCTTGACGAACTTGCTGGCGCCGTCCATCGCGCCGTAGAAATCCGCCTCCAGCTCGATCAGGTGCCGCCTCCGACGCGCCTCCTCCTCGTTGATCAGGCCGGCGTTCATGTCCGCGTCAATGCTCATCTGCTTGCCGGGCATGGCATCCAGGGTGAACCGGGCAGCCACCTCGGCGACGCGGCCGGCACCGTTGGTGATCACGGAGAACTGGATGATCATGAGCAGGAGGAACACGACGATGCCGACGACGTAATTCCCCCCGACGACGAAATTCCCGAAGGCCTGGATCACCTCCCCGGCATACCCATGCAGGAGGATCAGTCGAGAGGCGGAGACGTTCAACGCCAGTCGAAAGAGCGTCACGATCAGCAACAGCGAAGGGAACACACTGAACTGCAACGGCTCCCGCACATACATGGTGATCAGCAAGATGGTGATGGAGACGCTCATGTTCAACGTGAGCAGCAGGTCGAGCACGACCGGCGGCAGCGGGATCACCATCATGGCCACGATGGCCACGACGGCCACCGCCAGGACGATGTCGCTTTGCTGCAAAATTCGGCTGAGGGTCCGTGTTTGAAGCATATTCGCGCTAGAGCCTAGCATCGTTCCTCACCATCCTCGTCATGCGATTCGAGCCCGACGCAGCCGGTACACGAAGGCCAACACCTCGGCCACGGCCTGGTACAGCTCCGGCGGGATCTGCGTGCCGATCTCCAACCGGATCAACGCGTGCGCCAGGGGACGATTCTCCACGATGGGCACGCGGTGCTGACGTGCGATCTTAACGATCTGGGATGCGATGAATCCCTTGCCCTTGGCCACCACCGTGGGCGCCAGCATGGTGCGCCCATCGTATTGCAACGCGATGGCCAGATGGGTCGGGTTGGTCACCACCACATCCGCCTTGGGCACCTGCTGCATCATGCGTTGCAGCGCCCACTTCCGTTGCTCTCGACGCAGCCGCCCTTTGGTCAGAGGAGACCCCTCCGCGCTGCGCATCTCCTCCTTCACTTCCTCTTTGGTCATGCGGCTGCTCTGTTGGAACTGCCGCCGCTGATAGATGTAATCGATGATGGCCAGCACCAGGAACAGCCACGAGACCCGGACGGCCATCTTGTATACGGCGCCGCCCAGCAGCTGCACACCCGCCGAGACCCCTATCGTTGAGGCGGCCGCGATGCCCATGATCTGCCCCGAGAGGGCCTGGAACACGACGAAGCCGAGCACAGCGATCTTGCCGATGTCCTTGAGCAGCTCCACCAGGCCCCGGCGGGAGAGCAGCTGCCGGAGGTTGTTCACCGGGTTGATCCGGCTGAAGGTGGGCTTCAGCAACGCGGGGGCGACAAGCCCTCGGGTCTGCACCACGGTGGCGAAAACCCCCGTCACCATTGCCCCCAGGACCAGCGGCGCCATCAACGTCATGGCCCACAGGGCCAGTTTCGAGCCACGCGCCTGGATCGTGGCAGGCGACAGGTCCTGTGTGGCCAGCGCCAGGAACATATCACGCATCAGCTGCTCCAGCGCCCGGATGATCTCAGCACCGCGCGAGCGGAGCAGGTAGATACCAACCATCAGCCCGATCGCGCTGCTCAGTTCGGCGCTCTTGGGAACCTGACCCCGCCTTCGCAGCCGTGCCAGATGACGAGGTGTGGGTTTTTCCGTGCGCTCTGCCACGAACCCTCCTCCCTGCCGACTACTGAACGATCAGCAGCACGTTCCGGGCCATCTGGTCCAGCACCCGCAGGATCACGGGCGCCATCACGGGCAGCGTCGCGATCAACACCACCAAGCCCACTCCCATCTTCAAGGGCATCCCCACGATGAACACGGGGACTCGCGGCAGCACCCGGTTCATCAAAGCCAGCGCGATGTCCGTGAGCATCAGGGACGCCAGCACGGGCAACGCGATCTGCATCGCACTGAGAAAGATCGCCGAGCTCATGCGGATCAAGTGCTCCATGGCGAGATCGCCCTGGGGGAACGCCCCGGGCGGCAGCACCTCCAGCGTGCGGCCGAGGGCCAGGAGGAAGGCGTGATGCCCGTTTATCGCCAGGAAGAGAAGGATAGAAAACAGAACGTAGAACTGCTGGACCATCCCCCCCTGACTCGGCAGCACCGGGCTGATGGAGGCGGCGAACTGCAGCCCCATCCCCGCGCCGATGATCCCCCCCGCCATCTCCAACGCGTAGAAGATCAACATGCTGACGAAGCCGATCAAGAGCCCGATCACCACCTCACCGCCCAACGCCAGCAGGAAGGCCCACCCGTCGGCGAACGGAGCGAACGGCCGCCGGACGGCCATCAGGAGCGTCATGGTCATCCCCATCGCCAGCCCGATCCTGACCGGCGCGGGGACGCTCCGATGTCCGAAGATCGGCGCCGTGGAGAAGACGGACAACAGCCGCACGAACACCAGCGCCGCATATTCCAGCAGACCTCCCGCAATCGTGAGCTCCATCCGACCCCCTCAGCGCACGAAATTCGGCAGACTGTTCAACAGGTTGGCCGCGTACTGCAGCAGGTTTTGCAACATCCAGGAGCCCAGCAACGCCAGGACGAGGAAGAAGGCCAGGATCTTCGGGACGAAGGTCAGGGTGACCTCGTGGATCTGGGTTACCGCCTGGATCAGGCTCACGAGCACGCCTACCACCAGACTGGTGAGCAACAGCGGCAACGCCAGCTTCAGTGTGATGATCAACGTATGACGCCCCAGCTCCATCACCATCGCGTCCGTCATCCCCTATCCTCCGATCCCCGCTATCACACCTGAAAGCTCAGGACCAGCGAGCGCGCCACCAGGTGCCATCCGTCCACCAACACGAAGAGCAGAAGCTTGAACGGCAGGGAGACCACGGTGGGCGGCAACATCATCATCCCCATGGACAGCAGGGCGCTAGACACCACCATGTCCACCACCAGGAAGGGCACATAGATGACGAAGGCCATCTGGAAGGCCGTTTTGAGCTCACTGATCACGAAGGCCGGGATCAACGCCCGCGTCGGCACATCGTCCGGGGTGCGCGGGCGCGGCAGGCCAGCCAGCCGGATGAACAACGCCATGTCCTCCTCACGCACCTGCCGCAGCATGAACTCCCGCAAGGGCCGCAATCCCCGGTCCAACGCCTCCTCCTGCGAGATCGTCCCCGCCAGGAAGGGCTGGATCGCGTCCTGGTTCACCTGATCCCACACCGGCCCCATGACGAAGAAGGTGAGGAACAGGGAGAGCGAGATGATGAGCTGATTAGGCGGCAGCTGGGGCAGCCCGATCGCGCTCCGCAAGATGGACAGGACTACGGTGATGCGGATAAAGGCCGTCGTAACGATCAGGAGGAACGGGATGAACGCCAGGGTGGTGAGCATGATCAGGAGCTGGAGCTCCACCGTCATCTGCTGCGCGTCTCCGGGCACCCCGACGCGCAGATTGACCTCCGGCGTCTCCCCGCCGCTCGACTGGATCGTGCATCCGGCCAATGCGAGGACGGACAACGCGATGACGATCAGCAGCAGATGGCGACCCGTTCGCCGACTCATAGCTCCTCCGCCCGATCCAGATCCCGCAACCGTCCGATCGCGGACCGCAGTCCCTCCAGCGCCGTCTCCACGTTATCCCGCCACGCCATCACCGGCGTCGGCTCCCCATCGGTCGCCCGGGCCAGTCGATCGGCAAACGACTCCCCCACCTCGAGAGCCTCCGCCTCCAACTCCGCCAGCGTGGTGATCTGCTGATCCGTGCCCCCCAGCAAGAGCACCCGGCCCCCGATTTCGACCAGGTAGAGCACGCGATTGGGAGACAGGTTCACCTGCTCCCGCACCCGGATCAGCGCCGTCGTCCCTCCCGGGCCCTCCCGGGACATCAGGAACCGCTTCATGCCCCAGATGCTCCCGTAGGCGACCAGGATCACCAGGCCCAGGCTGCCCACCACACCCAACCCGGTACGCCATCCCAGCGGCTCCGGCTCGGCCGGCACCGCCGGCATCAGATCCTCATAATCCCGGATAAAAGGCTCTGCCCCCGCGGCGGGGCGCGCCAGATCCGTCGAGGGCTCCTGGGCCCACCCCGTCACCGCCCCGGGTATCCCCCACACGGCCAGGCATAACAGCCCGATCAGCCACCACCGCCCCACACGCGCCGCACGCATCATCCCGTCTCCGCGCCTAACTCAGGGATCGCACGCGCGCCGACGGCGGGATGATGTCGGTCACGCGCACGCCGAACATGTCGTCGATGACCACCACCTCGCCATGGGCGATCAGCTTGCCGTTGACCAGGATATCCACCGCCTCGCCCGCCACCTTGCTGAGCTCCACCACGGAGCCCGGCCTCAGAGCCAGAACCTCCCGGATGGGCATCTCGGCGCGCCCCAGCTCGACGGTCACCCGCAGGGGCACGTCCAACAGCAGGTCCAGGTTGCCATCGGCGCCCTCCCCCTGGCCATTGTCCCCCCAGTCCGGGCAGCCTGACTCCGACGGCTGGGTGGATATCTCCTCCACCTGCACCTGCTGGGCCAGTGACTCGTCCAGAGCCTGCGAGTCGGACACCGCGGTGTCCGACTTTGCCTCCTGCGGAGGCTCCTGAGCCTCCTGGTCCTCCGACTCCGGCAGTTGAATCTCCGGGGGCTCGAATTCCACTTCCTGCGCCCCCAGGGCCTCAAGCTCCGAGTCCTGGATCTCCATGGATTGCGGATCCGTTTGCGGATCAAGTGGCTGTGAATCCGTCACGATCTCTCGCCTCCCACACCTCGCTCAGTTTCGTGGATCGTCGCGAGCAGTGCTACTGGTCAAACCTCATCCGGCTTTATGCGGTCCCTTCCGAGGTCTCTTTGGAGCCGTTCTCCTCCATTGAGACATCGTCGATGCCGTTCTTCCGATCCTTCAAAACCTGGGTGATCTCGATGGCCAGGCGATTCCCACGGACGCCAGGGCGTGCCCAGAATTCGTGCAGGCCCCCGACGTACACCTTGATATCCCGGCCAGCCGCCGAGTCCAGGGGGATGAGATCCCCCGGCTTCAGCTTGTAAAGCTCCTCAAACGTCGTCTCCGTCTCCCCCAGGATCGCCACCATGGTCACGGGCACATCCTGCAGATGCGCACGCAGATATCGCACATCCACACCCTGCATGACGTCCACATGCGCCTCGGACCCGGCGATCCACGCCTGAGGGCTCAGCTTGGCGCTGACGGGTTTCAGCAACGCATAGGGCAAGCCCAGCCGGAGATGGCTGCTCGACTCGCCGATCCGCACCTCGAACACGACCCACACGGTGGCGTCGGACAGCAAGCCGACCTGCACGAAATACAGGTTCAGCAGCGTCTCGTTCACCTGGGGCTCCACGGGCAGCACGGCCGACCAGGCCTCCGCTAGGCTGTCCAAAATCCGCTCCACAAACCCCTGCAGGAGGGACAGCTCCAGATCCGTCAGCTCGCGCTGGTGCTCGCTGGCCCGGCCCGGCCCGCCCAGGAGCCGATCGATCACCACATCGGCCAGGGAAGCCCCGATCTCCAGGACCAGCTGCCCCTGCAGGGGCTTCAGGCTGACGAGGTTATAGATCGCCGGCCCGGCCGTCTGCGCCAGGAAGGTCGCATAGGTGCCCTGATCGATCTCCACCAGGATCATGTCTACCGTCGTCCGCAGATACGCGGAGAGGGAGACCGCCGCCCGCCGTCCCATGTTCTCGTGCATCATGCGAAGCGCGCGAATCTGCTCCTTGGACAGCTTATTCGAGCGACGGAAATCGTACGGCTGGATGGAGACCTCCGGCTCCGACGGCGCGTCAGATTCCCCCGCGTCGGAGGCATCTGCATCCTCAGTTGGCAGAGCAGCCAGGAGGGCGTCGATCTCCTCCTGGGACAGGTTGTCACTGGGCGTAGCTGCCACGCAGGGCCTCCCTAACTCACAGAGAGATCAGACTACTGTACCACGAAGTCGGTGAAATACACGGCTCCAACATACTTACCGCTACCCAGGCTCTCGTTCAGCTTCTCCATGATCTCCTTCTTCAGTTCCTCCTTGCCCTCCACCGTGAAGACCTCAGCAAACGTCTTGCTGCTCAACACATACGTGATCACGTCATCAATGACGGGCTTCTGACGCGATAGCTCCTCCTTGAACAGCTCCTCCTCCTCGCGACGCTTCTCCGGAGGAAGATGATAGAACTCAGCGCTCTCGGGCAGGAACTCCAGCACGATGGAGATCCGGAGATAGCGATAGCCGCCCGGGTCCGCCAGGTTCACCAGTCGCTCCCCCAGGGGGAACATGATGCCATTTCCCTTGGGCACCACGTGCTGTATCGGAGCCACCGGCAATTCCGGCTCCTCCGGGGTCGGAGTGGGGACGGGAGCCGGAGCGGCCTCCGCACTCTTCCCCCCCACCTCAAGCTGAATGTGGATGGGCTTGGGCAGGTTTGACGGAACGATAAGGTATCCGACCCCAAACAGGAACAGAGCCACCGCTCCACCGATGATCAATAGCTTGCGATTTGCCAGTAGGTTCTTCATAAGCGCTCCCACCCAACGAGATCAGTCAGATCCAGACTCCATCAACTCCATCAACGGCGGTTTCGGGATGCCATTCTCCTCCTCGTCCTCAGGAGGATACAGGATCACGATATCCGCCCGGCGATTCAACGCTCGATGCTCCCGAGA
>JAJRVX010000040.1:0-4949 GCA_024277095.1 Chloroflexota bacterium
GTCATGGCTGCAATGAAAAAGGCTTTGGGAGGGTGGGGCTCCATCTGCCAGGCTGCGATGCAGGGCCATGCGCCGGGGCTGAAAGTATTATAGCATTTATTGGACGACTTCTACTGTACGACTACCTGACGCTTACCCTACGCAAGCGTGGGAGCCCTGGAGACGGTCGTCTAGACCAGGAAGGCGACGCCAATACCCACCGCCGACATCAACAGGACCCCGGGGAGCAACGCCTTCCTCAGCGCCGGGGATCCTCCCATCAGAGCGATCCCCCCCTTCACCACCGTGTTCGACACCGCGGCCATCACGATCGCCCGGGAGGCAACGACCAGCTCCACATCCCCCATGCGGCTCAGCTCGGCCACCGACAGGGTGATCGCGTCCACATCGGCGACGCCCGTGACGATGCTGGAGAGGAAGATCCCCGTATCCCCAAAGTAGAGCTGCGCCGTCCGTGACACCAGCAGCACGATCGCATACAACAGGCCGAACTTGATGGCCGACATCAGATCGAACGGGTTGGAGAACTGGATATCACTCCGCTCCCTGGCGCGCTGCAAGAGATACAGGTAGGCGCAATAGAGAAGCCCGACGGCGCCGATCGCCGTGATGGGAATCCACACCACCTTCAGGAGCTCCCGGTTTACCACGCCCACTTCCACCAGCACGCGGGAGAACATCACCGTCCACGCCACCACGATCGCCAGCGCGAAGGGGCGTGCCAGGGCGTCATCCTGATTGCTGCGCTCGGAGAAGCTGAGCGTCACCGCGGTGCTGGAGACCATCCCCCCTAGAAAGCCGGTCAGGCCGATGCCCCGCTCTGGCCCCACGATCTTGATGGCCACATACCCCAGGAAGCTGATCCCCGAGATGAACACGACCATCAACCAGATCTTAAAAGGGTTCAACACATCGAAGGGCGGCGGCAGGAAGCTCCCATTGGGCAGCACCGGCAACACGATCGCGCTGATGACCGCCAGCTGCAGGGCCGCAAAGATATCCTCACGCGTGAGGGCCCGGACGAGGCGATCCGTCTCCAGCTTAAGGGACAGTAACGCGGTGGTGGCGATGCCCACGGCCACGGCGATGGTCAGATAGCCCCAATAGCACAGGGCCCCCACTAGGACCACGATCAGCATCGCCACCTCGGTCGTCATCCCCACCCGGCCCCGCCACGCATCGGTGAAGTAGGCCACGGAGGCGAAGGTCCCCAGCAGCAGGATGATCCCCAGGAATACCACGGGCGATGCGAGCTGCTCCGCGGCCATGGCGGCCAGCGCTCCCACCAGCCCCATCAGCGCCAGGGTGCGCTCGCCCGCTGCGATCTCCCGCCCCCCACCTCCATGAGCGAACTCGCGCTGAAGGCCCACCATGAAGCCGATGGCGATAGCCGCGCCGAATCGAAGGAACAGGTCAGCTTGACTCATCGTTTGTGGCTTTCGCTAGGATTCCTATAGAGATCCTGATGAAGCAATCCAGAGGCACACCCATATCCCCAAGGCAGCTCCGCGAGGTGCCTGCGAGCATCCCGCATCCATCGCTCAACATGGCCCCCATTATACCACATACCCCAGCCACCTCTCGCATCTTTCGGACGAGGCAGCGTATCCAAAATGGTGGAAATCCCGCGAGGCCCATCGCAAGCCCACAGGGGAGGTGCGGAGGGACCTCACTCCGCCAGAACATCCTCTTTTTCCGCTTTGCACCTGCCCTTTCCCGGCCTGATTCGGGTGGGCAAGGCCGAGCGAGGGAGGTGAGGGGCGGAAACCAGGAGGTTTCTTTTGAGGGGCTGCGCCCCTCAAAGCTCCCTGCTGTATTTCCACCGAAAAAGATACACTACCTTCGGGCGATGGGGCGATGACCAGGTTGGATGCCTTCGCAGCCTGCCCGAAGAAGTTCGACGGCTACGCGCCGCGCTGGAACGCGCCCAACGAGACGGCCTCTGCAACCTGGTGGAACGCTACCCATCCACGGGGGCGATGGCCCACAGCTCATCGCGACCAGGACACCCGGAGGGCAGGAGCCGATCACCTCAGCTCGATCGCCTTCTCCGGGCACTGCAACACGCAGGCCCCACAGGCGATGCACCGCTCCGGGTCGTGGAACACGGCCACCCGACGAACGCGATCCGGCGTCCAGCAGCCCACCGGGCAGACCTCATAGCATTGCCAGACCCCGGCGCACTTCTCCGGATCGAAGTGGATCCGCAGCCGCCGCAGGCGACGGGCGATCCGCCAGTGCTCGGCCAGAGAGGACCACAGGGTGGGATGAACGCTCATGATCTCACCTCCAGCCCAGCACCAGCGGGACCAGCCAGTAGATCAATCCCAGCGCCGCGCCGATGACGGCCTCCCATCCCCAATTGGCCTGCTCGCCGCGCATCAAGGGGGACATGCCCTGCAACTCGGCGGCGGTGAAGACGGACAGGCCGGTCAGCCCCACCGTCCAGCTGAACAGCCGCGTCGCCGGCAGCGGGTCCCAGATCACGGCATAGGCGAGCAGGCCGGCCAGCGCGATCAAGGTCAGCGGGATGCTCTTGAGCATCCCATCGCGGCCCGGGAGCCACGGGTGCACGATCGCGTAGAAGTAAGAGAGGCCCACCAGGCTGGCGGTGATCGGCCAGAACATCCCCCGCCAGAGAAGCAAGACGGGAAGCAGGATCAGCAACCCGTAGAACCCCAACGTGACGGTGACCATCTCCAGCCGATCCTTCACCGGAAACCGCACCCATCGCATGGCATCCGTCTTCTTGCGCCCGGCAGCCAGGTAGGCCGGGACATCCTCCGCACGGACGGGCCCCCAGTGCACCCCCCAGCCGATCTCCCGCCGGATCCGCCACCCGTCCACACCGTTAGCGCACAGCTGGGGCAAAATCAGGGCATGGTGGCTGACGACCTCCTCCACACGGGAGGACCTCACGGCGGAGATCACCTTCTCGGCGGTGAAATAGCCGCCGCCGGCCGCGCACCAGACGTTGATCCCGGCCGAATCGGCCACCAGCAGCCAGACGTCCGCCCGGCCGTCGATCCCCCGGACCAGACGGCGCACCGTCAGGTCGAAATTGCCGGTGACCAGCAGAGGGGAATCCGGGCCGGGATGGCCGACGGCGTACAACCCCGGACGCACCTTGGGATAGGGCGGGATGATACGGAAAAACAGCATCCACAAATCAAGCAACAAGGTGCGCAGGGTCACGCGGTGACGCAAACGACCGACCACCGGAGCGGGGAGTTCGGCCTCCGGCTGAGCCTCATCAGCGGGGAGGACCTCATACAGGACCAGGCTACCGCCCAGATAGGAGGCGACCGGCCGAGCGTGAAATCCGCTCCGAGCCAGCAGGGAACCGAAGTCGCGCAGGGCGGCGGTGGAGGTGCGGGTGAGCAGCCAGGTCAGGATGGCCAGCGGCCAGCGGATGAGATAGAAGAGCAGCCTGGGTAGCCAGCGCGCGGGGATCACCTCATCCGCGATCAGCAGCCGCCCGCCAGGGGCCAGCAGCCCGGCACAGGCATCCAACACGTAACGCCGCTCGTCAGGGGAGAATTCGCTGAAGACCAGCGTGGAGACGATCAGATCGAAGGAAGCGGGGGGGAACTCATCCCCGATCCGGGTCGCATCCATATGCCTCAGGGTTACATGTTCCCCCAGCCCTTCGGCGGCGATCCGCTTGCGAGCCTCGGCCAGCATCGCGGGGGAGGCATCGATCCCCGTCACGACGGCCCCCTGCCGGGCCATCCGGGCGGCGAGCACGCCGGTGCCGCACCCGATCTCCAGGACGCGCGCTCCCGCGTGGACATACTCCCGGACGATCCTCTCCTTGAGACGCCGCAACCGTCCCAGGGTGAGGATCTGGATCCCCCGATCGTAATCCTCTGGGCTGGTCTCCAGCCACTTCATAAAGACGGTGGCCATTCGCCTCCTTGCGCCGTGGGCCCTCCCAGCCGGATAGCTCCCACACGGGCCACCACGTCGCAAGACCAGTATACCACAGATACGCCGGAGGGTCGCCGGCGCGCATCCCGCCCCCGAAAGGACACAAGACCAAGCGCTTTCCCTTCGAGCTTTGGAGAGGCTGTGGGCTGTAGGGCCTTTTCAAAGTCCAACGTCCATATTGGCATGCATGGCGCCTGCAGGGACGAGGCAAGGTGTCGTGTCTGTATACGCATGTTCTCGGCTTCCCTCCGCACACGACATGACTAGACGTACCTCCCCCTGTCGTCCCCTCTCCCCAATCCGCTTCGCTGGAAGGGGGTTTGGGGGATGAGGGCCGTTTTCCCTCGGTCGCTGATCAGGGGAATGTCTTGCGTCGGGCGACACGTGGGATGTTCCTACCACCCCGATTTCCATCACCGACTTTGAAAAAGCCCTGCTGTGGGCTGAAGGTAGTGTATCCAAAATGGTGGAAATTCCGCGAGGCCCATCGCAAGCCCACAGGGGAGGTGCGGAGGGAGGTCCCTCCGCCAAAACATCCTCTTTTTCCGCTTTGCACCTGTCCTTTCCCGGCCTGATTCGGGTGGGCAGGGCCGGGCAAGGCAGGTGAGGGGCGGAAACCGGGAGGTTTCTTTTGAGGGGCTGCGCCCCTCAAAGCTCCCTGCTGTATTTCCACCGAAAAAGATACACTACCGGGCTGAACACCCTCTTGACGGGGGAAAAGGGACAAGCTATGATGTAGTGGTACCCATCACCGGGCAACATGGAGCACTCTTGAGTCGCAAAAAGGACAAAGCCCGAGATCCAAGTGGGTCGTCCCCAAGGGGGGTGTCGACGGGCCGGACGATCATAAGCGATGCAAAGCCGTCAGCGATCAAAACAGACGATCGACGCAAATCCAGTCGCTCATATTGGAATAGGCGACACAGTGACCTTCCAGTGCCATATAGGACGGAGCCATTGGGATAGAGAATGGAAAAGAGAGATAGGCTCGCTCAACAGCTGATTCATTACCAAGACCA
>JAJRVX010000041.1:0-4258 GCA_024277095.1 Chloroflexota bacterium
CAGACCCCTGAGCGGATGGGGGTGGAGCCCATGGCCGTGCAAGCGGCGCTTTGAGGCGGCGCTGGTGTCGCCCAGCCCACCGGCGATTGCCCGATGCTTGGGTGGAGCCCCGAGCGCAACTTCTACAGCCCTACCGAGCAACGACTGGCGCCCCCGCTCTCGCCGGTATGGCAGCTCTATAACGGGAACTACTGGGTGCTCAATAACCCCGCCATCGTGAACGGTATCGCTTACACGGGCGGGTACGATGCCTTCTACGCGCTGGATCTGGCCTCTCAGACGGTTTTGTGGACGCAGGCTTTGCCGGCCGATAATGAGCTCTCCTCGCCTGCCGTGGTCAACGGCGTGGTCTATTTCGGCGTGTGGACTGGCGATGTGTACGCGCTGGACGCCAGCACGGGGGCGATCCTCTGGCAGCACAACGTCGCCCCGTCGGATACCTCTCCGCAGATCTACTCACCGGCCGTAGTGGGTGGCGTGGTCTACGTGACCGTAGAGGCCTATCGGCCGGATCCGAACAATCCCTCCTTCACGCCCCATGTGCTTTCCGTGTACGCCCTGGACGCGGCCTCCGGCGCTGAGCTGTGGCACACGGATGTGGCCTCGGTGGACGGCTGGAGCGCCATCTCCGATCCTGTGGTAGTCAATGGCGTCGTCTATGTGGGCACGCGTGATCAGGGGACGTTCGCTTTGAGCGCCAGCGATGGCAGCATCCTCTGGCACGCCCCCCATGTGGCCGGGGCCGTGCGTGCCAACGTCAACTTCGATGGCTATGTGATCGTGCACAACGGGCGGGTGGTGATCCCCTTTACCTTCGGGACCTACCCGAACCAGTGGGATATGTTCTATGCGTATGATGCGGCCACGGGCCAACAGGTGTGGACGTATCAGCCGACCAACCCCGCCTATCGTTTCAACTCTGCCGCGTTGGCCTACAACGGCGTCATCTACGAATGGCTCATCGCTCCCGGCGATACCACCCAAAAGGACCTGGTGGCCATACGCGCCTCGGATGGGTATCAGCTCTGGCGTCGCCATTACGTGGACAACGGCGACGATGGTGGGTGGTGGTGGCAGTCGGCGGCCAACGGCGTGCTCTATCGCACCTCCGCCGCGCTGCTGTTGAAGGCGTTCGACATGACAGATGGCGCCGAGTTGAGCTCCTTCGACACCGGCACTTCCATCGAGGTCCCTGCCGCCATCGGCGCCGGACGGTTGGTGGTGCCGGATGAGACGGGCACGCTGTGGGTGTTCGGCGGGGAGACGGGGGCTCTGGGCATCTGCGGGGCCGTGTTCTCGGACAACAACCTGAACGGCGTGCGGGACACCGGCGAGCCCGGGATCCCCAACGTGACGCTCAACCTCACCGGCACGGACGAGACGGGGAACACGGTCGCCCTGACCGTCACGACCGACAGCCGCGGTGAGTATGGCTTCCTCAACCTGACCCCTGGTACCTACACGGTGCAGGAGATCGATCCCCCGGGCTATCGATCGGTCGCGGCCATCCCGGGCTCCACCGGCGGCGTCGCCGTGGATGCCAATACCATCGCCGATATCCCGCTCCCGGCCAACGCCTCCAGCGTGGATAACGACTTCGGCGACATCCAGCCGGTCGATATCCTGGGCACTGTCTTTGAGGATCTGAATCTCAACGGCCAGTATGACGCGGGGGAGCCGCCTTTGGCGGGGATCACGGTGACCCTGACCGGTGGCGTCGAGCCGTTGGTGGCCGTCACGGACGGGACGGGCGCCTTCGCCTTCCTGGAGGTCCTCCCGGGCAGCTACGTGCTGCACGAGGAGAACCCGGCCGGATACTTCAGCACCACGACCGACGATCTGCCGGTCGCGGCCATCTACCCGGGTCAGGTGTATGAGGGGAACGACTTCGGCGATGCGCGCTACGTCCAGGTCGGCGGCGTCGTCTTTGAGGACATGAGCCTGGACGGCGTGCGCGATACGGGCGAGGTCGGCCTGGTGGGCGTGTCGGTGGTCCTTACGGGGACGGATTACACCGGGCAGCCCGTGAACCTGCAGGTGGCCACGGGTAACGACGGGAGTTACCTGTTCGAGCAGGTGTTGCCGGGCGCCTATCAGGCGTTGGAGACCGACCCGGCCGACTACTTCAGCACTACGGAGAACAGCGTGGCGATCTCGGCCACCGTGCCCGGCGAGCTGTACACGGCGGACTTCGGCGACGCGCCCTACGTCCACGTCTCGGGCACCGTGTTCGATGATCCCGATCTGGATGGCGTGCAGGGCTCCGGAGCCGGCCTGGCCGGCGTGCAGGTCGATCTGCGCGGCGCGGCGTATGATGGGCAGCTGGTCGGCCACACGGTGACCACCGGGCCCGATGGAACATACGCGTTCCCGCCGCTGCTGCCGGGCGACTACAACGTGTTCGAGACGAACCCGGATGGGTACTTCAGCACGACGCCGGACACCGTGCCCGCTCCCGCGAGCGTGCCGGGCACCGCGCTGACCGTGGACTTCGGCGACGCCCGCTATGCGACGCTGAGCGGCGCCGTCTACTTCGATCGCGATCAGAATGGCGCCTGGGACGCGGGTGAGCCACCTCTGCCTGGGCCGACGGTGACGCTTTCGGGCACGGACTACACCGGACAGCTCGTCTCCCAGTCGGCTGTGGCCCAGGCGAACGGCGACTTCTCCTTCGTCCAGCTCAAGCCGGGGACCTACACGCTGATCGAGACGGATCTGCCCGACTTCCTCAGCACGGCGGCCAACGTGGGGAGCGCGGGCGGGACGGCCGCGGACGCCAACACCATCGCGAACATCTCCCTGGCTGCCGGCGTGGACGCGATCGACTACCGATTCGGAGATGTGACACCGCCGCCGGAGGTGACGGTCCAGAAGGACCTGGTGACGCCGGCGGACGGCGAGGCACGGCCCGGCGATGAGATCGTATTCCGGGTGGCCGTGACGAACACCGGCCCGACCACCCTGACCCAGATCCCCTTGCGGGACGAGTTCGGGGCCGGGCTGAGCTATCTCGGCGCGACGGTATCCCCCGATGTGGTCGGCGATGGTGTGCTGACCTGGGACGATCTCACGGCCGCGCTGGGGCGTGATCTGGCGCCCGGAGAGGGGGCGGTGGTCGAAGTTCGCTTCCAGGCCGTCAACAGCGGCGCGGGCACGACGAACTCCGATCCCTCCTGGCTGGCCCCTGCCCCGGAGGCGTCCGAGAGCATCGACCCGGAGTGTGTGCTGAGCATCTACCTGAATCCCACGTGCGATGGGTGGTCGGTGGAGTTTGAGCGGACGGTAAGTGAGCCGATTCCGTGGCGGGTGAAGGTGGACGGCAGGGTGATTGCAGAGGGGACCACGCGTGGGGATGAGACGGTGAGCGGCGCCTGGCCTGCGTGGGTGGACCTGTCGCAGCCGCACACCTTCCGGGCGGAGATCAAGGAGGGCTCTCGCTGGTATGGGAAGTCCACGCAGACGCCCATCTGCGAGAAGGAACGTCGGGTTCGCAACGTGGCGACCGTCACCGGCGCGATGGACGAATGGGGTGTGACGGCGCCGGAGGCCATGGATGACGCGTGGGTGAGCATCGAGAGCGAGCCGCCGTCACCGCCGGAGGTGGAGGTTGAGAAAGAGCTGGTGGCCCCGGCGGATGGCGAGGTGGAGCCCGGCGAAGAGGTCGTGTTCCGGGTGACGGTGAAGAACGAGGGTGAGAGCGCCCTGGTGACGATACCGTTGCGGGATGAGTACGAATCGGAGTGGTTGCGCTATGTGGATGCCTCGCCGGCGCCGGACGCCGTCTCCGATGATGGCGTGCTGACCTGGAACGATCTCACGGCCGCGCTGGGGCGTGATCTGGCACCTGGGGAGCAGGTGAGCATCGACGTTCGGTTCCAGGCGTTGGCCGGGGAGGATCCGGCGGGGATGTCGCCGGATCGCTCGGCCTTCGAGACGGATGCGTCGGGACAGACCGATCCGGAATGCGTGTTCAAGATCTACCTGTACCCGCGGTGCGATGGGTGGTCAGTGGAGTTTGAGCGGACGGTAAGTGAGCCGATTCCGTGGCGGGTGAAGGTGCACGGCAGAGTGATCGCGGAGGGGACCACGCGTGGGGATGAGACGGTGAGCGGCCCCTGGCCTGCGTGGGTGGACCTGTCGCAGCCGCACACCTTCCGGGCTGAGATCAAGGAGGGCTCTCGCTGGTATGGGGAGTCCGGCAAGACCCCCATCTGCAAGTTGCGCCATCGCACGCGCAACGCGGCCACCGTCGATGGCG
>JAJRVX010000042.1:0-4195 GCA_024277095.1 Chloroflexota bacterium
AGGATGGCGAAGAGCCAGAAGAGGCCGAAGCGGCCCTTTTCTGCATAGTAGAGGGCGAAGAGCAGCAGTGGAGCGGCCAGCGAGACGGCGTGAGACTCCCATAGGTTGGCGGCCTCCAGGCCGGGCAGCAGCAGGTAGATGGCGGCGAAGGCGACGCCGGCCCAGCGGCGTTTCAGCTTCTCGGCGGCGAGCCAGTACACCGGCCAGGCGCCCAACTCCAAAACCACGGTTTGCAGCACCAGCAGCGCCTCGGGGGAGGACCAGACCCAGTAGATGGGCGCGATAAGGAAGTAGATGGGCTCAAAATGCATGGCCATCCGGTTGTCCGTGGCCAGGTCCAGGTCGACCCCTCGCCAGTTGGTGAAGGCCAGCGGCCGGCCGTGGGCCGTGTTCCACACCGCCTGATCCACATTGCCCAGGTCGAAGGCGTTGGTCATGAAGGCGCGATGGCGTGTCACCGAGAGCCAGGTGAACAGCCCGGCGTACGCCAGGACCAACGCCCACACGGCGAGGGTATAGGGTAGGGTATGACGTAGCGACGATTCATGAATCGCCGCTACGTCTTGGGTGATTCGTCGTTCGTCTCTCACGGCAGCTCGATGAATTTGACCCAATAGGTGTAGGGCATCTTGGCGATCTTCTCCATTAGCTCGTCGGGGACGGGCTCGTCCAGGCCGAGCACCATGATGGCCTTGCCGCGCGGCGTGCGGCGTCCCACATGCATGAAGGCGATGTTGATGTCGTTTTCGCCCAGCAGAGTGCCCAGCCGCCCGATCACCCCCGGGCGATCCTGGTGCCGATCCAGCAGCAGGTAGCCCCGGGCCGGGAAGGCCACCCACAGGTCGTCGATGGCGACGATGTAGGGCTCGTCCTGCAGCACCGTGCCGCGCAGGGTGAGCGTCGCCTCGCTCATCGCCAGTTGGAGCGTGAGCATGTTCTCGTATCGCTCGTGGTGATGGCGCTGCTTATGCTCGATCAGCGTCAACCCGCGACGCTCGGCGATGACGGTCGCGTTGACCAGGTTGATCCGCTCATCGACCACGTCCTCCAGCAGGCCCTTGAGCGCGGCGGCGCACAGATAGGTCATGTCGTATTCCGCGATGGGCCCGTGAGCGGTGAGCTCGACCTGCTGGACGTTGGCGTGCTCGAACTGGGATGCGAAGCGCCCCATCCGCTCGGCCAGGTCGATGTAGGGGGTCAGCGCATCCATCGCCTGGGGGGGCACGATGGGTACGTTCACCGCATTGCGCGCGATCTTCCCGTCCAGCACGGCCAGCACCTGCTCCGCCACGTCGACGGCGACCCGTTCCTGCGCCTCCGCGGTGGACCCGGCGATATGTGGGGTGAGCACCACGTTGGGATGGGTGCGCAGCGGATCGTCCGGCGCCAGCGGCTCGTGCTCGTAGACGTCCAGCGCGGCCCCCGCCACCTGGCCGGACTCCAGCGCCTCCAGCAGCGCGTCCTGGTCGACGATCCCGCCGCGGGCGCAGTTCACGATGCGCACGCCACGCTTGCAGCGGGCCAGCGCCTCCCGGTTGAGCAGGCCACGCGTGCTGTCGGTGAGGGGCATGTGCAGGCTGATGAAGTCGGACTCGGCCAGCAGGCGATCGAGTGGGACCAGCTCCACGGCCAGGTTGGCCGCGTACTCCTCGCTGACATAGGGGTCATAGGCGAGCACCTTCATGCGCAGCCCGTGGGCGCGGCTGGCCACCAACGACCCGATGCGGCCCAGGCCCAGGATGCCGAGCACCTTGTCCTGGACCTCGACGCCGATGAACCGGCGCCGATCCCACTCGCCACGCCGCATGGAGGCGTCCGCTTGCGGGATGTTGCGGGCCAGCGCCAATAGAAGCGCGATGGCGTGCTCGGCAGCGGCCACCACGTTGCCGGTGGGGGCGTTCACCACGATCACGCCCGCCTGCGTGGCCGCTTCCACGTCGATATTGTCGATCCCAACGCCCGCCCGGCCGATCACCTTCAATCGGGTGGCCGCGGCGATCATGTCCGCCGTCACGCGCACGCCGCTGCGCACGATGAGGGCGTCATACTCCGGCAGGATGGCCAGAAGCTCTTCCGGCTTCAGCGGATAACGCTCATCCACGTCGGCTCGCTCGCGTAGCAGTTTCACACCTGCTGGGGACAGCGGGTCGGCGATCAGAATCCGGGGCCGATCGTTCGCCTCATCCCTCGTTTGCGCAGGAGATTCGTTCATGGTACGTAGCAACGTCTCCCTCCTTTTGCTTTTCCGGCCTTAACGCACGGTGATGGGTTGAGATAGGAGCACCCGATCGCCCTGGGGGGCGCCGTTCGCGTCCGTCACTGGCAGGCGAACCCCCGAGTCGGACAGGTACATGCCTACCTCTATCTGATACAGGCCGGGCGACGCCTCTGGCGCCACGGCAAAGCGAACGTCGTCCACCACGATTTCCCCCGGCATCCAGGTATACGTCGGCCGCAGCCCCCTGTCAGGGAGGCTGTCCCGTTGGCCGCGCACCTGGTTCTCGCCATCGAGCAGGTGGACAAAGACGGTATAGGATTGGGTGATGGGAGCGCGCGCCCGCCAGTACAGGCGCACGCGCAGCTCCTGCCCCGGCCGCATCTTCGTGGGCCGCACGTCGTATCCCAGGAGGCGCACCTGGCCGCCCAGGTCCGCGTTGACCTGATGGGCCATGCGGGGCGGCGTGAACTGGCGAGGGGGGACCTCCTCCGCCGCTCCCCACAGTCGGTTGCGCAACGTGGCCAGTTGCAGCAGCGTGCGCTCTCCCGGGAGGCGCACCTGCCAGCGTGACGTGATCACCTGAGGGGGCAGGCGGCGTCCCAATGCCCAGACATCATCCCCTTCGTAGACCCCCAGCGCCACGCCGAATTCCGGGATATCCCGGGTCCACCAGGTGACCGGGTTGAACTCGATGCGGATGATCTCACCGGGCTGCCAGCGGCTGGTGGGATACCAGACCAGAGCGGCCGGGGGTTCCGTGGTCGCCCCAACGACGGAGCCGTCCGGGTCGAGCTGAAACAGCGCGATCTGGTAGTCCGTCGTCAGCGGCCGCAGCGCCTCCATGTACAGCGTGTACAGGCGCTCGTCCCCGCGGCGGCCGCGGATATCGTAGCCGTGCAGGCGCAGCGCGTCCCCGAAGTCGACCGTCAGGGGATATTCGGGGGCCGGATCACGGACTCGCAGAAAATCGTAGAACGCATCGGGGAGCGGCCGTTGCGGCGCGCCCCGGCGCAGCAGGATGTATCCATCCTCCGCGGCGACGAGGCCGAACTCGGGGCTGCCGACCACCTCGTCCCGCATCCAGGTCAGGAAGTTGTCCTTGTTGGCCGTGAACGTGGCCGCATCCAGCAGCAGATACTCGGTATTCAGCGAGTAGGGGAACAGGTTGATGCGATCGCGCTGGCTGAAGTGCGGGTTCAAGTTGTGCTGCGCCGAGAGACTGGCGTCGTCCGGGATCAGCCGGGCGATGTCCGCCAGCCGTCGGGCGTGCTCCGTCACCCGGGGCCAGATGAACCCTTCGGCCAGCGGGGTGAACCCGCGGTAGTAGTGGTATCCCAGGGAGCAAGCCAGGACCCACAGGCTGAGGAGCGTGGCGATGCGGCGTGTGCGGCCTGAATCCCCTCGCCCAAGCCGGCGGCTCAGCCAGGCGGCCCCCATGATCCCGGACACGATCACGATGGGGACCAGCGGGGCGGCGTAGTGGTACCGCTCCAGGTAGTGCATCTGCGGGTTGTCGCTGATGAGGTTAACCAGCAGGGAGGGGGCCAGCATGGCCAGGGTGGCCGGGCTGAACAGGGAGAGCCACCCGACCGGCATGAGCAGCCGAAGCACATATTTCAGGTTGTCTCGGGTGAGCAGCCGGGCCAGCGTGAGCACCATAGGGGCCCCGCCCTCACCCACCAATCCGGCCGAGTCGTAGTATTCCAGATACGGCGAGCGGCCGCTGGTGTTGTACATCGGCACGATCACGAAGGCCGCCACCAGGAACCAGACGACGCCGATGATGGCCACCGGGATCCCCAATCGGGGCCTTCTTTGCACGAACGCGGCGTACAGCCCCATCATGGCGACCAGTAGGGGCATCTCCTCCTTGGTGGCGGCGGCCAGCAGCGCGAAGATCAGGAACATGCGGGTACGGCCGGAGAGCAGCCCGTAGGCGGCGAAGAGGAGCAGGCTGGCGGCCAGGGTCACCGCGTG
>JAJRVX010000043.1:0-8008 GCA_024277095.1 Chloroflexota bacterium
CACCACCACCTATTCTCAGGTCCCCCCTCCCAGCGAAGCGGATTGGGGAGGGGGGACGACAGGGGGGTGGGATACGTCTGGCCACGTCGTGTGCTGGGAGGAAACCGAGAAGGCGTACACAGACACAACATCTTGCCGTGCCTCATGGGGCCAACTTTGCCTATACGGCTTCGCATCTTGGTGCGGGTGGCGGGAGGCAGCGCCTTTCGCCACTCAAAAGGCCAACCTTGAGGAGCGGGCCAATCCTCGTCCCTGCAGGTGTCACGTATGCCAATCAATACGGACGTTGGACTTTGAAAAGGCCCTACGAGCGCCTCCGCCGATGGTTGACAAAAGGCGACGTGTGGCGTATACTTTCTCCACCCATTGGAATAGGCTGAATCCCTGAACAAAGGCGATGACGGAGAGGAGTAGGCGAGCGGAAGCTCCCAGGGAGGTCGGGTCCTGGACTGGAAGCCCGGCCGAGCGGAACCTCGCTGAAGTTCGCTCCCGAGCCGACGGGTGAACATCGGCCCTTCAGGAAGGCGCAGGACCCTTCCCCAGGCCGATCAGTAGTCCGCTCCGGATGCCCACCGTTATCGGGGCCGCCGATCGCCCGAATCATGGGGCCGTCGGGTCGAGAGGTCGGCAGATGCCGGCAAGCAGGGTGGTACCGCGGAATGCGACCTGGTCGCACTTCGTCCCTGACGAGGTGCGACTGTTTTGTTTCCACCACAAACGGTGAGTCTTGCTCGGAGGACGGTTTATGCTGGAACAACTGGAGGCGTTGCAAGAGGAAGCCCTCGCCGCGCTGGCTGCTGCGGAGGATCAGAAATCGCTGGAGGAATGGCGTGTGCGCTACCTCGGTCGGCGCGGGGCGCTCACGGCGGTGATGCGCGGCCTCCGTCAGATCCCGCCAGAGGAGCGCCCCAAGGTGGGGCAGGCGGCCAATCGGGTCAAGGAGACGTTGGAGGCCGCCTACGCACGGAGACAGGAGGAGATCAAGGCGGCCGAAATGGAGGCCCGACTGAAGGCCGATGCGGTCGATGTGACCCTCCCCGGCCGCCCCATCGCGCTGGGCCGGCTGCATCCCACCACCCAATCGCTGCGTCGGATCTACGAGATCTTCGCCGAGATGGGATTCCAGGTCTACGACGCCCGCGAGGTCGAGTACGACGAGTACAACTTCGGCTTGCTGAACATCCCTCCTCACCATCCGGCACGGGACATGTGGGACACGTTCTGGATCAACGACCGCGTCCTGCTACGCACGCACACCAGTCCCGGGCAGATCCACGCCATGCGAGAGTTCCATCCCCACCCCATTCGCGTGATCCTGCCGGGCAAATGCTATCGATACGAGCAGGTGACCGCTCGCTCCGAGTTCATGTTCTACCAGGTCGAGGGGCTGGCCATCGGCCACAATATCACGATGGCAGACCTGAAGGGCACGATGGAGAACTTCGCCCGCCGCATGTACGGCGGCCAGCGCCGGATACGATTTCGCGGCTCCTACTTCCCGTTCACGGAGCCCAGCATAGAAGTGGACATTGACTGCATCCTGTGCGAGGGAAAGGGATGCCGGGTGTGCAAGCACACCGGCTGGCTGGAGATCGCCGGGGCGGGCATGGTCCATCCGGTCGTGCTCCGCAACGGCGGATACGATCCCGACGAATTCACCGGATACGCGTTCGGCATGGGCGTAGAGCGCCCGGCGATGCTCAAATATCGCGTCGACGATATCCGCTATTTCTACTCCAATGACCCGAGGTTCCTGGGACAACTGGGATAAGGCGACGTACAACGACTGGATCGCCTGCATACATCACCTCGGTGGTCTGACCGACCAAACCTGAATCAGGGGGTCTCTATATGAAAGCACCGCTTTCCTGGCTGAAGGATTTCGTCGATATCACCATGTCGGTGGAAGAGCTGGCAGAACGGCTCACGCTGGCCGGCCTGGAAGTCGACCATATCGAGCACATCGGCGCCGACTGGGATCGGGAGAAGATCGTCGTCGGCCAGATCATCCGTGTGGATCCGCACCCCAACGCCGACCGGCTGACCTTGGCCACGGTCGACTACGGCGCCGACGAGCCGCTGACCGTCGTCACCGGCGCCCCCAACGTGAAACAGTACGAGGGCAAGCCGCTTCCAGGCCCGCTCAAGGTCGCCTTCGCCATGGTCGGCGCCGAGCTCATTGACGGATACGCCGACGACGGGCGCAAGATGAAGCTGAAGCCGGCCAAGATCCGGGGCATACGCTCGGAGGGCATGGTCTGCTCCGAGAAGGAGCTGGGCCTGTCCGACGAGCACACGGGGATCCTCTACCTCCCGGCCGACGCCCCCGTCGGAATGCCCCTGGCCGACTATCTGGGCGACGTGGTCCTGGATTTCGACATCAAGGGCGGCTTCGCCTACCTGTACAGCATCGTGGGAATCGCCCGGGAGATCGCGGCGCTCACCGATCAGAAAGCGCGCCTGGACGTGCTGACCATTCTCGATCGCCAGCCGGTGGAGATCCGCCCGGACGCGCCCTGGCTGGACCTGGAGATCGCCGATCCCGATCTGTGCGCCCGCTACTCCGCCGCCATGATCCGCGGCGTCCAGATCGGCCCGTCGCCGGACTGGATGCAGCAGCGACTGCGCCGCGCCGGCATGCGTCCCATCAACAACATCGTGGACATCACGAACTACGTCATGTTGGAGCTGGGCCAGCCGCTGCACGCGTTCGACTACGCCAAGCTGCGCCCGCGCCCCGGCGAGGACCGCCCGGCCATCATCGTCCGGCGGGCTCGCCTCGGCGAGCGCATGACGACGCTGGACGGCGTGGAACGCGAGCTGGATCCGGAGATGCTCCTCATCACCGACGGCGGCGGCCCCGTCGCGATCGCCGGCGTCATGGGCGGGCTGGAATCTGAGGTTACGGAAGCCACCACCGAAATCCTGCTGGAGTCGGCCAACTTCGACTACATCAATAACCGGCGCACGGCGAAGGTGCTCAACCTGCCCAGCGAGGCTGCCACCCGCTTCGGCAAGCGGGTAGACCCGGAGCTCACGGTGAAAGCGCTGGCCCGGGCCTGTCAGCTTTTGGAGGAACTGGCGGGCGGCAAGGTGGAACCGCTTTACGCCGATCTGTACCCCGGCCGCAAGGAGCCCACCATCATCGACCTGCGGCTACGGGATGTGCCTCGCATCCTTGGCGCGGACGTGTCCCCCGCGGAGGTCGAGCGTATCCTGCACTCACTGGAGTTCGACACGGCGCCGGCGGGCGAGGGGATCCTGCGGGTCACCGTCCCCAGCTACCGGCTGGACGTCACCCAGCCGGTCGATCTGATCGAGGAGATCGGGCGGATCTGGGGATATGACCGTCTGCCGTCCACCCTGATCCAGGACGAGCTTCCGCCCCAACGGGACAACCCTCAACTCCAACTGGAGGAGAGGGTGCGAGATCTCCTGGTCGGGGCAGGGCTGCAGGAGGTCATCACCTACTCGCTGATCAGCCCCTCCCTGGAGGGGAAGCTATACCCTGGACAACCGGTGGACGAGTCTTGCTACATCGGGCTGGCCAACCCCATGAGCAGCGAGCGCACCCACCTGCGCCGGACGCTGGCAGCTAACCTGCTGACCACCATACGCTCCCACCTGCGCTACGTGGACCGCGTCGCGCTGTTCGAGATCGGGCGCGTCTACCTGAAACAGGAGGGACAGGACCTGCCCGACGAGGAGCCGCGGCTGGGCATCGCCATGACAGGGCCGCGCGGCCTGGATGGCTGGCTGGATAAGGACCCGGAGCCGCTGGACTTCTTCGACCTTAAGGGGGTAGTGGAGCTCCTGCTCGATCGGCTGGATATCGGCCCGATCGAATATCGGCCCATCGAGCATCCAACCTACCAACCCGGGCGCTCCGCCGAGATCGTGCTGGTGGAGGAGGACTCCGGGGAAGCCGTTCGGCTGGGCACCCTGGGTGAGGTCCACCCGGTTGTGCGAGAGGCGTTCGATCTGCCCGCCCAGCGCGTGGGGCTGGCGGAGCTATCGCTGCGTCCCCTGATCGCCCGGTACGGGCGCATCCGCACGCTGCAATCCATCTCGCCCTTCCCGGCCGTGAAGGAGGATCTGGCGATCGTCGTCGATCAGGACATCCCCGCCATCCGGGTGGAGGAGATCATCCGGAAGGCCGGAGGACGACTCCTGCAGGCGGTCCGCCTGTTCGATGTCTACCAGGGCGCCTCGATTCCGGAGGGGAAGAAATCCCTGGCCTACGCCCTGACCTATCAGGCTCCCGACCGCACCCTGACGGATGAGGAGGTGGCCTCCATCCGAGCGCGCATTATCCGACGCCTGGAACGGGAGCTGGGAGCCCAGCTTCGGGCATGACGGGACGCAAGAGGTCCAGATAAACCGGGAGGCCAGGGCGGCCCTCGTCGCGCCCTGGCCTCCTGCCATTCAGATCGGCTGCGGCAGCCCCACCTACGAACGGAGGTTGTCCGCGATCGCCGGCAGCACCTGTGCCACGTCTCCCTCGATCTTCAAAACAGCCCGATGATCCAGGGATGTTGGGCCCCGGTTCACGATCAGGAGCCTCCCCCCGTGATCCAACGTGAGTCGCGGCAGATCGGCTGCGGGGAAGACCTCCAGGGAACTCCCGGCGACCAGCATGAGATCCGCTCGAAGGGCGGCCTGTTCCGCACGGTGAAAGACATCCAGAGGCAGCATCTCGCCGAACAGGATCACGTCCGGCTTCACGACGCCGCCGCACTGGTCGCACATCGGCATCTGCCCGGCCAATACGACATCCCACAACGGCGCGGCATCCACGCGAGCACGACAGCGGAGACAGGTGGCCGTACGAAGCTGGCCATGGATCGCGAGCACGTCCCGCCCGCCCGCCGCCTCCTGTAAGCCATCGACGTTTTGCGTGATGATCTCACGCAGATAGCCCAACGTCTGAAGGCGGGCCAGCGCCCTGTGCGCGGGGTTCGGCCGGGCATCGCGCAGGACCCGGGCCAAAGGCCGAATCCAATCATAGAAACGATCAGGGGAGGTGATAAACGCGTCGATCGAGGCAACCTCTGAGGGATCGTGATGCTCCCAAAGCCCGGAGCCGGGGGACCGAAAGTCGGGGACGCCGCTGGGCACGCTGATCCCGGCCCCGGTGAACGCGACGAAGTGTTGAGAACTACGGATGAGCTCGGCAGCACGCTGGATATCACGCTGCAGAGAGATATCCTCCGGGCTCAGATGCACAGCCATGGTACCACGCAAATCGATCGCTTATCCCACGCTTGCGATTTCCGCCGGGCCCTGATCATCAGCCTGAATGAGAGGAGAGGTCCCCTCCGGCCCTTCGGAAAGCATTCGACGTATGGGCAGGACAAAGTGGAACGTAGTGCCCACACCCTCTACGCTCTCCACCCAGATCACGCCACCGTGCGCTTCCACAATGCTCCGCACAATGGCCAGGCCTATCCCCAGGCCGCCGAACGGCCGGGTGGTGGAGCCATCCACCTGGTAGAATCGATCCCAGATGTGATCGAGTTTGTCCGCGGGGATACCGACGCCCTGATCGCTCACGCTCACCTCGACGGCCGGCTGACTCTCCTCCTGTTCATCGAACTGATAGCGGCAAGGCCGGATACGCACGGCAACCGCGCCGCCGTCGGGGCTGAACTTGATCGCGTTGCTCAAGAGGTTATCAAAGACCTGACGCAGACGGCCACGATCTCCAAAGATCTGTGGCACGTCGCTCGCCGCGTCCAGAACGAACTCGAACATCTCCTCGCGGCCGTCCTCGTGAACCACCATCTGGGCGGTCTCGATGCATGATTGCGCCAGCGCGACCAGGTTCACCGGCTCGTATCGCATCTTCTCCACGGCGGCTTCCTGGATGCTGATGATATCGTTGACCAGCCGGATGATCCCCTCCGTGCGGTGGAGCACCTTTTCCAACGCCTCTTTCTGCTCGGACTTGACCTCTCCCAGCACACCCTCCAGGAGCAGCTCCACGTAGCCCCGCACGAAAGTCAGCGGCGTACGCAACTCGTGGGACACGTTCTGCACGAACTCGTCCTTCAGCTGATCCAGTTCCTGCAACTCCAGGTAGGCCCGCTCCAGCTCCTCCGCCCGCTGCCGCAGGCTCTCAAACAATCGCGACGTCTCCAGTGCGACGCCGATCTGATTGCCCAGCGTGGTCAACAGGTCGATATCCGGCTTGGGGTAGTAATCGTCCGGGTCCCGCCTGCCCAGCAACCAGGCCCCCAACAGCTTCCCACCCACCTCGATAGGGACGACCAGCCGCACCCAACTGAACACGCTCCGATCATCCGGCTCTGGCGGGCGGTACTTTCCCGCCTCGGCCACCAATTCCCGGATCGCCTGAGCCACGTCCATCTTCTCATCAAGCGTCACACCATCGCCATACAAAAGCGAGACGTCCGCCCCATCCATAACATAAAGCGCGGACTGTCGAATCAAAAGGCTGGGACATACCTCACGGGTGAGCAACCGAACCAGCGCCTCCCGATCCAGCGCGCGAGGGATCTCGTTGGCGAAAGCGCGCAGGATATCATCCGGGTTGTGTTCCGTCCCATAGACCAGACGATCCATCCATCGTTGGAAGGGCTCCCGCAGGAACAGCGCCGCGATGATGAAGGCCATAGAGATGCTGATCGAAAGACCTAACGCTCGCGGGGTGAATGAGACCCATCGGCTGCTGAAGACGAAGGCCAGAATGAAGGCGGTCAGATAGAGGACGAGAAAACTGAGCAGGCTCAACGCGCGATTGGTCCGAAATTCCAGCCCGCCCAACCGGTGCTTATACAGTGCATACACGTAGAAAAACGGGAGCAAAGAAATAGCGAAGGAGATGAGAAAAAAGTTTAATAAGCCGGAGCGAGGAACATCCAGCAATCCGGGGACCACCCATAGTACGATACCCGGGCCGGAAGCCAGAGCAATGCCAGCCAACATCTGGCGTGTCGCCAAGCGATCCCTTGGCGACGTCTCCAGGAACAGGCGTGCGAGCAGAAGCCCCAAACTCCCTCCCGCCGCCAGCAAAGATCCCAGATAGAACACTTGAGGCGGCAAGAATTGCAGTACCTCTAACCCAGCCAAAACAACAGCCACTATGTACAGCAGACGTAACAGATAACGGGACCATTGATTAAGGATAGGCGTTGGCACCAACAGATGCAAGTGAAGAAAAACGGGTACCATCAACCAAGTCAGAGCATGAAGGACAATCGAGGAGGCAGCAACATGAGTGGAGGATACAGCGCCTGTCACCCACCAAAGCGCAGTCAGGTAATTCAGAGCGATCAGCAACCGCCAACGAATATCACGTGGCCGCAGGAAGAGCAACACCACCGTTCCCGCCAGCCAGAAGGGCAGGAAAGGCAACATAGCAACTAAGCGGAACCGGCGTCGCATCGGAGTGGGTCCTAACATTTGCCACTGGACATGATGGACGACGCCGTCCCGGATGAAAGTGATAGGGACTAGATCACCCGGCCGATAGCCAGCGAAGGGAACAAGAGTGCGATCACGTAAATATGCTTCATGGGTTAGATCGCCAATGATGACCAGACGATCTCCCACCCGTAACTTACCTCGATTAGCTATACAACGACCTGGATTAATCTCACAAACATCGTCAAAACCCAAAACTTGCCACTGGCTCTCATGCTCAATCCCTGAATATGGGGCGATATATACATAGGCAAACACATAATATAAACAGGCCAGCAACACCCCGCCAGCCAATAAAATCAATAAGCCATCAATGCGCCGGGCGAAGAAAGATTTCTCCTCGGTAGTCATCCACGCTACTCCGCCAGCTCAGGTGGGACCTCCATGCCCATAGTATGCATCCATTCACGCAAAGGCGCAACCTGAGCCTCCAGTAAATCCCACATCGGCGACGGATCGACCAACTCCAACCGCTGCAACAGATCCCGACAGGTCTGATACCGCTGCGCCAAATGGTAGACGCAATAGCTGACCGCCCCGCAGGCGACCAGGATCCGCTGCG
>JAJRVX010000044.1:0-3801 GCA_024277095.1 Chloroflexota bacterium
AGGCGGGATGTTCGAACGTGCAGATCTGGCGAAAGCACGTCGGTGATCTCTGGGATGATTACGCGCCGGGAGATGATTTCCCGATCTCACCATATTACGCCTACAAGGTCACGTCCGACACTTCCTGCGCCGTGAGGCCATAAGCTCGCCGCGCCCGCTGGGGTACGCGGCGAGCGCAGATTCTGAACGTTCGGGAGGTATGACGATGCACAAGGTAATGCGACATGTGATCACTGCACTGGCCATCCTGGGAGTTCTGGTGACCTCCGTTCATCCGGCGGCGGCCGATGAACCCACGCCGCCTCCTCTCGGAGACACCCAGATGCGCATCGGCTCTTTTGGTTCCAAGGCGATGGTGACCGTCGAGCTGTACAATCCGGACGGCACGATCCTGAACGCCACGGATCAGCCTATAGCGCGTCACGGAGCAGAGGACATCCTGGTGCGGTACGCGGCGCCGGATGGGTGGGCCGGAAGCGCCCGGATCAAGGTGACCGGATCCCGCATTGCAGCCGTGGTGTCCCAGATCTTCGACAACAGCTCCACGGACCGCGTCCAGGCCGACCACTCTGTGTTCGACAACATCGCATCCGGGTGTTATATGCTCTATGCCCCACACGTCGTCCAGAAGACCTATCCGTACAGCGTTCTGATGCTGACGAACCCCAACGACTACGATGTCACGCTGACGATACGCTACTACGACTCTTCTGGGATGGAAGCGCCCGGCAGCCCTATGAATCTATACATGAAGGCCAACGAGGCTCTCGTCTTCAACATGGCCGACCCACCGTTCGGAGCGCCAGATCTGGACGGCGACGGAGACTACTCCACCCTCAACTGGGAGGGCTCGATCAAAATCGCAGCCGACTACCCGGTATGGGGCACCGTGTATGAGTTCTGGGGTACGGACAAAGCGGCGGCTTACGGCCTGCTCTGTGGCTCGGACTCCTCCATGGACGAGCTGGCGTTCCCGCTGTTCATCCCATACGGGGCCGATCCTCAGAAGCAATACACGATGATCTACCTGAGAAACGACCTGGACCAGCCTCAAGACGTCCAACTCGAGATCCGCGACGCTTCCTACAGCCTCCTCCGCACCGAGAACGTTCATCTGGAGCCGAAGGCGCAGGTCGTGATCGACAGCCGAAACTACTCCCAGTACGGGGATGGGATAGCGGCCGTTGTGCGCGGTTCCTATGTGAGTGGGGTCGCGGAGCATCATGACGACCAGATGGGCGCAGCCGCTCTGTACCGGGGCCTGATCTGGCGTTGGGAGAAGACGTCGGCCTTCGTGACCAATGTCTCGTGCCGCGGCAATGGCGGATCCGACCGCACCCAGGTGGTTTATCTGAACGTGCCTGGAAACGCATCGAAGATATACTACGCGTTCGAGATCTACGACCAGAATGGCAACCTGGTCGACAAATGGTGGGATTTCCCGTGGAACTTCTACACCGCCGATCTGTGTGAGCGGATCTCCGGCAACCTGGACGGCACGGCCATGATCTATGCCAGCGACCGCTATGGCGGCGAGCTCGTGAGGGCATTCCGTGCGGTTGTGCTGGACAAACACAACACCATACACAGCATGGGGGCCTCCGTCGTGGACCCGGCGCCGATCCTCTATGCCAGCGGCTCACTGGTCCAGGATACGTGGCTGAACTCCCAGAGCCCCGACACCAACTACGGCGGGTCCTCGAACTTCAAGATCTATCAGCCCGACGTGGATCACGCTCTGATCAAGTTCGATCTAAGCGACATACCGGCAGGGGCCACGATCAACAATGCCTACCTGTATCTGCACACCACGGTGGATGGGGAGGATGGCGAGACGCAGGTGATCGACATCCACCGCGTGAAGGTGAATTGGGACCAGATGCAGGCCACATGGAACGAGCGCCTGACCGGCGTATCGTGGGAGCAGCCGGGGGCATCTGGCGCAGGTGACATCGACCTGACGCCCGCGGGCACTATCACGGTGACGGCCACGTCCACGGATTTCGAATCGACAGATCTGTCCAGCCTGGTCCAGGGCTGGGTGGACGGCACATACCCTAACCACGGCGTGTTGCTGAAGGCACCCAGCGGCTCGTGGACGTGGTACAACTTCTACAGCTCCAACTCCGCCGATCCGTGGACGAAGGGGCCGCGCCTGGTGGTGCTGTATACCGAGCCCGAATAACCTTGCGATATGCTATAATGGCGAGCGCAAGGATACAGGCCAAGGAGGCACGCCGTGAAGAGGATAAGAAGAGCGTTGAAGAGGGCGCTCACAGTCCTTCTGGTGCTGTTCATCCTGGACATGGCCCTGCATGCGCTCGCCATTTACCTCATCTTCGGTGGGTTCGAGCTGGGTTTGGTCCCGCTGCTACCCTATCTCACCGTGGTGTCCACGAAAGAGATGGGAGAGAAGGCGGTAGGGCGGGCGCATGACTTCCTGTTCGGGAAGGGCTGGAGCAAGTTCTATACATACCAATGCTCCGAGACGCCTCCGAGGGGACTCTGCTACCCGACGCCTACCCCACAGCCATGGCAGAAGTTCTTCAGAAGGTTGGAGAAGACAGCGGGGTGGACACGCGATTCCGTGTTCGGGGAAGGTCAATACCGTGAGATCCCAGAGCACACAGCCAAGAGCGTTCCCCGATCAATACCCACCACGCTACCACAACCTCAATCTCTCAGGCAACCGATTGCATCTTCCTATGGGAAACCAATCGAGGAGGTCATTGATGCAGGCGTAGCATTTCTGAAGAGTCAATACAATCCCGATCTCGGCTTGTTGCAAGAGTCACCGGAGATCGGAAAGCACAATTACTACCTGAACGACGCGGCATTGGCCGCCTATACCCTTGAGGTGCTGGGAGAGCATGATATGGCGGCACGGCTACAGGCGTCGCTGGTCAAGTACAACTACCAGGGTAACAACTTCTTCGAGCTGGCCTGGGGGGTGCCCATCCGCTGGCCACCGTTCCACCATGAGGATGTGGAGGTGATTAAGAGCGGAGAGGATCGCATTCTCATACAGACCCATCAGGGGCCAGGATACTTCTACGATTGGTCGGCTTATTCTAACCTGGCCTTCATGGCGGCGGTCAATGAACAGGTAATGGGACACCCGGAGGCTGCCCGTCGGCTCTATGAGATCGAGATGAGCACATTCGATGGCCTGGGCTGGAAGGACTTGGCCTACTGGAAACGTGACGGCGTGTATGAGACCCTTGGGCTGGCCTGGGGCATCTATGCAAGTGCCTTGGTAGGAGCGCCGATCAATGGTCAAGCGGTAGAAGTGCTCATCAGCACTCAGGGAGATAGTGGTGGGTTCCATACCCACTACAAGCCGGAGAACAGACACTTGGCCGATCCCAATATTGAGACGACCTGCATGGCGCTGTTGGCGCTGTATAATGCCCTGGGCATTGAAGCTGCCAGCGGTGAGTAATTTTCCGTTAGGTGAGGTGCAACGATGATAAGCGATCCAATCAGAGGGACGATAGATATCGTCGCCGACCCGAACGCGGCGATAGGATTTGCCGAGATCGACACGGCTGCCAGTGGGGATACGACCATCGTATCTACGCCCGCGGGCAAGCGGACCAAAGTCCTGGGCGTATTCCTGATGGCTCACGGGGATGTGAACGTGGAGTTTCGGGACGGCTTGGGTGGCGGCAGCCTCACGGGGACGCTGCCCATGGCGGCCAAAGGGAACGGGTTTGTGATCCCGGTATCGCACCGGGGATACCCGTGGTTCCAGACCAGTGATGGGGTGGACCTGGTGCTGAATCTGTCGGCAGCCGTTCA
>JAJRVX010000045.1:0-3379 GCA_024277095.1 Chloroflexota bacterium
TCCCGTCGTTGGTGCCCCAGCGGAGATCCAGCTGGAGAGCGGCGTGGGCCCGGCGGGCGAACTCCGGGTGCTCGGGGCTCACGCCGGCGCGTCCCTCGAGGTAGTGGGGGTGGTACTCGAGGCTGTACTCGGTGTGTCCCCAGTGCGCACAGGGACGCAGCCAGATGTTGTCGAGGGCGGTCTGGACGCTCATGGTCGGTATTCCGCAGAAGATGGGTGTTCCTCCCGGCGCCGCTTCGTATCCTATGAGCCGCACCGCGGAGGTACCCTACCTAAACACCGCCGGCCGGGCGGCTCAAGGCCCGGAACCTCATCGAAGGATGACGACCTCGCAACAAGCCCCTGTGTCGCCGTGGCCCTGCAGGATCTTGCGGGCGACTCGCATTACACTCTTCAACATAGTGTACGAGGTCGTTACAGTGGACTTCCTACGATGGGATCAAGGATAGATCACCATGCCGCGCATCCTGGTGGGCGCCCACCGCGGCGCCATGGGCTACGCCCCCGAGAACAGCCTGGCCGCCTTCGAGCGCGCCGTGGCCTGCGGCACGGATCGGTGTGAGTTCGACGTGCGCCTGAGCGCGGACGGCCACGTGGTGGTGATGCACGACGAGACGGTGGAACGCACCACCGGCGGCACGGGGCGCGTGGACCAGATGACCCTGGCCGAGCTGCGGCAGCTGCGCCTGGAGGACAGCGACGAGCCGGTGCCCACCTTCGACGAGGCCGCCGCCTGCCTGCGGGACCGATGCGACATGCTGGTGGAGATCAAGGCGGCGGGTATGGTCGAGGCCCTGCTGGCGGCGATCTCCGACGCGGGCGTGGCGTCGCAGTGCACGATCTCCTCCTTCCTGGAGGACAGCCTGCGCCAGGTACACACCTCCCACGCCGGCCTCGCCATCGCTTGCTTCGTGCTCCCCGGGGTGCCCTTCGACGTGGCAGGCGCCGTGACCGAGCTGGGCGCCAGCATGGCCATCATCCCTCCCGGCACGCACCGCCATGGCGTCGACCCGGATCTGCTGGCGCAGGCGCGAGCCGGCGGCCTGCACCTGCGCTGCGGTCTGTCCGACGACCTGACCCGGGCCCAGACCAGGGCCGAGGTGGAACGTTTGATCCGCCTGGGCATCCAGGAGATCAGCTGCGGCCGGCCCGACTGGATCCGACAGGCCCTGGACGAGCTGGCCGCCGCCTGAGCCCTGGGTGGCGGTCGGCCCTCCGCCACCTCGCATCGGGAGAGTCACGCGTCATGCGCCGACAGTTCCTCATCTTCTCCATCCTGTCCCTGGCGATGGTCACCGCCGCGGCCCGCCTCTGGACCCCTGCCTGGTGGGCCCTGGCCGCCGTGGTCCCCGTGATCCTGGTCGGGCTCTACGACATGCTCCAGTCGGAGCACACGATCATGCGCAACTTCCCCATCCTCGGACGGGGGCGCTTCCTCATGGAGGCGCTGCGCCCCAAGATCTACCAGTACTTCATCGAATCCGACGTCGACGGCCGGCCCATCAGTCGACTCTTCCGCTCCCTGGTGTACCAGCGCGCCAAGTCCGACCTGGACACCATTCCCTTCGGCACCGAGTTCGACGTCTATCGCGTCGGCTACGAATGGATGAACCACTCCCTCGGCGCCCGTGACCCGCGCACCGTCGAACAGGACCTGCGGATCCAGGTCGGCGGCGACCAGTGCCGCCAGCCCTACGACGCCAGCATCCTCAATATCTCCGCCATGAGCTTCGGCGCCCTGAGCCGCAATGCCGTTCTGGCCCTCAACGCCGGGGCCCGTCTGGGCAACTTCGCCCACAACACCGGCGAGGGATCGATCAGCCCCTACCACCTGGAACCGGGAGGCGACCTCATCTGGCAGATCGGCACCGGCTACTTCGGCTGCCGGCGCCGAGACGGAACCTTCTGCCCGGACACCTTCGCCGACAAGGCGCAGATCTAGACGGTGAAGATGATCGAGATCAAGATGTCCCAGGGCGCCAAACCGGGACACGGCGGCATCCTCCCGGCCTCCAAGAATACCCCCTTCATCGCCCGCATTCGCGACGTGCCTCCCCGCGCCGACGTCATCTCGCCCCCGTCCCACAGCGCCTTCACCAACCCCGTGGAGATGATGGTCTTCATCGCGCGTCTTCGGGAGCTGTCCGGGGGCAAGCCGATCGGTTTCAAGTTGTGCCTGGGCGTGCGCCACGAGTTCGTGAGCCTCTGCAAGGCCATGGTAGAGACCGGGATCCGACCCGATTTCATCACCGTCGACGGCGGCGAGGGCGGCACCGGCGCAGCGCCCCCGGAATACAGCAACTCCGTGGGCACGCCCATGCGCGAGGCCCTCGCCTTCGTGGCCGACTGCCTCATCGGCTTCGACCTGAAAGACCACATCCGCCTCATCGCCAGCGGCAAGCTCATCTCCGGATTCCACATGGTCCGGGCCCTGGCCCTGGGGGCGGACATGTGCAACGCCGCTCGCGCCATGATGCTGGCCCTGGGCTGCATCCAGGCCCTGGAGTGCAACAAGAACTCCTGTCCCACCGGCATCGCCACGCAGGACCCCCAGCTCATGGCCGGCCTGGTGCCGGCCACCAAGGCGCAACGGGTCGCCAACTACCATCGAGAGACGGTCAAGAGCATCGCCGAGCTGCTGGCCGCCGCCGGCCTGAGCCAGCCCGGCGACCTGCGCCGGTGGCACATCTACCGGCGCTGCAGCATGCAGACCGTGTGCCGCCTGGACGACATCTATCCCTATCCCGCCCGCGGCTGCCTCTTGCGCGACGAGCCACCCGAGTGGATGCGGCGCGATGTGGCAGAGGCCACCTCCCGGACCTTCTCGCCGAGCTGCCAGTGGCATCCGTCCTGACGTGTCACCGTCCCGGGGCCCCCTCCCCGCGCCCGGAACGGCTCCCCCCGTCGGGCGCCCGGACGGGTATCTTCCCTGGCGGCGTCGGCGCCCTTGCGAGATACTCACAACGCGAGACGGCAGGACGTGGCCGTCCCTGTCGCGCCTTCCCTCCAACCAGGAAGGCATCGCCAGGCCAGGCCGGTGGGGACCTCATCGCCCAGCACCTGGTCGCCCATTCCCTCCAACCCGGGAGGTATCGCCAGTGACGACGGCCCGGATTCCCGACCCCCTACGCCTCACCCTCACACCCGAGCTGTCGCGCCTGCGCGACGTCGCCCTGGCGGAACAGCACGCCGGCCTCCACGGCCTGCCCCTGCTCCCCCTGGTCGACGCCGATACCTGGTCACAGCGCCCCGCCGGCCAGGAGTGGATCGAATGGCGCGGCCGGCGCGTCGCCGCCCGCCTGCGCGCCCTGCCCGTGGTCCTGACGCCCGGCGAAGATCTGGTGGGCCGTCCCGACCTGCGGCCCCCCACCGACGCGGA
>JAJRVX010000046.1:0-3420 GCA_024277095.1 Chloroflexota bacterium
AGGACACCGCCGCATCCCACGGCGCTCCCATCGGCGAGGAGGAGGTAAAGCTGACCAAACGCAATCTGGGGTGGCCGGATGATGCGGAGTTCTACATTCCCGAGGAGGCACTGGCCGTCTTCCGCCAGGCCGTGGACGAGGGAGCCAAGCGGGAGCAGGCATGGAACGAGCTGTTCGCCCGCTACAAGGCGGAGCATCCTGACCTGGCCGCTGAGTTTGAGCGCGTGATGGCAGGCGAGCTGCCCGAGGGCTGGGACGCCGACCTGCCTGCTTTCTCCGCCGGGGATCCGGACATCGCCACCCGGGCGGCCTCTGGAGCGGCCCTCAACGCGCTGGTCCCCGCCATCCCGGAGCTGATCGGTGGCTCCGCCGATCTCACACCGTCGAACAACACGCGCGCCAAGAGGATGCAGGAGGTCAAGCCCGGCGACTTCAGCGGCCGCTACATTCACTTCGGCGTGCGAGAGCACGGCATGGGCAGCCTCCTCAACGGCATCGCGCTTCACGGCGGGCTGATCCCCTACGGCGGCACGTTCATGGTCTTCTCCGACTACATGCGTCCTCCCGTACGCCTGGCAGCCATGATGGGGATACGCGTGATCTTCGTCTTCACCCACGATTCCATCTTCGTCGGCGAGGATGGCCCCACCCACCAGCCCGTGGAGCATCTGGCCGCGCTGCGCTCCATCCCCAACCTGGTGGTCATCCGCCCGGCCGACGCCAACGAGACGGTGGAGGCGTGGAGGGTCGCACTGACCCGCAGCGGCCCCACCGCGCTGGCCCTCACGCGCCAGAAGCTGCCCATCCTGGACCGTTCACAACTGGCCCCCGCCACCGAGTTGCGCAAGGGCGGCTACATCCTGGTCGACGCGCCCAACGGCCAGCCGGACGTGATCCTGATCGCCACCGGATCCGAGGTGGCGCTGGTATTGCAGGCCCGTGATCTGCTGGCCGCCGACGGGATCCAGGCCCGCGTCGTGAACCTGCCGAGCTGGGAGCTGTTCGAGGAACAGCCACAGAGCTACCGGGATGAGGTGCTTCCGCCGGACATCACCCGACGGGTAGGCGTGGAGGCGGCCGTGCGCCTGGGGTGGGACCGCTACATCGGGCCCGAGGGGATCTTCATCGGGCTGGACCGCTTCGGTGCCTCCGCCCCGTACAAGATCCTGGCAGAGAAGCTCGGGTTCACACCCGAACGCGTGGCCGAGGCCGCTCGATCGTTGATGAGATAGAAGCTCCTTTCTTGCCTTTGGCCCGTTATCCCCGGCCCTGAAGGTAATCCACAGGTCAGGCCCGGGCAGGCAAGAGGCAGAAAGAAAGGGATCCTCTACCCCACCCAGGGAATCCAAAACCCGGCATCTGGCAGATGCCGGGTTTCTTCGTCCGCACGAACACACGAAAAGGCGCTCACTCCGTCTGAGCCAGGATCGGCGCCAGCGCTGATTCGATGGCCGCCTCGTCCGTCACATCACACGCCACGTCCGAGAACAGGTACCATCGCTCCACGTGGCTGACGGAGGCGCCCGGCTCCAACCAGACCAGCGGCCCCAACGTCTCCAGCTCCAGGAAACGCTCGTTGGTGTAACACTCCACCGTACAGCCGTTGTCCGGATAGGTCGCCCCGGGCTGATAGTCGAATCGCTTGAGGAAGAGCTGTCCGTCGTTCCAATAGGCGCACCAGCCGTCCGTCGCGCTGATGCCGAACTTCGTCGGGCCCGCCCCGTTCGGATCCTGCCGCAAGGTCACGAACTTGGTGCCCCAGTGCCAGCGAGGGTCGGCCATGTCCGTATACGGCCACAACATGATCGTCCGGTTGGGCAGCAACGCCGTGGGATCCGGCGCCTGCGGCTGCGGGACGATCGCCACGCCGTTAAGGGCCATCACGCTCAGCGCCCATGGAGCGATCTGGATCGTCCACATCCCCTCGTTGCGCAACGTATGGGTGACCTCGAACCGCCCGGAGGCCAGGGACACAGTCAGGGTCTTCTGGATATATGTGGTCTTCTCCAGGGGTGGGATCAGGGTCAGGGTATCCCCATCGGCCTTCACGGTCACCGGCTCGTTGTCCGGGTAATAGGAACGCGGCATGGCCTCGGGTGCGTGCCAGAAGCGATGCCCGCCGTACAGATGCCACTCATCGCCCCCGGTGAGCCCCATCTCCTCCTCCAGCCCGCCGAAGAGGTTCGCTCCCCCCACAAAGGCCAACCGCACGATACGAGGGCCGACATCGCTGGTGGCCACCATCTCGATCCGGCCATCGGTCAGCCGGTAGCAATTCGGCCAGCCAGCGTACTCCACGCGTTCGATCATCTTCCGCCTCCTTCGTATCCCGAGCGCATCGCTCAGGGTGTATCCGAGAGCGCGTCTGAAAATTTCCCGGCAAGATGTTTTGAGGGGTCTCCCTCAACGACCAGCTCCACAGGGGGAGGTGTGAGGGGAGGTCCCCTCCACGGAAATCCCATTTTTCCGGCCTGTACCTGCCTTTCTCGGCCCTTTCCGCAGAACTCAGGCCGAGGCCGGGCAGGTCGAGGGCAAAAGAAGGGCTTTTTCTGGAGGGACAGAGCCTCTCCGGGCCTCCCCATGCAGGAGCAACAAGCTCGCTCAGACACGCTCTTAGACGAAATGGCCAGCGCGCATGCCGCCCTGCGCATTATAGCAAACGCCCCAGGGCAACTCAAGGCCGGATCGACGGGCTCTCATCCCCGGCCCCTCCTCTCCCGGGCCCGGAAGAAAAGGGCTCAACTGAGGAGATGTACCCCTCAAAGCTGCCCGAGGCGCAGCCGCTTTGCCCCCAGCCGAGTTCTCACATAGAATGGGCGAGGGAATCCACCCCGAGAACACCGGAACCTGGAGCTGTCCAGGCCCGTTCCTTTCTGAAGGAGAGCGATCGTGCGCGTGACCATGGTCGGGCCGTTTGGAATGCGCACCCGGGGCACGATGTGGCGCCGCGCCTTGCCGATCGCCCGCGCCCTGGCCCGGCGCGGCCATCAGGTTACCGTGGTCGTCCCCCCCTGGGACAGCCCCAGGGACGCGGGCCGGATCTGGGAGGACGACGGCGTGCGCATTGTGAACACGCCCATCGGCCATCCGGCCCGGATCCTGAGCTGGATGCTGTGGGAGGTGCTCGACGGCCATCCCGGCGTGGTGCACATCTTCAAGCCCAAGGCATACGCCGGCTTCGTCCTCCATCTCCTGTGGCACGCCCGGCGTCTCGGCCTGTGGCATGGGCGACTGATCCTGGACGCGGACGATTGGGAGGGATCGGGAGGGTGGAACGACCGCCTGGGCTATCCGGCCCCGGCGCGCTGGCTGTTCGCCTGGCAGGAGCGCTGGGGGTTCCGGCACGCCGACGCGCTGACCGTCGCATCGAAGTGGCTGGCGGCTCAGGCCCACGCACTGGGAGCCCGGCGCGTGGCCCAC
>JAJRVX010000047.1:0-2642 GCA_024277095.1 Chloroflexota bacterium
CCTCCCGGTTCTTCCCGTAGAGAGCGTCTCGCGGCGCCCTTTGCGCCTCCGCCATATCGAACCGTGGGTACCGGGCCCCACCCCGGCCCTGACGATTCGCTTGGGTCCTCATGGTCCCCAGCAACATCCACGTATACTGCACGACCCTGATGCCGGCGCGGGCGAAGTTCTCGATCGTACGACACACCCGCTCGAGTTCTTCATCCCGTCCCGGGAGTCCCGCCATACAGCGCGGATAGAGATTGGCTGGAAGGTTCTCCACCACCTCCCACTGCAGCCCGGCCGCCTCGAAGACGTCGCGCCGCCGCATGATGCTCTCATAGTCGACGACGCCCCCGTCCGGGGCCGGCATGCCGCTGACCACGTTTCTCAGGCCGAGTTGCCGGAGAAAGCGAACGCCTGCATCCGAAGGTCCGGTAGACAAGGCAATCCTCATGATTTGGTCCCTCCTCGCTCAAGGCGCCGTCAAACGGCGCACGGGCTCGGCAACGGTGTGGATCGGGCGAAGATGCACGGCCTCACAGACCGAGAGCCTCCAGGTCGGCCGACGCCATCCACGCCTGGAAGTCGGCCTCCATCTCCTCGGTAAAGGCGCTGTCCATCTCGCCGGGCGTATACACCCCCTCACGGATACGCATCTTGCTGAAGTAGTCGCGTCGCCGCACGGTTTCCGACCTTTCCACGACCTGCTGAGCGTGAACAGGAGGGATGAACATCAGGCCCGTTGGCGTGCCCAGCACCACGTCGCCAGGCAGGACCGTGGCCTGGCCGATGCGCACCGGCCCGTTGATCTCGACCAAGGTGACCTCGCCGATACCGGAAGGGTGCAGGCCACGGGTGAAGACATTCATCGGCAGTTTGACCACGCGCTGGTAGTCGCGGATGCTGCCGTCCACGACCAAGCCGGTCCCGCCCGTGCGCGTGGCGATGCCTGTGCCCAGCTTGTCTCCGATGAAAGTCCCCAGCTCGATCTTGCCGAACAGTTCGACCACCATCACGTCCCCCGGCTGGAGCATGTCGATGGCCCAGGAATTGTGGAAGCCGGTGTGGCCCTTGGTGTTGCCTTCCGCTTCGACGAGTTCGTGGAGATCCGGACGTCGAGGAACGAAGCGGCAGGTGAGAGCCCTGCCCACCAGAACGCGTTCCGGGTGCAGGATGGTCCAATCGCCGTCGAACTGGTTGCGGAAGTCGCCGATACCCTCGTATGCCTCCTCCGTCGTGACCTTTTCCATGCGCTTGAGGATGTCGTCGGGGACGCGGGGCCTGCCATCGGCCAAGCGCTCATAGGGACTTGCCCGGGTCAGTTCGATCGTGCGTTCACGGGAGCTGATGGGCATCGGTTCCCCTCCCTGCGGCGGTCCGGGGATTGTTCGCGCCCGTGCCAGATGGCCCCCACCTCCCTTGCCTATTCATCGAGGAATCCAGGCGCCAGCCCCACCGGCAAGGCCGTCGGCCGCTCGCAGGTGCTGCCGAGCCGCACCGCACCTCCCGCCTCCGATGCTTCGTGAAAGGCGTGCATCAGATCCAGCACGTGGTAGGCCAGGTCTCCGCTGGCGCGGTGGGGGCGTCCGGACCTGAGGGCGTAGGCCATGTCGGCGACTCCCATGCTGCGGCTGTTCTCGTCGTTGGGGTGCGACAAGGGCACCTCCTGCCAGTCGCCGCCTCGGCGGCCGCCCTTGATCAGGACCGGCCCGCCGAATGAATTGGGGTTCGGCACCGCCAGAGTGCCTTCCGTACCGTAGATCTCGATGGGTGGCAGACGTCCGCCCCAGACGTCGAAGCTGGTGGTGATGGTACCGATGGCCCCGCTGGCGAACTCCATCACCCCCGCCACGTGAGTCGGCACCTCCACGTGGATGACCTCTCCAAGCCTGGGCTGACTCGTGATCGTGCGCGTCGGGAACGTGGTGCGCGCCATGCCCGTCACCCGGCACACCGGCCCCATGAGATTGACCAGCGCCGTCAGGTAGTAGGGGCCCATGTCGAACATCGGCCCACCCCCGGCCTGGTAATAGAATGCCGGGTCGGGATGCCAGCTCTCGTGGCCATGGCACATCATGAAGGCCGTCGCCGCCACCGGCTCACCGATCCAGCCGTCGTCGACGAGCTTGCGGCAGGTCTGGATACCGGCCCCCAGAAAGGTATCGGGCGCACCGCCGAGTCGACCGCCCCGAGCACGCGCCAGCTCGACGAGGGCGGCCCCGTCGGCACGTTTGACCGCCAGGGGCTTCTCGTTGTACACCGACTTTCCCGCCTCCAGCGCCGCGCGGGCGATCTGATCATGGGCCGACGGGATTGTCAGATTGACCACGATCTCCACCTCGGGCTCGGCCAGCAGATCCTCCACCGACAGCACCCGAGGCACCTCGAACTCCTCCGCCCGGGCTTGGGCCCGTTCCGGATCCAGATCTGCGACGGCCTCTACATGCAGGATCGGCCACTGCCTGGCGATTCCCAGATAGGCGGCGCTGATCTTGCCGCATCCGATGACACCGATCTTGGTGGGTTTCATCCGCTGCTCCTCTCTTGGTCTGCTTGACTTCGACGCGTTGCTGCCGCGTGGGCGGCGCCGGCTTCATGCCAGAGCCTGCATCAGGGACCGCAGGTAACCCAAGTCGAAAGCCCTGCGCTTGTGCCACCAG
>JAJRVX010000048.1:0-4094 GCA_024277095.1 Chloroflexota bacterium
GCCCGTCCTCCCCGTCCCGATCGGCACAGGCACCCCGTCGGCTCGGCCAGGAGGCATGTATACTCCACGAAGTTCGGGCAGGAGATATCTGGGGGCACGCCGTGGTCGCAGCCGGGGATAAAGCCGCCATCCTCCAGGAGCGGCGGCACCACCCGCATCACCTCCGCCCGCATCCTCTCGCCGCCAGCGGCCAGGGCCCGCTTGTCGATCCCGCCGATGTAGGCCATCTGCCTGCCAAACCGACGCCGATACTCGACGATATCGTTCCCGGCCGCCACCTCGACCGGATTGCAGCAGTTGATCCCCGCCTCGATCCAGATGGGGATCAGCTCCGCGATGTAGCCATCCGAGTCCATGTTGACGATGGGACATCCGCTGGATTTGATGGCCTGAACCCACCTCTTGTAGGTGGGTAGTAGAAACCGGCGGACCATGGCCGGGGAGATCATGCTGTGCGCCTTATAGGCCATGTCCTCGGAGATCATGATGCTGTCCGGCTCCGCCCTCTCCAGGATCGGCTCCAACGTCTGCAGGACGAAATCGGTCCAGAAGTCGATCATCTCCTGCACGAAATCCGGGTCGTCGATCAGGAGCACACACAGGTTCTCAAAGCCCAGCCACTCCCGCAGCTGCCAGAAGGGGCCGTTGACCGTGATCTGGAGGGGGTAATCCCGCTCCCGCAACGCCCGACACCGCTCCTCGAAGTCAGGGGGGAACCGCTCCGGGTGCCGCGGATCATAACGCCACCGCATCCGCTCCTCCCAGTCTTGACGGCTCTGCACGGGAAACCGGTGCCATTTGCGAGTGACGAAGTCCTTGGGCGAGCGGATATAGGTGTAATCGTACCTGTCGGAGATCTCCGTGATGGCCCCCATCCAGTCCTGGACGATGTAGTGGCCATCCCGATGCTCCAGCACCTTCTCTTCGAAGGCGGGGATCATCTTAAAGGAGACGCCCGGATCGATCCGTGGCTTGGTGGGCTCGCGCTCGATCCCCAGGAGCTCCATGAGGTGATCATACCAGTCCACCCCTTCCGGCAGCCCCTGCTGATGCCAGGCCGCCAGGGTGGATTCCCGAGGGCTACCCGGCTGCAAGGGGACCTTATCCGGCTTGCCGAAGAGCAATGCCTCCCGAAATCGCTCCCGTTCCGTCATCACAGAAGTCCGGCCTCGGATCGGCATGTCCCCAACCCTCCTCGATCCCTCGTGTCCTAAAGTTTGGCCTTTCGGGTAACGGAGGGCAATGCCCTCTACTACCCGCACAAGACACAGAGTAGTGCTGCAAAGAAAGCCGTGTATCTGGGCCATCAAAGGGAAAGGTCAAAGTCCGGGGGCACCTTTGAGGCCTGACAACGGCTTAGAAAATTTACCGGCAAGGTGTCTGAGGGTCTCCCTCAACGACCAGCTCCACAGGGGGAGGGTGGAGGAGAGCTCCCCTCCACGGAAACCCTGCTATTCCGGCCTGCACCTGCCTTTCTCGGCCCTTCCCGAAGGACCCAGGCCAAGGCCGGGCAGGTCGAAGGCAGAAGAAGGACTCCTTCCGGAGGGGCTCCGCCCCTCCGGGCCTCCCCACAGCAGAAGCAACGGCACTTCTCAGATACTCAGTTAGCGGCGGTAGATACGTTCGTTGAAAGCGGCATAGACCTCCGGCGCCGACCGGTCCTCCTTCACGGCCTTCAGGATCTCCACCAACTCGGCCACCAACGCCTCAAATAGCGCCTTTCCCTTCTCGGCCGTGGCCGGCCGAGGATCGCCCGCGCAGTGCTCAGGATATTGGCCAAACCAATCCGCCGGGGTGTACAGCCGCTCGCTGATTCCCTTGAGCTGCTCCTGGGGCGCCCACCACCGCTCCGGATCCAACGCCTCCATCTTCACGAACTGCGGGTAGATGTGCAACGCCATGCTGGTCTCGCACTCGCAGGCGTGGCCATGCACCTCCGTTTCCATCACCTGACGATGCACCTCGGGCGCGCTGACACCGCGCACGAAGTAAAGCGTGTAGTCCTTCCCCTTGTCGAGCATGAGCTGAACGAACAGCGGCAGGAAGAAGCGGTTGCCGCCGTGCCCGCTGAGCAGGACGATCTTCTTCAGCCCGTTGCGGCTGATCTCGTCGCACACGTTCTCCAGGAGCTCGAACAGCAGGCGATCTCTGACGACGATCCCGCCGGGGAAGTGCTTCGTCTCCGTGTTCACACCGAAGTGATAGGACGGGAACACGATGACCGGCTCCCGACGCGCCGCCTCACAGGCCAGGGCGTGAACGGTGAAGGAGTCCGTGCCCAGCGGGAGATGGGGCCCGTGATATTCGATCACGCCGATGGGGACCACGCACACGCCGGCCGCCTGCTTCACGGCCGCCTCGAACTCGCCGCCCGTCAGTTGTTCCCACTGCATGATAGATCCTCCAGATAAAGAAGAAATCTATTCTTCGCCCGCGGCGCGCAACGCCGACAGTGCCTCATCCAATGAGGGCTGCCCGGCCGTGCCGCCCGCCTTCGTCGTGGACAGCGATCCGCACGCCGTGCCCAGGCGCAGGGCCAGCTCCAACGGCCACCCATGCAGGAAGCCGTATACGAACCCGGCGTTGAAGGAATCGCCCGCGCCGGTGGTGTCCACCACTTCCACCGGCAGCACCGGCGCTCGCGCCACCTCACCGCCGCGGCGGGCGATGGCGCCCTGCGCCCCCAGCTTCACGGCCACGACATCCGCACACCCCGCCATGCGCTCCAATGCCGCCTCTATGTCGTCAAGTCCCGTGATATGCGCGGCCTCGACCTCATTGGGCAGGAACACGTCGGTATGCGCCAGCGTATCCCACAGCCCGCCATCCCATCGCTCGTGCACATCCCATCCCACGTCCAACGACGTGGTAGCACCGCGCGCGTGCGCCTGAGCGAAGAGGCCTGCCAGCCCGGGCTGAAGCCGCGATTGCAGGAAGAAGCTGCCCACATGAATGTGTCTCGTCTGTCCCAATAGATCCAGGGGGATGTCGCCCGCCTCCAGCCCATCGATGGATCCGCCCAGATGGGTCAGCATGGCGCGATCTCGAGGCGTCGACAGGCTCACCGTGATGCCCGTCTTCACACCACCGTCCACGATCACCGGCGACACGTCGATGCCGCGCGCCGCCATCTCCCGCAGCATGAAGCGGCCGAACTCGTCGTCGCCCACCCGGCCGAAGAAGCCCGTGCGCAGCCCCAGCCGGGCCATGCCGCAGGCCGCGATCACCGACGAACTCCCCATGGTCAACTCGCAATCGTCCACCAACTTCTCCTGTCCGAAGACCGGCGTGATCTCGTCAGCCCGCAGGATCAGATCCACGTTGATCTCGCCGATCACGAGGACATCGTAACGCCGCATGACCGCCTCCTATGGGATGAGAGCCACCTTGATGAGCCGGCCGGGCCGATCGGCCAACGCCTCGAAGACCTGTTGCCCTTCGGTCAGGGGGGCCTCCTCCAGCCACGACGAGACCTCCACCCGGCCGCTGGCCAGCAGGTCCAGCGCCGTCAGGAAGTCGTGGGGCGAGTAAGCGTAGGAGCCATGCACGGTGAGCTCCTGGGCGACGATGGCCTGGCAATCCAGCTCCGACATCACCTCGTGCAGCCCCAGGAAGACGATGCGACCGCCCGGGGCGGCCATGGCGATGGCCTGCCCCCGCGTTGCGTTGTGTCCCACCGCCTCGATCACCAGATCGACGCCGCGCCCCCGGGTGGCCTGGCGCACGGCCTCCACCGGGTCCTGCTCACGGGCGTTCACAACGACCTCCGCCCCCAGGCGCTGGGCCACCTCCAGCCGATACGGCTCCACATCGGTGATGATGCGCGGCGAGATGCCCACCAGTCGGGTCATCTCCAGCGCCAGCAGCCCCTGCGTCCCCGCCCCCACGATGGCCACGCCCTGCACCAGGCCCGATACGTTATGTCGAATGATGTGCACGGGATTCGCCAACGCCTCGGCCATGGTGCCCAGGACTGGGCTCATCCCCTCGGGCAGGGGGAACACAGATTGACGGGGAGCGGTCACACACTCAGCGAAGGCGCCGGGCCGATCCATGCCGATGAGCTTGCGATTCGGGCAGATGTGGCCACGACC
>JAJRVX010000049.1:0-12955 GCA_024277095.1 Chloroflexota bacterium
CGTTGCGACAGATCCCTGGCGAGGACGTCACGAATATATCGGTACGCCATGAACCAATACCTCCTCTTTGGAAACGGGCTCCATCCTATCCAGGGGCAGGTCTCAGACCTGCCCCTACCTTGCACGGGATTCTCTCATCGCCAAGGAATTGGCTATGCCAGCCCGTGGGCTATGGCCAAGGACCGGTCCTGCTTCGCTTTCTCCCGCACGCGCTCCGGCCAGTAGCGCATGGCCATCTTCGCCCAATCGAAGTCCCCGGCCTGCAATCGGAGCCATGTCATCTCCAGTTCGCTCATGCGGCGCCCCTGGTATCTCTTCTTGGCGGGCCAGGGGATCAGCTCGTGCAGCGGCGCCATGTTGATCAGGACGCCGTCATCCGGGTCCGGCGCATAGCCCAGCTCCAGCACGCGCTTCAGGCGTCGCTCGAATTCACTCATATCCAGGATCTCGTCGATCAACTTGTCCAGGTCTTTGTTCAGTCTCCTGCGGGCGGCCCCTTCCGCCCGTTCCAATTCCTCTCTCACGCTTTTGCCGCGCTGGGCGAGCAACTGCTGCATCGGCTTGACGATCTCCGTCTGCACCAGGTAGAGCGTGTCCGGCGTGATGGCCTCGTGGTGCAGGTAGATGGTAAGCGCCCTCTGGGGCGATTGCAACAGCCAGTACACCGGCCGGCGGCGATACCATTTCATGTGGTACTTGGGCCAGAAATCCCGCTCCAGGAAGCGGGCCAGGTCCCCGCCCAGCGCCTGCGTGATGGCCTCCAGCCCGTCGTCGCCCCACATCAGCGTCAGCGCCTCCCGCACCCGCCCCACCACATCGCGCGGGTGGCCGGGGCTCACCACGCCCACGCCGTCCGGGATGGCGAGCTCCCGCAGCCTGGCCTCCACCTGGGCGGGGAAGAGATGGCGACCGCCCTCCGCATCCACGTAGGCAAAGTAGGGGCGAGCGGCCGCTCGCCCGCCACGACCGGCCGGTCGCCCACCGGGGGCCACCAGGGCCAGGAATTCATCCTCGTCGGGCGCGGGCAGGGAGCCGACCGCGAAGTCCTCCGGGTGGAAGACGGCGCGGCCCAACGGCCCCCGCTTATGGGGATCCCGTTCGCGAGGCAGGCCGGGGTGGAAGCGGCCCAGGACGATGCCCAGGGCGTAGGAGGCCCACTGGGCGGCCAGGTCGGTGCGTGAGAGGTGATGCGTATTGCGTGTTGCGTGATCCTCTGTGTTGGAGGCGCCGGCCAGTTCGGCCTCGATGGTCGCTCGGTCCTCGGCGGCGATGCCGTAGAGGCGGTAGACCTCCTCATCTATTTGCGCCTCCAGGTCCTGCAGGCGGGCCCGGGCCGCGGCCAGGTCCTCGGGGCCGGTGTCCCACCGCGGCGGCGCGATGAAGTCGAAGGTGGGTTCGGTGAGCATACTTGCCCACATCTGTAAGCGACTACACGTTTGTGCATGTGCAGCTAGCTCAAGTGACGATAGCGCCCCAGGCGGAACAGGCATGCGTATGAAATCGCCAATATAAAAATGGATTGTTGGGTTAATATGCATGAGGTGACTAAAGAACTTGCTGTTGAGCAAGCCCAACATCTCCCACAGATACCGTTGCTCCGGGAATAGGCAGTTTCCCGCATGATCGAATACAAAACCTGGCGGCATGAAACGTATGCTAAGAGCCCCACTGGTTAAATCACTAAACGTCACGCCCTCGCGGAAGTAGTAGTCAGTGTTCTTTACCACCCACTCCCACTTGCCATTGAGATATGGATAGCGCAACACAATGTACTCCTTGATTTCCACCCCGTCGTTCCACCAGTTGACCACGTATTCCTGATTGCCGTACCACTTGCGGTAGGCGCCGCCCTTCATGTAGGGAAACCAACGCCTGCCGGTGGCGCGGGCCTCCTCCCGGTCCCGGCAGCCGAAGGCGATGCGCGCCAGGCCCACTTCCCACCAGAAGCGCAGGAAGCGGAAGTTATCCGCCGTGGCCAGGCCCTGCCGTGGCTGAGCCACCTCGCCCAGTTTGGGTAGTTCCCGGAAGAGGCGGCGGATGCCCTCGGGGATCCAGTACACCCAGGGCGCGCCGGGGATGGCGCGGAAGTCCCGCTGGGCCACGGTGTAGACGTTGGGGGCGGGGTTGTGTGCTTGTCGGTTCATGGGCTGCTCCTACTTCCGGCTTAGCTGCGATGATCGCTAGCCTGAAAATGCGACAAAGGACGAAAGACGACAGACGAAGGACATGTTGTGCCCTCCGTTCACTTCGCTGCTATGGCCGGTCTCCTGACCGTGTCATTCGCGGGTTACTTAATCCTTCATGGTACCCCGCAGAGACGTGGTGACTGGTTCAACTTCGAAATCGGGCAAGGACTTCGGGCATTGTTCGTTTATCTGTCTGTTTTGTTCGAGTTAGGCGATGCCATGCTCCTCTGATTCCTCGCGAAACTCCGAAAGAAACCCCGAATTCAGCGTTTTTCGGAGTACCCAGTAGGGCCGGTCTCCATACCGGCTACAAGATGGCGGGTAAGCCCGTCCTGGCCGGGCCAGGGGAACCCGCCCTACTGGCTGGCCTCATCTCCTTTCAGAGAACCCGGAAGAAACTCGGAAAAACTCGGAATTCCGAGTTTTTCCGAGTTCATTGTTTGGAACGCCGATAGAAGGCATTGCGTCCCTTACCGACCAGTTCCAAATTGCCCCGGCGCACAAGATTACGTAACAAATATCCGGCCTGGTTCTCATTGACCTTGCACAGATCCATAACTTCTCGCCGAGTAATCTGCCCGTGTGCCTTGACATACTCCAAGATCATCTGCTCCATTTGCAAGCGGTCAAAGCCACTGCGGCGCACATAGGCAGCGGGAGTTCCCACCTCACGATAGACCAGCGCACTGAGGTGGTAACGCCGAGAGCGAGTGCGCCCCCGGGGCTCAACAAGCCCGTCTTCTACCAGACGCTCCAATACACGCCTGGCCACACTCTCGTCCTGCTGGATGAACCGGGATACTTCATGCGTATCTACTTCTCGCTCACGCCACAGATGACTGAGGATAAGGAGCTCTTCCAGCGTGAAGGGCCTTTGCCTCCGGTTTTCTTCCTTGACAATCAGCGCTACAAAGTCCAGGTCTCCAGGGCCACCATACAAGATGACCGTGACGGATTCGTCGGTGGTGCGGGAATAGTCTGGTGGGGGATGGCCAGTGCGCAGTAAACCTTCATAGATGATGCCCACCCCACGACCCGTGCGTTCCACCAGGCCTATACGCTTGAAGATGTCAGCCAGGAGCGGATTGCGCGGACGTGGCCCGGCGATCAGAAGATTATCCACCGTGACACCATGTACAAAACCGCCGGGGTTGGTGATCAGGATGTAATCGCCGCGTAACTGCACATGCACAGCGCCCAGACGAGTGTAATCCCGATGAGTGAGGGCATTATTGACCGCCTCACGGAAAGCGCGGGGATCATAGGCTGGCACCCCCACCCGAAAAAGGCCCACGGTCAGCTCCCGTTCCTCACTCCGAACAGCAAAACCCTCCATGATGCGCTCAAACACGCGCAAAAGAGGCCCTCGGTAAAACTCATTGAGCCGTACCTCTTGTCCTTCCAACACCTGAAGGGCCACTTCATGGGCAGGGAGGTACATGCGTAACGCATCCTCCTTTCCCACCAGGAGCAATCCTGCGATCGTAGGCACCAGATGTCCATTCTCAGGTTGCACCAGGGTCAAGGCACGAGCCAATCGCTTGTCATCAAGGTCGAGCAAAGTTGTATCGCCGTGATATTCTCGCACCAAGCGGCGCAAACGCTCGAACTCCAGCGGGTCCAGGTCCTCCCAGGTCGCGCCCGGCACGGGCTGGGCCGTGTAGTCGCGCTGGCCCCGATCCGCGTACCAGGAGGTGAGCTCATGGGGATAGAGCGGGCGGCACCCGGGTTCCCCATGAGGATCGCGATAGCGAATGACCAGCTTGCCGTCGCTGGTGGCCACCGGCTGACGGGCACGCGGTACCTCAACGAGGGCCACCGTTCCTTCAGGAAGCGTGATAAAGTCCACCCGAACGCTCAGCGGCGGCACCGTGCGAGCGGCGATGAACGCGGCCAGTTGTCCAGGATCAGTGCGGTGTTTCTCATGCAAGCCGGTCACCGATCCATCCTTCTCCACGCCGATGAGCAAGGTGCCCCCCTGGGCATTGGCCAGGCACACCACGGTTTCCAACAATTCCGCGTCGGACAGCGGACCACAGTCGCTCTTGAACTCGACGGTGAGGGACTCACCATCCTGGATCAGTCGGCGCACGTGACGCTCATCCATGATGCTTCCTCATTTTAGGGCGGACGGCCGTTCGTCCCTACTGGACGCGGGCTTTCCACGCCGCCAGGGCCTCCTCGAAGGCCCGGCGCTTGGATTCCGAGTCGGGCTGATGCACCAAACGGAAATACACACCCCGATGACTCTCCCGGCGCAACGTCTCCGTCTCCCGCCGCAGGACGAAGGCAGTCGTGTTCACTTTCTCACCGCTAATTTCGTCAAAAGCGCGCGGGCCAGTGTGAGCCATAGTTTCGACCACAGCCTGGCCCATTAAACTCTGTCGCAGTTTCTCATAGGATGAGATGAACATGAAGGATTGCTGCGTAATCATACCAACATAGCCATGCTCCTCGGTCAGTTCCAGGCAGCGCAGGATGAAGGTCGCGTAGAGGTCACCCTTGCCCTCGGGATACTCGTCCGCCACCAGGTCGGCCAGGTCCTTGCTCATGTTGCGCCGGGCCATGTAGGGCGGATTGGTGACCACCACGTCGTAACGCTTGAGCAGGAGATGTAGCAGGCGCAGGCCGCGTACGGCCTCACCCGTGAAGAAGGTCTGACCGGGGTCGTCGGCCCCAACCTGGCGGGCGAACTCGTCCAGCGCCTGGATGATCTTCGCCTCGAGGATGGCCCAGTATTCCTCCTCCGCGGCCTCCCGCTCGAACTCCCCCGCGATGCCGGCGAAGAGGGGGGCCTTCTGGTAGCGGGATCGCTCGGCGGCCACCAGATCAGCGATCTCCCACTCCAGGCGCAGCAATGAGCCCAGCCACTCCGCGTCCTCCAGGCGCCGCCACAGGGCGCGCAGGGCGCGCTCCAGCACGGGACGGTCCTCTCGGAAGAGGGCCAGAAAGCGGGACAGGCGCTTGCCATCCAGGGGATAGACGTTTGCCACGGCCAGGTTGCTCTCCGTAATGCGGGCTTTAGGGTTGTATGCTTTGGCCTTCAGGTAGAGGACTAGGGCAGCCAGTTGCACGGAGCGCAGGTCGATGTCGATGCCGTACAGGTTATGAGCCAGGATGGCGGCGGGGATCTCCTCCTCGTCGGTCACCGAGGGGATCTCGGGCCAGCCCGGCTCCCCGGCCCGCTCCAATTCCTCTTTGTACATCTCGTAGAACAGGTCGAAGGCCACCAGGCCGAAGTGCATGGTGCCGCAGGCCGGGTCCAGCAGCGTGATCTCTCGCGCCGGCCTGGGCGGCGCGAGGGCTGGCGGCTCCGCCGGGGGCACGAAGTAATCCAGTTGTTCCCGCAGGCGAGAATCGGGATGCATGGCAAGCCAGAGTCGGCCCAGGGTGTTGTGTACCAGGAAGCGCACGATCCAATGGGGTGTGAAAAGTTGCGTTGCGGGCGCTACATCCGCTGGATGTACCTTCTGCTTTCTGTTATACAACCGATCGAAGACCGCCGCCTTCTCTTCTTCAGCAAAGTACTGATAGATCCACCCCACGGTCTCCTCAGCCTGCCAGGCAGGCGCCAGCGCCTCGTCGTTGAGCAGGTCCAGCAGGGCACGCAGGGCCCGCGGCCTGGGGAAGAGGCGCCCGGGCAGGGTATCAGGGTCGAAGAGGACCTTCAACTCCCGGGCCACCTGCCCGCACTGCCAGAGGATGAAATTCCGGTAGGCGGCGTCCACTTCACCCCGGCGGTAGCGTTCGTAGTCTTCCTTGTGCGCCGGATCGGCCAGATAGAATTTGAACGCGTTGGAGTCGGAGCCGCGGCCCACGGTCTCACGGATGAGCTTTCGGGATTCCATCATCTTGAAGGCCGCCAGACGGTTGAGCCAGGTGAAGGCGGTTTCTTTGATCAGATGGGCGATGGCCTCTTTGCGAGCGCGGCCTTTTTCCTCCTCGGCCTTCAGGTAGGCGAGGATACGACGATAATCCTCACGCGCCGCGGCGTCCTCTGCCAAATGGGGGAGCCGCTCCTCCGGCTCCACGGTGCCGTCCGTGTGCACACCATACCGGCCTTCCAACTGCGCCGCGGTCTCTTCCATCAACAGTTGCCTGGCAGCCAATGCCATATCATGGATCGCATGGCGCTGAGCGTCGCTCAATCCGGGCATGGTCACCTCGCTCTGCGTCAGTAGATCTGGACTCTGTAATTGCCGGTGGGCTCCAGCTCCTTCAGATCCATGAACCGCAGGTCGCTGACGCCTTCCAGGGAGCCGGGATAGAAGAGGATAACGGGCACCTCGGTGCGGCCGGCCATCTCGCCGAAGAGCGCGGAGAGGCGGTAGATGGCGGGGGCCAGCGCGCCCGCGCGCAACAGGAACACGATATGGCGGCGCGGGTCGGTGGCGCCCTGTTCGGCCATGGCCTCCAGCACCAGCTCGGAGAGAGGTAACCACTCGGGATCGGTCAGATAAGTGCGCACCTGACGCTGCGCCTCCTCAAAGCCCCTGTCCCTTTCCAGTTGGACGACGGCTTCCACCCCCTCGCACTCTTCGATCGCCTGCCAGAGGAGCCTGCCCAGGGAGATGCGGATGACTTCCCGTCCATCGTTGCGCAGGCGGGCCTCCAGGCGCCTGACCTCCCGGCGCAGGGTCCATTCCTCACCCGGCGGGTAGTGCAGGATGGCGAAGGGCATGCTCTCCACTTTGACGAAGCGGGGCGGATGCACGCTCAGGTCGTTCTCCAATCGCTCAATGCGCCTGAGCAGCGAGGAATCGGCAGTAGGCATCCATGTCCTCCTCTGGAAACTCGATCCGCACGATGGTCCCGGCGGCATCATAGTGCAGCAACCCGGCCTGGTTTGCGGCGATGAAGGCGCGCTCCACCTGCTCCGGGAGCATGAGATAGAGTCGCCAATCCGGATGCTGCAACGCCCGCTCGCCGGGGTGCTCATGGGCCAGCCAGAACGCGACATGGGCGAAGGCCACGGGGGGCAGGTATGGCGGCGTGATGCGCTTGTTCACCTTCCCGGACAGGACCCCGAAATCCCGCAGCGCGGCCAACAGCCCTCGCGCCACCTTGATCTTCACCGACTCGCTCCAGGGCGCAGGAATGCGCCCATCGGCCTCCGCATCCTCGATGAAGCGGATGGCATGGATCACCGTGACATCGGTAAGACCCGCATGGTAACGGTCATGGAGAAAACCACGCACGAAGTCGGCCATCAAGGGTTCGCTTCGGGCGGCGTAAAAGTAGTAAAGCGGGCGTACCACATCCGGCGGCGCGCCCGCATCTTCAAAGGGACGCAGGTAACGCCAGGCGTTAGGCGGCTGGCCCTGGACGTAACGGGGCAAAAAGGTGCGTTTCAGCACATCCCGCACCCGTGTTCGGGAGGCCTTGCCCAGGAGATTGTTTTGTTCCACCTCGCTCGTGATCGTCTCGATGTCCGCTCCCTCCCGCCACAGGCGCACCAGGGTGCGCATCTCGGGCAAAAGGGCGCCTCCTTTTTGCAGACGAGAGGTGTATACTGCTCCGGGAGTGTCAGCCGCCATATGCATTCGTAGTTCTCCTGAGGAGTAAACGCACTCCATTCGCCGCGCCGCAAGTGGGGAACACAATCCATTGCCATCCCGGAGGCGATGGACTACATATCTGTCCAAAGCCCATCTAAATGATATCCGATCCTATCGGAAAATGGAAGCTGACTTTAGAGATCAGGGAGAAATTCAGCACCTCAGAGGCGCTAGGCTTCTTTAATCAGCGGGAGGATAGAGCCGTTAGCGAAGCCCCTCGGCTATGATCCAGCTAGCCACTCTATTCGACCTTCCTCCTCCCCTCTTCGATGAACTTCAGTATCTCCTCCGTCGTCAGCCCTATGTCCAGTTTTTCAACATCCAGAGGGGAATCCTCACGCGGCTGGGGTCTCACCACGAATACCTGCCCATCCTTCCGCCTGATGCGCACCTCGCCCTCCTGCGCCGCGGCCTCTAACAGCTCAGCGAGCTGCTGACGCGCTTCCGAATAGGTATATACCCTCATCACTCCATCTCCAACACTCTTTATATCACAGACCTTTCTTCTTCGAAAGCAGTCAGCCCGAGAGGTAGTGTATCCAAAATGGTGGAAATTTCGCGAGGCCCATCGTAAGCCCACAAGGGAGGTGCGGAGGGATCTCCCTCCGCCGAAACATCCTCTTTTTCCGCTTGGCACCTGTCCTTTCCCGGCCTGATTCGGGTGGGCAAGGCCGGGCGAGGCAGGTGAGGGGCGGAAACTGGGAGGTTTCTTTTGAGGGGCTGCGCCCCTCAAAGCTCCCTGCTGTGTTTCCACCGAAAAAGATACACTACCGCCCGGGACACCTCATCTCGCCTTGTGGGCACCCACGAGGAATGTCCCTGCGGAATTGCTACTTCCTTGTAAGGGCAACCCTTGTGGTTGCCCGCTTCAGCTAATCCTTCGACACGATGATTTCCCCCAACCGCACGGCGTCACCGCCGATGTCCAGAGGCAGGCGCGGGAGGCCGGGCTGATTCGCGTCGTACAGGCCGATCTCCAGCGTGTAGCGGCCGGGCGGCAGGTCCCCCGGCAACGCCAGATCGAAGCGATCGAGGATGACCTCGTTGGGCAGCCAGCTCGTGGTCGGGCGGGCGCCCCGCCCCGGCACGTGGTCCTCCTGGGCCACGACGCGGCCGTTCCCGTCCAGCAGATGCACGAACGCCGTGTAGGAACGATCCATCGCCGTCACCGCCTGCCAGACGACGGTCACGGCCAGGGTTCCGCCCGGAGCGGCTTGCGGCGGGTTTGCGTCCACGCCGATCAGCCGGACCTGTCCCCCGAAGATCGCCTCGGAGGGCCACCTCACCGGTGGTGCCTCAAATCTGTGCTCGACCGGGGTGATTCGCACCTGGCCTAGGGCGAGGGCATTGCCCAGCGGCTCCCCTCGTTCGTCGATCACCCGGCCATAGAGCGTCAGGTCCCCGCCGGGAGCCTCCCGGGGCGCCCAGACCGTGTGTTGTCCCTGCACAGGCATCCCGGTTGGCCATGCCTCGGTCGGGTAGGGGACGTCGCCGGTCAGCGGCCCATCGCTCGGGGCGAAGCGCATGTCATCGCGTTGCCACCACAGCTGCAGCGCCAGGCCGGGCGGCAGCTCAGACGTCGCCTGCCACCACGTCTCCAGCGTGAACGCGTCGCCCGGGATGATCTCCTTCGGGACGTCGCCCACCCCCAGCAGGATCAGCCCGGGGGCCATCGGCATGGCCAGCGGTCGGGCGAATTCCAGCGTCTCCGAGGATACGCCCCGCACCAGCCGGGGCACGCGCACGGGCGTGAGGAAGGTGGACAGGCCCTGCGGCGCGCCGGAGACGTCCAGCACCTCCAGGGGAGGACCGCCTTCCGGGTACACCCGCAGGCGCAGTCGATACTCTCCCGGCGGGGTGCCCGGGTCGGCCGGTAGCTTATACCGCCCAAGCGTCACCTGACCCGGCCGCCACCGGAACGTGGGGTACTCGTACGCGGACAATCGGCGGTCGGGCAGCCGACCCCAGACGTGGCCGGCCGCGTCCAGCAGCTCCCCGGCCACTTTCAGATCCTCGCCCAAGGGGGCCTGCGCTTCCCAATAGAGGTGTAGCTCGCCGTCGTCTCGCTGCCTGTGTCCCAGAAGCCATACCTTGCCGCCGAAGTTCACATGTGCGGGGTAGGCGATGGGCGGTTCCCCCTCGAAGCGGGCGTCGGGCGCCCAGCGGAAGTGGCGCACGCCCACATGCCAGAACGAGCGGTTCACCGGCAGCTCGGCTCCTGCCGCCTCCAGGATATCCGCGACCACACCGCTGGGATCCACCACCTCGTCCTGCCAGAGGATCAGCCAAGCGCCCCGTTTCCCCGCCAGCGCCTGGGCCAGCCGGTTGCCCACCTCGTAGCCCAGCACCGCGTTCACGTCCAGCACGTCGATGTCGGGCAACCGGACGCGCTCCAAATCCCCCGCGTAGTAGTCCCACACGGGGGACATGTGCCCGGAGACCAGGAGCACCGTCTCGTCCTGGGCGATGTGAGCGCGCACGTACAGGGCCGCGCCGCGAAAGTCCGCCTTGGTGAGGCGGGTGTCCGTGAACCAGGAGTGGTCGGCATAGGCGAAGGCGGCGAGGATGAAGATCAGCGCGGCGAGGGCGGCGCCTGCCAGGAGGTTGGCGCCTGGGACGCGGGAGATTGGGGGGCGGAGGAGGGCGCCGAGCCCGGTGGCGATGAGTAGCCAGAGCGCGGGCGAGGAGAGCATGAGGTAGCGCGGGTTGAATTTGGGCGTGCGCGATGAGAGGATCAGGATCAACACGACGGGAACCAGGAGGTAGCAGAGCAGGTAGCTGAGGGCCCAGGCTTTCCGCCTGTGGTAACGGAGGATCCCGATCAGGGCCAGCGCCGTGATCACCGCAAAGCCCCACCCGGCCCGCAGGGCTTCCGGCTCCAGCATGGTCTGTGGCGCGCCGAGGACGAAATTGATCCAGGTGTGTCGCAACGCCTCGCCCAGCTTGAGTTGCCCCTTCCAGTAGGAGGCATCCACCCGGTAACGGTTCAGGACGAACGGGAGCCAGGGGAGGTAGCCGAGGATCACAATGGCCGAAGCGGTGATGGCTTCGAGCGCCAGCGGGCGGTGGAGAGCAGGGAGCGGGGAGCGTGAAGCGTGAAACGTAAAGCGTGAAGGGCGGAAGAGGAGCAAGAGGCCAACGGCGATGGCGAACGCGGCCAGCAGAAAGAAGGCGAAATAATGAGTGTAGACGGCGGCCAGGCTGGCGATGGCGAACGCCCCCCACCAGCGTCGGCGTGTGGGGGCATCCGGGGATTGCAACGCCCGCAGGAGCGCATACGCCACTACCAATCCTAACGCTGTGAGCTGGGTGTACATGCGGGCTTCCTGGCTGTAGTAGACGTAAAGCGGGTTGGCGGCTGCCAGCAGCGCGGCCAGCATCCCGGCCTTTCGGCCGATCAGCCGGCATCCCAGCGCGTAGATCAGGGGGATGGTCAGCACGCCCCATGCGACCGACGGGAAGCGCAGGGACCACTCGGAGGTGCCGGCCAGGCGGACCCATCCGGCGACCACATAATAGTACAGCGGCGGCTGGATGTCGTCAGCCGTCCAGCGGGTGAGCTCGGCCAGCCCCTGGCGCACAACCTGTGCCGTCACGCCCTCATCGTACCAGAGGCTCTGGGCGTCCAATCGGTACAGCCGTAAGCCCCAGGCGATCAAGGTGAGGATCAGCAAAGCCCAGGGTGTCAACCGGATGCGTCGCTCAGAAGCCATGCGCCCGCCCCTCACGCGCCGTAGAGCGTCGCGTACGCATCGGCGATTCGCTCCCAGTCGAAACGCTGGCAGTTCACCTCCCAGCCGCGCTCGGCCAGGGATCGGGCGGCCTCTGGATCACGGAGGACCCGCAGCAGCGCCCGGGCGAGCGCCTCCGGATCGCCCGGTGGCACCAGGAACCCCGTTTTCCCCTCTTGCACGATATCCGTGATGCCCCCCACGGCGCTGGCGATCACCGGCCGGCCGTAGCTGAGGGCCTCCAGCAGCACCAATCCCAATCCCTCCGTGTCGCCACTGCGGTCCACCAGCGAGGGCAGCACGAAGACGTCCGCCCATCGATAGAGCGCATCCAGCTCCTCGTCGCTCACCCGGCCGGGCAGCCGCACGTGGCCTTCCAGCCCAAGCCTTTGCACGAGCCCCTTCAGTTTGGGGTACTCCTGCCCCTCGCCGGCGATGGTGAGGCGGACGTCCGGCACCTTCTGTCTCAGATGTGCGATCGCCTGGATGAGCACCGGGTAGCCCTTGCGCTCGATGAGCCGGCCCACGGCCAGGACATGATGGGTGCCCTGTAGGGGCTTGGGGATGTCCTCTCGCCGCGGGAGGTCCACGCCGAACGGGATGATGTGAGGCTGCACCCCGGTCAGATCGGCCACCGCGCGGCCGGTGTAGGTGGAGATGGCGGTGACGGCGTCCGCGTTCCGTACCCAGCGGCGGGCCATGGCTCGCAGGAACGGGAGCCGGCGGGCCAGGGTCACGTCGGCGCCGTAGAACGTGAGCACGCATCGCGCCGGGCGGATCATCCGGGCGACCTGGGCGAAGAGCGCCTGTGGGACGGGCCAGTGCACGTGGATGGCGTCGAAGCGGCGGGCTCGCACCAGGCGGATGGTGCCCACTAGGCCGCCCAACACGTACGGCGGGATCAGCAGCCAGTAGAGCGGGTTGGCGCGCAGCTTGTTCGGGGCGCCGCTCTCCTGGGTTAGCGTCTCCCAACGGGCGGGCGCGTACCGGAAGCGATGGACGGGCACGCCATCCACGCGGTGGGCGCCCAGGCCGCGGAAGCCGGGGGCGAGGACGGTGACGGAGATCCCGCGATCGGCCAGCCGCCGGATAAGCTGGCGCAGCCAGGGAGCCTGGTAATCGTCCTCATCACGGGCGTACGTGGTGGTCAGGAATAGCACCCGCAATGGCTCAGCCATGGATTGCCCCTCGCCTGTGGATAAGCATGCGGAGCAGCCCGAGGCCCAACAGCGCGGCCAGCAGGTCCCGCAGCGCCACCCATACCCGGTACCCCAGCGCGGCGACCACGATGATGCGCACGGCCGTCTCCCCCCGCAGGAGGAAGGCCAGCACGCTCTCTCTCACGCCGATCCCCATCGGCACCAGGATAGCCACGTAGCCGACCAGCCAGGCGCCTACGAAAGCGCCGGTCATCTTGGGCACCAGCGGCCAGGGCACGGATGTCAGCCCGTACACGAAGAGCACGAATCCCAGCCCCATC
>JAJRVX010000050.1:0-4221 GCA_024277095.1 Chloroflexota bacterium
GGCCGGTTCCTGGCCTACTGGAAGACGAACAACGAGTGTGTCCAGACCACGCTACTCCTGCGGCCCAACCTATACCTGTCGGCGCCGTGGGCCCAGGCCCGTATCCAGAACGTGAGCACGACCCTGCCGCTGCCTCCGGTGAGCCCGGATCCGTCCAGCGACTTCTATCCCGAGGACTACCTGAGCGTGGCCACGGCTCCGGAGAGCTACCTGATCGAGAGCATCTGATGGATGCAGGCGCACGTGTGAGGTGAGGGCGGGCTCGAATTCCCGCCCTCACCCACACGCAGGATCGTGCGCATGGGACCTTGCGATGCATGGCCTTCTGCTCGAGGTGACGGAAGCCGTCGGCGGGTACGACGGGCTCAATTCGATCCTGTCCGAGGCCATCGATGCAGCCCTCGCGAAGCTGCCGCGTCAGGAGTGGCAGCTGGTGGAGGAGGCTGCGAACGAGCTGTCGGACGGGCTGAAGGCGCAATCGCCCGGGCTGCGCGTGGGCCGCAGACGGGCGCTGGAGATCCTGTTCGCCATAGGGCTCTTTCTGGAGGAGGTGGAGGGCGCCGATGGAATACCTGACCGTGGCCGACGTCCGGGATGAATACGGAGACCTGGTGGAAGCCATGACGGACACCGCCATCCGGCGCCGGCTGGACCGCCTGTCCGCCTACATGGAGGATGCGCTGGGGCATGCCTTCGGCCGGGCGCTGATGGCCAGGTCTACCGCCGGGGACACGGTGCAGGTCACCGATACCGGGCTCGTGATCGGCGGAGACGCCTATGCCTTCGCCGACTACCCGACCCTGGGGGCGCTCGTGGACGCCGCCAACGCCGCCGGCGCCTCCTATTCCTTGACCCCGCTCCCGGTGATAGACCCGAACACGCCCTCGGAGCTGCTGAAAGCGACGGGAACCGTTGCCTGCGGCCCCACTTACGCCGACTGGGTGGTGCTGGACCTGGAGGCGCTTTGGGTGAAGGCATCGGGCGACGGCACAACGCACCTGTTCCTGCCGCTGCCCGTGCAGGAGGTCCAGCAGGTGACGGAGGACGGGGTGGCGATAGACGCCACGGCTTATGAGGTCCCACCGGACGCCTCATGGCTGATCCGCAAGCTCGGGCGCTGGTCCACCAGGGCGACGGGGAACGTCGAGGTCATCTACCGGCCACGCTGGTGGGGCAACGCACCGGGTGTGGTCTCGGAGGTGCTGCTGGAGGCCTTCGGCGTGGCGACGGGGAACACGCCCATCGCTTCCGAGCGGTTTGGCGACTACAGCTACCAGCGGAAGGTCCCGGAGGCCCGCCCCTGGCAGGAGGTGCTGAGCGATCCGGCCCTGCGGCCGTATGCGGTGAGGTTCCATCCGTAGGGACGACCGACTAACAGTGGGAAGGAGACGTCGGTGAGGATCTGCCTTCTCCCACGCTTTCGCCCAAATGAGATCGGCGGGGTGGCCCGGCATGTCCTGGCGCTGCAAAAGCACCTGGCCCTGCGGGGGCATGAGATCGTGGCCAACCCGGCCGACGCCGACATCGTGCACGTCCACGCGGCGGAGGCGGCGCCGGTCGTGGATGTATACACCAACCACGGCATCCACCCGATCCGGCCCGAGATGGAGGGCTGGAAGGCCGAACAGAACCGGGCGATCCTTGACAACCTGAAACTGGCCCGCCAGGTGATCGCCGTGAGCAGGTGGACGGCGGATCAATGGCGCCACCTGGTGGGGCGTGATCCGCACATCCTGCCTAACGGGGTGGACCTGGACGAGTGGGAAGATGTGCCCAGGGGGATATGGCGAGCCAGGTTGGGGATACCAGAGCACGTTCCCATCTTGCTGTGGGGCAAGACGATCCTTTCCGACATCTGCGACCCGACCCCGGCCATCGAGCTTGCCCTGCGCCATCCCGAAGTGGTGGTGGTCCTGACAGCGCCGCGGAAACAGATGCCGGCGGGGCCGAAAAACGTGTTCATCGTGGGCCCCCAGACATTCCCGGCCATGCAGGCGCTCCTGGCCGACTGTGACGTATACCTGGCCACGGTCCAGGAGAACCACAGCGTCCAGGTGCTGGAGGCCATGGCCCTGGGTAAGCCGGTGCTGGGCTACGCCTGGGGCGGCACGGCGGAGACGGTGGAGAGCGGGGCCGAGGGCATCCTGGTGTCACCGGGGGACCAGGATGCCCTTTCGGAAGCTCTGGGGGAGGTCCTGGAACGGGCGAAGGAGTTAGGGGAGGCCGGGCGGGCCAGGGTGGAGACCCAGTATCAGTGGCGTCATATCGTGGCCCGGCTGGAGGAAATCTACCGGACGGCTCTGGAGGAAAAGCGGGCCGAGGCCGCCCCGGACCGGCCCGTGTGCTCCATCGTCATCCCCGTCTACAACAAGGCCCGGTATGTGGCCGAAGCGGTGGAGTCGGCCTTCGCCCAGGTGGGGGCGCCGCGATACGAGGTGATCGCCGTCAACGACGGATCCACGGACGATAGCCTGCAGGTGTTGCGGGCCCTCCAGCGCAAATATCCCGCCCTGCGGGTGATCGATCAACCCAATCAGGGGGTGGCGGCGGCCCGCAACAACGGCATCCAGGCCGCCAAGGGCCGGTACGTCTGCTGTCTGGACGCCGACGACATGATCGACCCGCTGTTCCTGCAGCGCACCGCGGCCGCGTTGGACGCGGATCCCGGGCTGGGCATCGCCTATACGAACATGCTGGTGTTCGGCGACTGGCCCGGGCGGGGGCGCTGGCGGAACGTGGTGCGCTCAGACGAGTATGACTTCGAGCGGCTGAAGCAGCGCAACTTCATCCCGTGCTGCAACCTGTTCCGGCGGGTGGCGTGGGAGCGGGCCGGGGGCTACAAGGACATCAATCCGAGCTGGGAAGACTACGAGCTGTGGCTGAACATGGGGAAACTGGGATGGTATGGGCATCGCGTCCCCGGCCCGCTCTTTCGCTACCGGAAGCTGTATCAGGAGGGGCGGGACCATCAGAGCCACGGTCTGGAGTGGAAGCTGCGGGCTATCGTCAACCGGCATCATCGTGACCTCTACCCGCCGCTGGTGAGCTTCGTCATCCCGTGTCATCGCCAGGCCCGGTTCCTGGCCGAGGCCATCGATTCGGCGTTGTCCCAGACCTTCCCGGACCTGGAGGTGGTGGGCGTCGACGACGGCAACGAGTCGGATGAGGCGGCGGCCATCCGGGAGATCGTGGACCGGTACGACCCGGACCTGGTGCGGCTGGTGCGGTTGCCGGAGAACCGGGGGCTGGCAGCCGCCCGCAACGCCGGGATCGAGGCGGCTCAAGGCACGTGGATCGTGCCCCTGGACGCCGACGATGTGGTGGAGCCCGAGTTCCTGGAGGTGTGCCTGCGGGCCATCGAGATGGATCCGCGGCGCTTTGCCTATACGGATGCGTTGCTGTGGTGGCCGGATCAGGACAGGGTTCAGGTGCTGGAGGCCGAGGAATATGACTTCGACCGGCTGCTACGGCACCTGAGCTGGGGATGCACGATCCTCTATGCGAAGGAGGCCTGGCGCCTGGTGGGCGGCTACAAGGACGCCATGAGCCGGGCAGGCGGCTGGGAGGACTGGGAGTTCGTCATCAGCCTGGGCGAGATCGGTGTGTGCGGCGTGCGAGTCCCCCGGCCGCTGTTTCGCTACCGACAGCACAGCCCGGATCAGATGCGGCGCCAGGCCGAGGCAAACAAGGACCGATTGCGTGAGATGCTGCGGCGGCTCCATGCCGCCGTATATCGGGGGGAGAGACCGATGGGATGCTGTGGTGGCAGAGTGAGATCGAGGGCGGCCCGGGCCACATCCCCGGCCGTCCGGGCCGTGACGGGTAACGACAACGGCCGTAAGCACGAGGGCCAGGTCCTGGTGCGCTACGTGGGCCACAGCGTGGGCACCCGGACGTGGCGGGGACCATCGGGCACGGCATACCGATTCGGCCTGTCCGAGCCGTTGCAGTGGGTGGAGCCCCAGGATGCCGACTGGCTCATGTCCATGGCCGAGTTCCAGAGGGTGATGGTATGAACGTGGCGCCCAACGTGGTGCTGATCCTGGCCATGATCCTGGCAGGCGAGGCGCCGGTGGCCGTCATGGGCCGTGATGCCGCGGTGGCGGTGGCGTGGACCATGCGCAACCGCATGGACCAATGGGGGCATACGATAGAGCAGATCGAGGCGGCCTACTACGGCCGGGCCGAGCCCACGGCTCAGGAGGTGGCGGTCATCGAGGA
>JAJRVX010000051.1:0-8310 GCA_024277095.1 Chloroflexota bacterium
AGCCGGCGCGGGGGCCATCCCCATCGGCCGAGGAGGGGGAGGAGAAGGCCCTGCCCTTCTTCCCTCACTATGTCCTCAGCGAGGTCATCGCCTGGTACGTGATCATCGCCATCCTCATCGTTCTGGCCTCGGTGTTCCCGGCCGGCCTGGAGGAGAAGGCGGATCCGCTGCAGACGCCACCCCACATCAAGCCCGAGTGGTATTTCCTCTCGCTATACCAGGTGCTGAAATGGGTTCCACGAACGGTGGGAGTGCTCGCTCCCATGGGCGCCATCGTCCTGCTGCTGTTGCTGCCGTTCATCGACCGCAATCCAGAAGTGGTGCCGCGCAAGCGCCCCATCGCCATCTTCCTCGGCCTCGTGACGGTGATCGGCATCATCGTGCTGACCCTGTTGGGGCTGTTCAGCTAGCGCGCCACCCCACACAGACGCAACGGGCCCAGACACCACAGGCATTTTCGCATACAACGGGGGAAGAATCATGTCGGAGAAGAAAGCGAGACCTCACCTGGTAGCCGGCCTCCTGCTGATCGCCTTGGCGATCCTGCTGACGGCGGGATCGGTCCAGGCGCAATCATCAACGCCCCAGGAGCCGGGCGCGCCGCCCTCCGAAGCACCATCGGAGACCGGCCCGCCCATCCCTCACACCCTCATCGGGCACTCGAACTGTCTGATCTGCCACGCGGAGGGCTTTAAGGGGGCGAACATCATCCCCGCTGATCACACAGGCTATGAGAACGAGGAATGCCAGCGCTGCCACGAGCCCAGCGTCGTCTCCGACATCCTGCCTTCCTTCTTCGAGGTGCCCCCCGGCGAGCTTCCACCTCCGATCCCCCATCCGCCGGCCGACGGCCAGAACACCTGCTTCGACTGCCACGTGAAGCTGGGGGACAAGCACACGGAGATCTCCGAGCAGTGGGAGAAGAGCGTCCACGGGAAGGCGGAGGTCGGCTGCGCCGACTGCCACGGCGGCGATCCCCGCACGGACGAGATGAACCTGGCCATGCTCCCGGACGCGGGCTACATCGGTGTGCCCCCTCGGATCGTCATCCCCGAGATCTGCGGCGGATGCCATTCCGACGTGGAGCGTATGCGCCAGTACAACCTCCCCACCGACCAATACGTCAAATACGTCAGCAGCGTACATGGCTCAAAGGTCAAGCAGGGAGACATCCGGGTGGCCATCTGCGTGGACTGCCACGGAGCGCACGACGTCAAAAAGGCATCGGATCCCTCAGCGGACGTGTACCCGCTCAACATCCCCAAACTGTGCGCCCGCTGCCACTCAGACGCCGATCTCATGGAGCCTTACAACATCCCCACCGATCAATACGATCTCTACAAAGAGAGCATCCATGGCCAGCGGCTGCTGAACGATCAGTACCTGCGGGCGCCATCCTGTGCCTCATGCCATGGCTCTCACGGCGCGCGCCCTCCCGACGACGAGGAGGTGGTCAACGTCTGCGGCAAATGCCACACGGCGACGGAGGATTACTATCAGCAAAGCCGGCATTATAAAATCGGAGAGAACGCACCCAAGTGCTGGACATGCCATGGCACCCATGACGTCTTCAAGACGGATGAGAGCCTGTTCATCCACCAGGAGCCCCGCCAGGACGAGGAGAAATACTGCGGGAGCTGCCATGTCGATGAGAAGACGTTCCGGATGAACAAGGAGCGATTCGAACGCCCTGAGGATCGCCGCTGCGACACCTGCCACCACGAGGGCTCCCGGATCATGGTCCAGGTGCTGGCCCTGTACAACGCCCTGACGGAGGCGAACCGGGCTTACCTGGAGGCCGAGGAGACGATCCAACGGGCGGTGGCCCTGGGGATGATCGTCACGGAGGCGGAGTCCAAACTGGCCGCGGCCCGAACCAGCCTGATCCGCGCTCGCGCCGCCACACACACCACCAAACTGCCCGTCGTGACCGAGCTCACCGATGACGCGACGGCCTCCGCCCTCTCCGCCCAGGAGATCGCCGCCGACAAAGTGGCCGAATACATCTTCCGCCGGCGATCCATGGTGGTGGCCGTCGGTATCATCGTGATCATCGTCGCCACGCTCTCCGTCCTCCGGCGCGATCTGTATCGCCAGCTCCAGGAGACGGAGGAACCCACCGACGACGACTCCTCGGAGGGCTGAGGAATAGCCCTACAAGCTCCCATATACCCCCTTGATCACCAGGGCGCTCGTGCTCGCCGCCCGGCGACGTGAGCGCCCTTCCCCTATCCTCCGACGACGCCCCGCCCCCTGATCTCCCGCCCCCGATCCACCAGATCCCCATCCCTGTGGGCCTGCGATGGACCTGGCGGGATCTCCACCATTTTGGATACACTACCCAGTTACGTAACCCCTTCCCCTCCCCATGCCTATATGCTACAATAAATCGTGACGGCGATCGAAGCGCGCCGTGGCGGTCCTCGCCGGATGACCGGCCGCCACGGTTGCGTTTATCCCAGGATCCGGGAGCCAGCTATGACGTACCATGTACCACTCGCCCACCCCCAGCCGGACGCCCGGCGATTCATCGACGCCCTCATGGGGCGCGCCCACCCCTCCAAGCCCCCGCTGGTCGAGTATCTGGTAGACGAAGTCGTCATGCGCCCCATCGTCACGAACCTGCTGGGGCGAACATGGGTCGACCCGGATGGCAGCCGGGAGGCCGAAAGGGCCTATCTGGACAACTTCATCGCGTTCTGGTACCGGATGGGATATGACTTCGTGCGATTCGAGCGCAACATGGGGTTCGAGGTCGGCCAGGTCCTGGCGGCCGATCCCGCGCCGGGCTCCACCAAGCAACGGGCATGGGTCGACCAGCACCACGGGCTGATCCGCACGTGGGAGGACTTCGAGCGCTACCCCTGGCCCAGGATCGAGGAGGTGGACTTCTTCCCCTACGAGTACCTGAACGACCACCTGCCAGAGGGCATGGGGCTGATCCTCTCCCACGCGGGGGGCGTCTTCGAGCACATCTCGCAGATCATGTCGTACGAGGGGCTCTGCCTGGCGCTGTACGACACGCCCGATTTGGTCGAGGCCGTCGCCAACCGCATCGGCGAGCTCATGGTGCGCTATTACGAGCATCTGCTGGACCTGGGCCGAGTGATCGCCATCTTCCCGGGCGACGATATGGGATTCCGCACCGGCACGCTCGTCTCCCCTGATGACCTGAGGAAGTATTGCCTGCCCTGGCACAAACGCTTCGCCGCCATGACCCACGAGCGCGGCCTCCCCTACTTCCTGCACTCCTGCGGCGATCTGGAAGCGATCATGGAGGACCTGATCGTCGAAGTGGGCATCGACGGCAAGCACTCCTTTGAGGATGCCATCCTGCCGGTCCAGGAGTTCCAGGTACGGTACGGACAGCGGATCGCCGCCCTGGGCGGGATCGATCTCAACATCCTGGCCGCGGCATCGCCTGAAGAGGTGCGCCGACACACGAGATACCTCATGGAGGTCTGCGGGAGCCGGGGACGATACGCCGTCGGCTCCGGCAACTCCGTCCCCAGTTACGTTCCCGTCGCCAACTACCTGGCCATGGTGGACGAGGCGGCGGCTTGAGAAGATCCGATTCGGAGGAGACACGGTGAGTCAGGAAGCAGGCCATCGTCACCTGAGCGGAGAGCGTCCCAATGGGATCCGTACATCGAAACGACAGGATTGGGAGCTACGCCCCTTGGAGACTCCCGAGGAGATGACGGCTGTGGAGGAATTGCAGCGGCAAGTCTGGCCCGGCAGTGAGACCGACGTAGCGCCGGGCCATATCCTGCTGACGGCCGCTCACAACGGCGGGCTGGTGATCGGCGCCTACGCCGGGGACCGACTGGTCGGGTTCGTGTTCAGCTTCCCCGGATTCGACCTCACACCCGAGGGTCCCAGGCTCAAGCACTGCTCCCACATGCTGGGCGTGCACCCCGACTATCGGGATCGGGGCCTGGGGTTCGCCCTCAAGCGGGCCCAATGGCAGGCCGTGCGAGAGCAGGGGATAGATCACATCATCTGGACGTACGATCCGCTGCTCAGCCGCAACGCCCACCTGAACATCACCAAGCTGGGGGCCGTGTGCAACACGTACCTGCGGGAGGTCTACGGACAGATGCGGGACGGGCTGAACGTGGGCCTGCCATCGGACCGATTCCGGGTCGATTGGTGGGTCAACTCCCGCCGGGTCGTGGAGCGGCTCACGGGGGAACCGCCGCCCCGCCGGGGCCTGTCGCACTATCTGGAGGCCGGGGCGAGGGTGCTCAACCCGGCCAGGTGGGACGAGGCGGGAAGGCCACTTCCGCCCGAATCCCCACAGACGGCGATGGAGAACGGACGCCTTCTCCCCACCGTCCTGGTGGAGATCCCGGCCGACTTCCTGGCGCTTAAGGCCACCCGGCCCGATCTGGCCCTGGCCTGGCGGCTTCACACCCGCGCCCTGTTCGAGGAGCTGTTCGCCAACGGATACCTGGTCACCGGATTTATTCACGAGTCGGGAACACCACCGCGCAGCTTTTACGTTCTGACGCACGACACGCCTGGAGCGTAAGGCGTGGAGCATGGAGCAGGAGGCGTGGAGCGAGAAAATCCTGCGTCTTGAATCCCAAACCCCGGATCTTGAATCTTGAATCCTGCATCCTGCATCTTGCATCTTGCATCTTGAATCCTGCATCCCGGATCTTGCATCCTGTACCCTGCCCGAGGAGCCATCATGAAAATCGACCAAGTCACTCTCTATCACCTGCGGATGCCGTTGCGGTCTCCCTTCGAGACCTCCTTCGGCCGCGCGTACGAGCGGGAGTGCATCCTGCTTGAGGTCCGCTCTGAGGGATTGATCGGCTACGGGGAGTGCGTGGCCGACCGGTCCCCCGGCTACGCATACGAGACCAGCGGCACGGCCTGGCACATCCTGCGCGATTTCCTGATCCCGGCCGTGCTGGGCCAGGACGTCGCCGGCCCCGAGGATTTCCAGCGTCGCGTGGCGGCCGTGCGCGGCCATCCCATGGCCAAGGCCGGGTTGGAGTTGGCGCTGTGGGACCTGCGGGGGAAGCGCGAGGGACGATCGCTACGAGAGCTGCTGGGCGGCGAGCGCGCCCGCGTGGAGGTCGGCGTGTCGGTGGGGATCCAGCCGTCGCCTGAGGAACTGGTGAAGGTGGTGGCCGGGTATCTGGATCAGGGCTACGGCCGCATCAAGATCAAGATCAAGCCCGGCCGGGACGTGGCCGACGCCCAGGCGGTACGCCAGGCCTTCCCCGACATCCGCCTGCAGGTGGACGCCAACTCGGCCTACACGCTGGAGACGGCCACAGCGCTGCGTCCGCTGGACGACCTGAATTTGCTGTTGATCGAGCAACCGCTGGCCGAGGATGACCTGTGGGACCACAGCCGGCTGCAGGCCCAGTTCAAGACGCCCATCTGCCTGGATGAGAGCATCCACTCCCCTCGCCATGCCCGTCAGGCGTTGGAGATGGGAGCCTGCCGCGTCATCAACATCAAGCAGGGGCGGGTCGGCGGGCTGACGAACGCCGTCGCCATCCACGATCTGTGTTGGGCGCAGAACGTGCCGGTCTGGTGCGGCGGCATGCTGGAGACGGGCGTCGGACGGGCGGCCAATCTGGCGCTGGCCAGCCTGCCCGGCTTCACGCTCCCAGGCGACATCTCCGCATCCGACCGCTACTACGAGCAGGACATCACCCAAGAGCGGTTCGTCCTGAACCCAGACAGCACCATCGACGTCCCGGACGGCCCCGGCCTGGGCGTGAGCATCGACCCGGCCGCGCTGGAGCGGTTCACGCTGGCTAGGCTCCGCCTGCCATGATTTTGCCCTGATGACGGGCGTAGGGACGACCCGTTGGGTCGCCCCTTACGCGACAACCAAGAGAGGAACTCCCATGACCCCAGAAGTCCGATACCATATGCTGCGGCCCGATCAGATCGTGGCTCGACGGGAGGAGTGCCCCGTCGTGTATATCCCCATCGGCACGCTGGAGTGGCATGGCGTCCACAATCCGGTGGGGGCGGATACGTTGCAGGCCGAGGGGCTGGCTATCCTGTGTGCCCAGAAGGGCGGCGGGCTCGTGTTCCCGCCGCTCTACTACGGTGAAAGCCGCGTGGAGGCGCTCATGGAGGCCAATGCCTCAGATCGGGATCTCATCGCCAAGCGGATGGGGCTCTCCCCGGATAACTTCCTCCCGGATCGGCAGCCCTTCGCGGCGACGGAACAGGCGCTCAACTACCACAAGCTGCTGCTCCACATCCTGGCCGAGGCGGAGAGCCTCGGCTTTGAAGTGGGCGTGCTCGTGGCTGGGCACTACCCGCTCATCGACCACGCCCGCGCGGCCGTGCTCCAATTCAACCAGCGGGAGCACAGCAAGCGCCATGGCATGCTGGCCTGGGCCTTCGTCGACTACCTGCTGGTCCAGGACCAGTACGAGGAGGCCGGGGATCACGCGGCGGGATGGGAGACCTCCCACCTGTTGGCCCTGCATCCGGAGACCGTCGATCTGAGCCTGCTGCCGCCCAAGGGCGAGAAGCTCATCGGCGTGGGTGGGCGCATGCCGCCTCAGGATGCCACGGCCGAGTTCGGCTGGGAGACGCTACAGGCCGCCACGGAGATCGCCATGCGCGAGGTGCATCATCGGTTGAAGCATAGGGAGATGTATCGGGGGCACGGGAACTCCCTGCGCGAGGGGCTGTGGCGACTAGAGATTGGAGAGTAGTCACCATGTCCCCGCGACGCGTCAAGAAAGCGAGTGGCGCGCTCCGTCCGTCGCCCATCGTCCATCGTCTTAAAAATCAAAGTTGGCGCTCAGATTTGCAGAGGGAGTGGCATCCTACGGAGGGAAAGCCATGTCCACAACGGAGAACGAGACGACACAAGCGCCGGAGCGGATCATCGCGGCGCACGATACCATCACCCTGGGCGTGGCGGGCGATCAGGTCGAGATCAAGGATTCCCTGATCGGCGCTGCCGCCGCCGGGAACATGACCGTGCACGACTCGCTCATCCTGGTCGCCGCCGCGGGCTCGATCGAGGGCGAGGCCCAGGTGCTCATGGAGGCCTCCACGGCGCTGCTGTTCGGGGCCGCCCTCGGCACTGTGTTGGCCATCGTCGGCCGGTTGCTGAGGCGCCGGTAGGGGCCAGTATAGAGATCCCCTCGCGCCAGGAGCGTGTTCATATGAGGGAAAGCAGGCTCACCCGCCGCCAGTTCCTACGCTCAGCGGCAACGGTGACGGCCGCCGCCATGGCCGCCTGCCAATCGGCCACCATACCTACATCTACTCCCGGGGAGGATGTACAGATGACTGCCACGGTATCCGATCAGGGCCAGCCGATCTACAAAGACCCATCACGGCCCGTCGAGGAGCGGGTGCACGATCTCGTCTCCCGCATGACGCTGGAGGAGAAGGTCTCGCAGATGGTACACGCCGCCCGGGCCATCGAGCGGCTGGATATCCCGGAGTACGATTGGTGGAACGAATGCCTGCACGGCGTGGCCCGCGCCGGGATCGCCACCGTGTTCCCGCAGGCCATCGGCCTGGCCGCCACATGGAACGTGGATCTCATGCACCGCGTGGCCACCGTCATCTCCGACGAGGCTCGCGCCAAACACCACGAGTTCGTGCGGCAGGGCATTCGCGCCCGTTACACCGGGCTCACTTTCTGGTCCCCCAACATCAACATCTTCCGAGACCCGCGCTGGGGCCGGGGGCAGGAGACCTACGGCGAGGATCCCTATCTCACCTCCCGTATGGGCGTGGCCTTCGTCAAGGGGCTCCAGGGAGACGACCCGCGCTACTTCAAGATTGTGGCCACACCCAAACACTACGCCGTGCACAGCGGACCCGAGGCCGACCGCCACCACTTCGACGCCAGGGCCTCGGTGCGAGACATGCGGGAGACTTACCTGCCCGCGTTCAAGGCCTGCGTCCAGGAGGGCAAAGCCCACTCCATCATGGGGGCCTATAACCGGACCAACGGCGAGCCCTGCTGCGCCAGCAAGACGCTGCTGGAGAAGATCCTGCGCCAGGAGTGGGGCTTCGAGGGCTACGTCGTGTCCGATTGCGGCGCCATCCGGGACATTTACATGTACCACAAAGTGGTGGACACGCCCGAGGAGGCCGCGGCCATGGCCGTCAAGGCCGGGTGCGATCTCAACTGCGGTGAGACGTACTACGCGTTGCTCAAGGCGGTGGGGAAGGGGTTGATCTCCGAGGAAGTCATCGACCGGGCCGTCAAACGACTGTTCACCGCCCGCTTCCGCCTGGGTATGTTCGATCCACCGGAGATGGTCCCATACGCCCAGATCCCTTACGAGGTCAACG
>JAJRVX010000052.1:0-3500 GCA_024277095.1 Chloroflexota bacterium
TCATCCCGTCGCAGTAATTCCTCCACGCTCCCATGCCAGTCGCACCCGAAGGATTCGGCGAGCTCGCGGGCTCGCTCGGGGATGACGTCCGCCACGGCGACCAGCTGCGCGTCCGGCACGCTCTGCAGGAACCGGGCATGCGATCGCCCGATCACACCACAACCGACGATGGCGAAACGTACGGGTTCCATTTGCTAATCTCCAATCTCCAGGTGTTCATGAACCGCAAAGAACGCAAAGGGCGCAAAGATTTTTCAAGGAATCTCTGCGTTCTTTGCGTCCTTTGCGGTGCGTCACTCATCCGAAGAACGCCTCCGGCCCCTGGGCCTCGCTGATGCGGCGCAATGCCTCCCAGGCGGCGCGTCGCACCTGGGCCGTGCCGTCCGTCTCGGCCAGATGCCGCAGCGCGGGGATAGCCCAAGAATCCGTCAGCGTGCCAAGCGCCGTAGCTGCGGCGGCACGCACGCCTGCATCGGTGTCCTCCAGTCGCTGGATCAGGGCGGCGCGGGCGAGGCGGCGGTAGCCCAGGCGGCCAAGGCCACGGGCGGCCTCCGCTCGTACCCGGGCGTTGGGGTCCATAAGGGCGTGCATCAGCGCCATGACGGAGCGGCGATCAGGCATGGCACCCAGGCGGCGGACAGCCTCGATTCGCTCGTTGGCCGTCGGGGAGGCGAGGCGTCTGACGGCATCTCGCAGGGCGGCCACGTCCACGCGGGGACGCCTCCGCCGACGGGGCCGCATAGCCCTGGCCAGGAGCTCCCGTTCCACGTCCTCGAATCCCGGGGCGCCCGGCGGAGGCTTCTCCGATGGCATGGGCAGGCCCCGCAGGAGGCGCCGGGCGAACCTCGGCACCGAGATGACGCGCACGCCCAACGTTTTGAGCTGATCGCTGAGGTCTCGGTCCGAGGTGACCACCAGCGCGTCGTAGAGAGGGCGCCCCATGACCAAGTCCTCCTCGATCATGTCCAGCAGGAGGCCATCGGCCGTGCCCCCATCCTGCGCCGTGGTCACCCAGATCTGATCCTGGTGACTGGAGTAATCCCGCCCGGGCCTGGGATCCAGCACCAGGGTCACCCAGTGGTCCCGGTCTTTGGCCAGCGCATCTCGCTGCCATCGTCGGATCAGACGGATCATCCCCTCGTCGTCCCGGCGATGGCGGATGTATCCCCCTTTGGCCAGCCAGCCGGCCAGGTTGTCTCCGTCGATCAGGATCTCGGTCACCGCTCGTGAATCCTCTTCTGGCTCCGGGGGGCGCCCCGGCTATCTCCCGACCGAAAGCGCGTGCGGGCCTTTATCCGCCCCGCTCCTCATGGGCCTGACGGGCGGCACGGATCGCATCCAGGTATTGTCCCTCGGTGGCTCGCACGTGTTCCAAAACCTGTCGGATCGTCCACCCGCCGTCCGAGGGCTCCCGGTCGAGGTCCTCGTCTGTCAGACCGACGGTGGCCGCCAGGAGCCTGCCCCATGCGATCTCAGCCTCCGCCAGAATGCGCTGGGGCATCGTCGGCCCGCGTTGCACCCGATCTCGCGTCCCCGCCACCTGGGTGGCATGCTCGCGCATGTGATCGCCAAAGCGGAGCAGGACGCGACGGATATCGTCCCAGCGCTTCATCTCGGTGGGATAGGCGAATTCCTCCTCATCCATGTCGCTCAGTTCGGCCAGGGTGCGCTCTCGCAGCGTCCGGATTTCGGCCAACAGGGCGTCGATCTGCTCTCGGGGCATGGGAACTCTCCTCTCTCCGCCGGCGGGGGCTCGTGGCCTCACGCGGTACCGCGGGTGAACATGGCCTGGATCTCGTCGGCCTCATCGGGAGAGGCCAGGACGGATACCACGTCGTGCAGGGCCAGTCGCGTCTCTCGCCAGGGGACGATCAGCCGGCCGCCCCGCTGGATCACCATGATCAGCGCGTGCCCTGGAAGCCGCAGCATATGCAGGGGCACGCCGTCCAGGGCGGGGTTGGTCATCTCGACCTCGACGACCTCCTGTCCGGCCTTGCCCTCGGCGAGCAGGGTGAACACGTTGGGATGGCTCGCCAGGTTCTCCAGGACCGTGACTTCCGAGTCGGTGGTGGTCACCGGGTGCGCTCCAATGGCGGCATATGCCTCCACGTTGGCTGAATCCAGCACCCGGGCCACGACGTTGCGGATGCCGAAGGTCGTCTTGGCGATCTGGCATAGCCGCAGGTTGGCCGTGTCGTCCTCCAGGAGGGCGACCAGGGTCTTCGCCTGATGGGCGCCGATGGCACGCAGGGCCGCGGGAGAGATCTCGTTGAGCGGCGCCGTGGTCACCCCCTGCGGGACCTGGTCCGGGGGCGATGTGCCGGGCGGGAGGGCCAGGATCACCGGGTCGTCGGCCTCCGCCAGCCGCTTCACTAGAAGGAGCGCCTCACGATCGCCGCCGCCGACGACGATCTGTTGCTCCCTGGGCGGGGGCTGGGGCGGCACGATACGGTTGAACAGGGATGGGGAGATCGTGCACGTCACGATGGCCAGCAGGATGATGGCGGAGTTCACCGCCGGGTCGATGGCGCCCAGGTCCAGACCGATGGCCGCCGCCGCGATGATGAGGCTGAGCCGGGACGAGAGCAGAAGCCCGGCTCCCAGCGTCTGGCGCCACCCGTACGTGAGCCGGAAGATCAGGGATGGGATCAGCTTGATGGCGTAGGCCATGGCGATCAACAGCGGGGCCAACAGCATCGTCTGGCTGGAGGAGAGCAGGGCCCGCAGGTCGAACTGGACGCCGACCATGATGAAGAAGATGGGGATGAAGAACCCGTATCCCATCACGTCAAGCTGCTCTCGCAAGGAGGATTCGCCCTCGTCCCCGTTGCTGAGCAGGGCGATCAGCGCCCCTCCCAGGAATGCCCCCAGGATGACCTCCACGCCGAGCTGCTCGGCCAGGGCGATAAAGGCCAGCCCCATGGCGAAGGCGCCGCGCGCCTGTAGATGGCTGACGGCCGATGAGACGCGTCGGTAGGCCTCCTCCAGAGGGGAATGCCTCTGGGCGATGAGGATGATCCGGTATACCGTGAAAAACGCTCCCAGCAGGATCAGGACGGCCAACATCTCGGGCGTCAGCCCGTTGGTGTGGAAGATGACGTAGATGCTGATGAGCAGCATGGTGGCGAAATCCGCCAGGAGGGCGGCCACCAGCAGGGTCTGGCCGTATCGGGTGCGCAGCTCACGACGCTCCTTGAGCGTGGGCACCACGATGCCCAGGGAGGTGGTCGAGAGGATCAGCGCCATCAGGATGGGATCCCGAACCAGATCGGCCTTGTACAGGCCCGTGGACAGCACCAGGGCCGCCGCCAGCGTGAAGAGAAAGCTGATGAACGCCAGTGTGGTGGGGGAGCGGAGCCGACTCCGTCCGTTCGGGAGTGACTGTCCCCTTCGGCCGATCAGGGCGCTGAAGTCGATCTCCAGGCCGGAGAGGAACATCAGATAGCTGAACCCCAACGTCGAGAGGAGGGCCAGCCAGGGGTCGTCGCTCACCAGGTTCA
>JAJRVX010000053.1:0-5751 GCA_024277095.1 Chloroflexota bacterium
GAGCGTGAGAGGTCAAACACGGGCATGGTGGTAGTGTATCCAAAATGGTGGAAATTCCGCGAGGCCCATCGCAAGCCCACAGGGGAGGTGCGGAGGGACCTCCCTCCGCCAAAACATCATCTTTTTCCGCTTTGCACCTGCCCTTGCCCGGCCCGATTCGGGTGGGCAGGGCCGGGCAAGGCAGGTGAGGGGCGGAAACCGGAAGGTTTCTTTTGAGGGGCTGCGCCCCTCAAAGCTCCCTGCTGTATTTCCACCGAAAAAGATACACTACCGGCACGGTCGGCGGCACACCTCACCAATCACCCCATTCTACCACTTCCCAAAGCCCCCCTCCCGATTTATAATCCAGCAGGGGCCCACAATGACCACAGAAACGGGAAGGCCATCGACGGGGGAGGCGAGGAGAGGTGGCAAAGCTCACTCGCTGAGCCAACGACTACTATGGGGCATCTCCCTCCTGATCATCCTCGGGATCGTCATCGCCGCGCCCGGAGGCCTGTTGAGCAAGGCCGATCGCGTCGGGTATGCGGTCTGTCACCAGATCCTCGATCGCACCTACGTGCTTGGCGGGCGGCCGCTGCCGCTGTGCGCCCGATGCAGCGGGCAGTACCTGGCCGCGTTGGGCGGGCTGCTGTGGCTGGCGGCCACAGGCCGCATCCGCGCCGGGCAACTGCCGCGACGCCCCATCCTCGTGACGCTTCTGGCCTTCCTCGTCATCTGGGGGCTCGACGGCCTCAACTCCTACCTGACCTTCTTCCCGGGCCTGCCGCACCTATACGAACCGAGCAACCTCCTGCGCCTGGCCACGGGAACTCTGGAGGGCATGGCGCTAACGGCTCTGTTCCTCCCCTTCTTCAACCTCACCGTATGGCGTCACCCCCTCGCTCAACCCACGCTGCGAGGCTGGCGGGATCTGCTGGGATGGATGCTCATGTCGGCGCTGATCGTCCTGGCGATCCGGAGCGAATGGGCATCGCTGCTATACCCGGCCGCCCTCCTCAGCGTCCTGGGCGTCCTGGCCTTGCTAACCATGGTGAACACCATGATCGTGGCGCTGGCGCTGCGCAGAGACGGCGTAGCCGAGAGCTGGGGGGACGCGGCGATGGTGCTCGTGCCCGGGCTGGCGCTGGCCCTGATGGAGATCCTGGCCCTGAACCTGATACGGAGCGCCCTGGTCCGCTGGTTGGGCCTTCCCTTCTAGATCGTCCGTCGTCTAAACGTCAGCCACCTGGTAGTCATGGAGCATTGCAGACTTACGCGCTCTTTGTTATAATCGAACCGGTTCCATCTCCCGTCTGCCGCTCAACGGATCGCAGCTCATCAGGAGGAAACTCATGGACATCGGCAAGGCTCTCACCTTCGTCTTCGAGGATCCCGAGTGGACGTCGAAGGTCCTCATCGGCGGCCTCATGGTCCTGGGAGGGGTCCTGCTCTCCCCGATCCTCATCGGCTTTTTCTTCTTCTTCGTTCTTCAGGGCTACGCGGTTGAACTCTTCAAGAACGTACGAGACGGCGTGGAATATCCGCTGCCACGATGGGACAACTGGGGAGACAAGGCGGTCACAGGTCTTAAACTCTTCGTCATCTTTCTGATCTGGAGCCTACCCATCATCGTGATCGCGGTCATCTCCGCCATCCTCTCCGCGCTCCTGGGCAACACGGATCTGGAGGGACTGGCCGCCATCCTCTCCATCTGCCTCAGTTGCATCTCCACTATCTGGAGCATCCTGCTGGCGCTGGCCATCCCGGGGATTCTCAACCTCTTCGCCGAGACGGAGGAGATCAGCTCTGGGCTCCGATTCGGGGAGATCATCGCCTTCACCCGGGACCACATCGGCAACATCATCATCGCCCTGATCGGGAGCGTGGTCGCCGGCCTCGTGGGCGCCCTCGCCGGCACCCTCCTGTGCGGCATCGGCCTGCTCTTCGCGGGCTTCTGGGCGGCGATGGTGGAGTTCCACCTGTTCGGCCAGATCGCACGGCAGGCACAGGCCCCGGCGGAAATCCCTTCCGCAACCGTGTGATACCATCGCCTGGTGACATAAAGAAAGGGCCCGGCCGAGAGGTCGGGCCCTCTTTTCTTCTACCGCCCTCCTTCAAGAGGGCAACGCCAGCTCCCCAAAGAGGATCCGGCCCAGCGTCTCGGCCTGGGTGAAGTCCGGGATCAACAGGTCGGCGCCGGCGTTGATCAGCCGCTGTCGCTTCCGCTCGTTCCAGCCGCGCCGGCACACCTCATCCGAGGCGACGCCCAACGCCAGCGCCCCCCGGGCCTTCGCCTCCCGGATCTCCACCGGGCCATCGCCCACCACCACCAGCTCGGCCCCGTGCAGATCGTGATCATCCAGGATGCGCTGGATGATGCGAGCCTTGTCATGCGCCTCAGTCTCGTCCAGGGCACCGTAGATTCCACCGGAGAACAAGGGGACAATTCCCAACGCGCCGGCCTCCTCCATCACATACTCGTGATCCGTCCCCGACGCCAGATAGAGGATGACCCCTCTTTCGACCAACAGCTCCAGGAAACGGCGGGCGCCGGCGATCATCAGATCATCGATGGTGACCTCGCCGCGCTCCAGGCGGCCCAGGCGCTCTCGCACCGGCCGCAGCAGCCGCTCGTTGTAGATGGCCTTGTACTCCCGAGCCGAACGCGGCTCCCTCGCCAGGCCGTGCCGCCGCACGGCCTCCGCCAGCCACTCCATCTGCCGGATGGTCAGGATGCCGGTGGAACGATCCACGTACTCCGCCACCTCCCGCTCGATGGCCTCCCGCCGCTCGGGCGGCACATCGGCGCCATCACAGATCATCTCCACCATCAACGGCCGCATGATCCCCTCCCAGCCCTGACGGATGGTGGAGATGGTGCCGTCGAAGTCGAAGAGGGCGTGTCGAATATGTCCCAGGGATACGTTCGGATTCAACACTTCCAGCCAGTCGAAGGGCGTCATGAGGCGTCCTCCACTCGTTGGGCCAGCTCCAATCGCTCACGCAGTTCGTCAGGAGAGGCGGTGCCGGTCTGATTCAGCTTCTCCACCACCACGGCCGCGGCCAGGTTCCCCAGGCTCCCGGCCTCCTCCAACGCGGCCCCGGCAGCCAGCGCGGCCCCCAGAGCTGCCAGGAAGGCGTCCCCCGCGCCCACGATGTCCAGCGGCGGACGCACCGGAGCGGCGGGCAGATGCACCGTCCCATCCTCACGACAGAGCAGCGCGCCGTCCGATCCCAGCGTGACGAAACAAGGGCGTCCCGACCGACGGGCCAATGCCCGGCCCATCTCCTCCACCACGAGCCGATCGATGATCCCCTTCCGGTCGGGGGCCATGGCCTGAGCCAGCTCCAGCTCGTTGGGCTTCAGGATCATCGCTCGGAACTCGCCGATATGCTTGCGGGAATCCACCACGAAGGGGCGTCTCGGATCGGCCGCGGCCATCTCGATGAGCGCCGCTCGCACGCGCGGCGTGATCACGCCAGGATCCAACTGATCGCCGAGGATGACGGCATCAGCGGCCGCGATGGCGCCGCGCGCCGCCTCGATCACCGCGTCCTCCAGATCCGCCGGCAGGGGGACGAAGTCCTGGAAATCCAGGCGGCTATCCTCCTGCTCCACATCGCCGTAGCCCCGCCGGATGGGCTTGATGTACGTGGGTGTGGTGCGCTGGTGGGAACGCACCACGGCGGAGAGGTCGATGCCCCGATCCGCCAGCTCACGCATCAGGATCTCCCCGCGCCAGTCATTCCCCAGCACGCCGATGGCCTGAACGTGCCCCACCCCCAGCGCGGCCAGGTTGGCCGCCACGTTGGCCGCGCCGCCGGGGCTATAGGTCTCCGTCACGATGGGCAGCGGAAACCGTGGCGTCTCCCGGGATAGCTCGGAGCGGGTCATGTCCGCGTACCAGTAAGCGTCCAGACACAGATCGCCGATGAGCAGAACGCGAGCTCCAGCCAACGCCGACAGCATCTCCTCCAGGCGCTGGAAGGTCAATGTGCTCATGTCCATATCCTCTCCTCTCGAGGATGAAAGGCGGAAACCGAAGGACGAAAGCGCTCGCCCCTCGCCTACCGTTCCTCGCCTGTCCCAAAGAAGTGATCCTCCAACATGGCGCAGAGCGTGTGATAGATCAGGACGTGTTGCTCCTGCACGCGATCGGTGCGTCGGCCGGGGGCCTGGATGGCGACATCGGCCAGCCGGCCGAGCTCGCTCTCCCGCTCCCCGGTCAGCGCGATCACGCTCAGGTTCAGCGCGCGGGCCACCTGGGCCGCATGACAGACATTGCGAGCGCTGCCGCTGGTGGAGATCCCCAACAGGACATCGCCCGGCCGCGCCAGCGCGTACAGCTCCTGCGCCAGCCCCATGGCGCGCTGGGGGTTATCGTTATCCACCGCGCTGGCCAGCGAGAGGTTCGCGCCCAGGACGACGGCGCGCAGACCCTCCTCCAGATGCTTGGAGACGAAGCGGCCCTCCGGGACGTTTGCAAAGCGCCGACGGATCCCCTCGGGCAGGGGACGGGGGCGGGCATACGATTTGAGGAGCTCTCCGGAGATATGCAACGCGTCGGCCATGCTGCCCCCATTGCCACACAGGAAGAGGATCCCACCCCGCTCCAGGCTGCGCGCGATGAGGATGAACGCGCGGGCCAGCGCGGGCGCGACCACCTGCAACGCGGGAGAGCGCTGCACCAATGCATCGAGCTGAGCCGCCGCGACGGGGAACTCCCGGGCCAGCATCTGGGTCGGGTCGCTGACCTCCAAACGTTGCGAGGGCACCGGCACCCGATCCAGGGCGTCCACCACGCGATGATGCAGGTTCGGGATGGTCTCTCGATGATCCCCTGTGATATGGAATCCCTTGCCGCCCAATGAGGTCGGGCGATTGACGATGTTCTTGCGCGGTCGGTAATAATAGGCGGGGTCGTCCATGCCCACCTTGCTGCGATAATCGCCCAGGGGGATCAGGTCGAAGTTGGCGGTGGTGATATGCGCGACGGTGTGGCCCAGATTGCGAGCGATGGACAGCGCCTTCAGGAACACCTCCGGCCCGGTGACGGCGGACCCGAAATTGAGGAAGACGCCCCCCTCCAGCTCGCTGACGGAGGCGCAATAGATCTTGAAATCCTGTCCGGATGCCCACCCCAGGATGCCGAAGTCGCACGCCGGATGCTGGTGGATGATGTCCGTGCCGATAGTAGCATGCACGGTGAAGGGGATGCCCAGCCGGTAAGCGGTGTAGGCGATGCTGATATCCCGGCATCGGAAGCGATCGTCCTGAGCAATGAAACGGCCGATGGATTCGCCGTAGCCCATCCCCAGACGCGCCCCCTCCCGCAGCGCCTGATGCATCAGGGCGCCGGTCTCCTCCACCATGCCGAACGTGCCGTCCTCGATGGAGGTGGCGACATCCTCACTGGTCTCGCCGATGAGGGCCAACTCGAAGTCATGGATGGATCCGGCGCCGTTGGTGGCCACATGGGTCACGATGCCACGCTCCATCAGGTCGATCAGCAATCGGGATAGGCCGCACTTGATGACATGGGCGCCCATCATCCAGATGACGGGACGGCCGGCTCGACGCGCGGCGAAGATGCGATCGGCCACCTCGTCCAGCTCCGGGTTATCGAAGGGCGGCGCTGGCGCGGCCGGATACACGAGATCGGCCAGCGTCACCAGATTACGACGCTCGCTTATGGGATATGTGCGAATACCTGTCAACTCCAGTGCTCGGTAAGGCATAGTCCTCAATCTCCAATCAACCAATCTCCA
>JAJRVX010000054.1:0-5391 GCA_024277095.1 Chloroflexota bacterium
GATGCGGGTCAGCCCGGCCGGGTCCCCCTGCACGATGTACTGATCGATGGCCACCTTGATGAGGTAGGGGGCGGCCAGGGTGAGGGCCGAGGCGATCAGCATCAGCGTGAAGGCGAGGAGCATCCGCCGCCAGTGGGGGCGCAGGTAGGCCAGCAGCCGTGCCACGACGCGCCAGTCGAAGGCGCCTCTGTCGGCCTCCCCGCCCAGGCGACGCAGGACGCCGCGCGGCCCCATGGGCGCGCCCGCTGCGCCGATGGAGAAGCTCATGATCCGCACCTCCGGGGGCATTTCGGCCGGGATGGCGGGGGCGGCATGTCCTCTTGCGGCCGTAACTGGCGGTAGTAGATCTCCGCGTACAGCCCCGAGGTGTGCAGCAGCTCCTCGTGAGTGCCGCGGGCGGCGATGCGCCCCCGCTCCAGCACCAGGATCAGGTCAGCCATGCGCACCGTGCTCAGGCGCTGGGCGATGACGAAGGACGTCCGGCCTCGCATCAGCCGTTCCAGCGCCAATTGGATCAGCCGCTCCGTCTCCGTGTCCACGCTGGACGTGGCGTCATCCAGGATCAGGATGCGGGGGTCCTTGAGCAGCGCCCGGGCGATGGCGATGCGCTGCTTCTGCCCGCCGGAGAGGGTGACGCCGCGCTCGCCTACGTGGGTGTCATACCCTTTGGGCATGGCCATGATGAAATCATGGGCCTGAGCGGCCCGGGCGGCCTCGACGATCTCCGCCTCCGTCGCGTCGGGGCGGCCAAAGGCGATGTTCTCCCGGATGGTGGCGGCGAAGAGCGTCGTCTCCTGCAATACGATGCCGATCTGCGATCGCAGCGAGTTGAGCGTCACGCGACGGATATCGTATCCGTCGATGAGGATACGACCCTCGGTGGGGTCATAGAACCGTGGGATCAGGTTGATGATGGTCGACTTGCCGGAGCCTGTGGCGCCCAGCAGGGCGACCACCTGCCCGGGGTGCGCCTCGAAGCTGATGTCCCGGAGCACCTGGTGTCGGCCAAAGTAGGCGAAGGAGACGCTCTCGAACCGGACGTGGCCGCTCACCGGCGGGAGCGGCACAGCGTCCGGCGCATCCTGCACCTCTGATTCGGCGTCCAGGATCTCGAAGATGCGCTCGCCGGAGGCCACCGCCTGCGCGATGGCGGAGACGATCATGCCCAGGCGGCGCACGGGCATGACGAGCTGGCCCAGATAGGTGGAGAAGGCCACCAGTTCGCCCAGGGTGAGCTGGCCTCGCACGACCAGGAGGCCGCCGTACCAGATGATGAAGACCGTTCCCGCGTTCGCGATGAGGTCCATGAGCGGGATGTTGAACGCCTGGAGGTGGGCGGCCTGAGCGGCGAGGTTAAACCATCGGTCGTTCTCCCGGTCGAAGCGAGCGATCTCCGCCTCCTCCTGGGCGAAGGCCTTGACGATGCGAGCGCCGCGCAGGTTCTGCTCCAGCCGGGTGGTCAGCACGGCCAGTTGTTGCTGGATGGCCAGGGAGAGTGGGCGGTACCGGCGGCCGAAGTAGAGGGCCCGATGGGCCAGCAGCGGCATGGTACCCAGGGCCAGCAGGGCCAGGCGGGGGTTCATCCACACCAGCATCGCCGCCGTTCCCATCAGCAGCACGGTACCGTCCACCAGCCGCAGGAAGGCACGCCCGGTGAGGAAACGGATGCGCTCGACATCCTGGATCGCTCGGGAGAGCAGCTGCCCCGTCTCCGTGCGGTCGTGGTAGGAGAAGGAGAGGGTGGATAGCTTCCGGTGGATGGCGTTGCGCAGGTCGTAGGCGACGCCCTGGGAGGCGATCTCCGTCCATCGCCCTTGCAGGAAGGTGAGCACGCCTTTGAGCAGCGTCACCCCGAGGAGGGCCAGCACAGACCATCCCAGCAGCCGTACGTTTCGGCCGCCGATGCCCTGGTCCACGACCCAGCGGATGAATTGGGGGATGGCCAGGGCCAGCGCATTGATGCCCAGCAGCGTCAGGTAGGCGGCTGCGCTCAGGCGCCAATATGGGCGAAGATAGCCGAAGCAGCGCAGCAGGATGTGTGTGGCTCCTGGTTTGTGCAAGGGGAGCGGAGCCGGGCTCTCCTTCGTCGGCATGGCATATCTCCGTGTGGATGATCGCCTGGAAGTCAACAGGAAGTGTAGTTCAGGGCCCGGGGCGTGTCAAGGTGTTTGCGCGTCGGCACCTGTGAGGGTTGAGAAATTGCTTCGATCTATTCGCATCAACTGAACAGCATGAGCGAGGCCCCCGCCTGTCGCTTTTTCCCTCCACGGGCGGTCGCACCTGAAAGGGGAGGTGCGGAGGGGAGGCCCCTCCGCAGGAAAACTCTTTTCCTCGCCTTCTACCTGCCTGGTTGGGGCTTTGGCCGGTGGCCTCCGGCCCCACGGGGCAGGTGGGGGGCTGAAAATAGAGTTCTTCGGAGGGACTGCCGTCCCTCCGAGCCACCCCAGAGATGCGGGGCCACGCTTCCATATCGCTTCAGTTGATACCAATGGGGCGACCGGCCGGTCGCCCCTACTGCGGCATCGGTAGAGCTATCGCAGGAGATGCGCAGTCAAACTGTCCGGTGGCTAGACTTTGAAAAAGCCCTGATCCGCTCGGCGTTTCAGGTTGACGCGCGTCTGTTCTGGTAGCATAATGCGAGGGTGGTGTCCGGGGGAATGGCTTGTGCATTCGGCGCTCTCTCCGACTCGCCTCATGAGCATCGGAGGGATCCGCTATAGCATCGGTGCAAACGCATGACGATCACGCTTTTCAAGGAGTAGGCTGTGAAGGCGATCATTCTGGCTGCAGGTCGTGATCCTGGCGGGGCCGGCTCGCATCCGTGGGTTCTCCAGCCCCTGGGGGAGAAGCGGATCCTGGATTACGTGGTGGAGCTGGCGTTACGGGTCGTGTCGCCTGAGGATCTGTTCATCGTCGTGGGCGCCCGCGGCGCGGAGGTGCGTGCGCATCTGGGCGATGCCTATCACTACGTCGAGCAGCGGGAGCCGTTGGGGACGGGGCACGCTGTGCTCCAGGCGCGATCGGCGTTGGGCGACTATGAGGGCGATCTCCTGATCTTGTACGGGGACACGCCGTTGCTGCGGTACTCCTCGGTGCGAGGCCTCATCACCCGGCACCGGGTCAAGCGGGCGTGCCTGACGCTGCTGACCGTGGTGAGCACGCAGCCGCTGCCCTATGGACGCATTATCCGCGACGCGGACGGGCAGATCGTGGACGTCATCGAGGAGGTGGATGCGTCGCCGCAGGAGCAGGAGATCACCGAGTTGAACGTGGGGGCTTACGTCGTGCAGTCGGGATGGCTGTTCCCGGCGCTGGAGCACCTGGCACAGGCCCATCCGTATGGGGAGGTGCGCCTCACCGACTCCGTACGATACATCATCCGCTCGGGCGGCACCGTCGCCAGTTATCGGACGGTAGACCAGGAGGAGATCCTGGGGATCAACACCCCGGAGGATCTGGATCAGGCCCTTTTCATTTTGCAGAAGCGACTGATGCGGCCGCGCCGGCATGAGGAGGAGAACGAGATCCGTTTTGGCACGGGCGGCTGGCGCGCCATCATCGGCGAGGGGTTCACCCTGCATAACGTGCGTCGCCTCTGCCAGGCCCTGGCCAACGACGTCGCCCGAAACGATCGGGAGGCGGATGGGGTGTTGATCGGATACGACCGTCGCTTCCTCTCCGACTTCGCCGCCCAGGCGGCCGCGGAGGTGTTCGCCGGGAACAATATCCCCACCATCCTGCTGACGGAGGCCGCTCCGACGCCGTTGATCACGTATGCCACGGCCTCGTTGGGCGCGACGTACGGGTTGGCGTTCACCGCCAGTCACAATCCCCCGCAATGGAACGGGCTGAAGGTGTTCCTCTCCGATGGGGCCCTGATCCTGGATGATACGGCGCGCGCCATCGAGGCTGAGGCCAATCGGATGAGCACGGACGAGGTGGTCAAGATCGAGCTGGACCTGGCGTTGCGCACGGGCGTCGTGCGGCGCGTGGACTACACCAACGCCTATGTCGATGCCGTCGAGTCGCTGATCGACATGCAGGCGATTCGAGATGCCGGGCTACGGGTGGTCTTGGATCCCATGTACGGCACCGGGCAGGTGACGTTGGAGATCATCCTGACCGAGGCCCGGTGCCGGGTGACGACGATCCACGGCCGACATGATCCGCTCTTCGGCGGCCGATCGCCCGCTCCCGACCTGCACGCGTTGGGATTGCTCATCGCCAGCGTGCAAGAGGGGGGCTATCATCTGGGGCTGGCCATGGACGGCGATGCGGACCGGATCGCCATCGTGGACGATCGCGGCGAGTATATCTCCACGAACGATCTGCTGCTGTTGCTCTATTATTACCTGCACGAGCTGCGGGGCGAGCGCAGCCAGCGGGGCGGCGTGGTGCGCAACATCGCCACGACGCATCTGTTGGACCGGCTGGCGGCGCATCTGGGCGAGCCCAGCTATGAGGTGCCGGTGGGGTTCAAGCACATCGCGGCGGCGATGAAGGCGCATGATATCCTGCTGGGAGGCGAGAGCAGCGGCGGCCTGACGATCCGCGGCCACATCCTGGGGAAGGACGGCATCTTTGCCTGCGCGCTGGTGGTGGAGATGCTGGCCCGCACCGGGCGTACCATCGCCGACCTGCTGGAGGAGGTGTATAGCATCACCGGGCGCCTGGTGGCGGCGGAGGAGAATGTGCCCGCCACGCCGGAGATGCGGGTGGCCGTGCCTCGTATCCTGGCCTCCATGTCCATCGACGAGATCGCGGGGTATCCCGTGCGGCGCATCTCCCAGATCGACGGGACCAAGTTCTATCTGGACAACGACAACTGGCTGTTGCTCCGATTCTCCGGTACGGAGCCGTTGCTCCGTATCATGGCGGAGGCGGATACGGCCGAGAAGGCGCAGGAGTTGATCTCGTGGGCGAAGCAGGTTATTCACATCGATGAACTGGTCGGGGCCGAGGCGTGACAGACAGTGGCCCGCTATGTCTTTTACGTCGCTCCACGGCCGGTCGTCCAGCCTCGCGAAGACCGCCTTCAGCGGCCCTCATCCCCCAGCCCCTTTCTCCCGGGCCCGGGAGAAAGGGGCTCGCCGCTCGTCTCTGCAGGTGTCATGTGTGCCGATGTAAGCGCTGGACTTTGAAAAGGCCCTGGCTATCCCGTCAGGCTCTCTGGTCATTTGTCTCAATTCCGGGTACAATAGTGATGTGCTTCACGCCGGACCGCCTGTCAAGCGGTGGCGGGGCAGAGCGCAGGGTCTTTTCAAAGTCAAGTTGGGGCAGGCAGCAAGCCTATGAGCTGAAGGGACTCCTTGAGGGAGGCGCGATAATGACGGAAGGCGTCCGGGATGGATTGCCAGCCTGCCAGGCGGAGCAAGGTTAAGACCATGCACC
>JAJRVX010000055.1:0-2522 GCA_024277095.1 Chloroflexota bacterium
AGCGCAAGCTGGCAAGAACAAGCTGGCAAGAACAAGCTGGCAGCATGCTCTACGGTCTCCTACTTCCTGCTAAGTTTACTCGTTTTCTGTAGAGCGTGCAGCTTGCTCGTTCATCACACCAAAGCGCAAGCTGGCAAGAACAAGCTGGCAAGAACAAGCTGGCAGCATGCTCTACTTTCGCCGTAAGTGAAAAACTCGTATGAGGACTGCCCCCTCATTTCCCCACGACCACCCTCCTCACAAATTGCCCCTCGCTCGTCTCCATCACGGCCCAGTACACCCCACTGCCCACGCGCTCACCAGTGGCGTTGCGCCCATCCCAATGTACCGCGTTGCTCCGCTCTGCGTAGCGACCCGCCTGCCGGTGTCCCAGCGACAACTCCCGCACCAGTCGGCCGGTCATGCCGAACACCCGAATCTGCACATCGGAAGGTTCCGACAGCACGTACGGTATCCAGACCTCGGGATTGGTGGGATTGGGAAAGGCCGGCAGCAGGCGCGTCTCAGAGGGGATGGATATGCTCGTCAGGAAACGCCCCAGCCACCCAGCGAGAGGATGACCCGCGCGCTCCAACACCCATTGGGCACGGAGGAGACCCTGACGCTCCGTCGGTGTGAGCAGAGCTGGAAGGCGCGCAGGAGCTGCCATGCTCTCGCCGAAATGCTGTCCGATCAGCGACAGGTCGAGGATGTCCACCTGACCATCGCCGTTCACATCAGCCCTCGAATCCGTGGGCGGTGCTTCGCCGAAGTGCTGACCGACCAGGGACAGGTCAAGGATATCGATGCTCCCATCCCCATTCGTGTCCCAGGGGCCACCGAGAACCGTCACGGTGGTCATCACGGACTCGGCGGGGCCATCGCTGTTTTCCGCATCGATCAGCACATGGTACGTCCCGGGCTGTGTGAATTCAGAATAGGTCGCCCGGTAGACCAGCGGGGAGACCTCCTCCATCGGGATCTCGGGCGTGTCGATCTGAGACCAGTCGGTAAACGTACGGGAGAAATCGGGAGGGATCACTGTCATCCAGACCCGCGCCCCGTCACCGCCCACCGTTGCCTCTATCGCTGAGGTCGAGTCACCTTCTGCCAACAAGATCGGCTCCGTCCAGGCGTAGATATGGGCGGGCTCGCCGTAGCTGCCGCTTTGCGGGTCGTTCAGGTAGAGCGCGAGCAGTTCCAGATCCTCCCTCTCATTTGGGACGCCATCCCGATCCGCATCCATCTGTGCCGTGTTCCCAAAGCTGCTGAAGTAATCCCGCGCCCCTGTGAACGCCTGCGCCAACGGTTCCTTGCCGAGCAGGCGCTGGAACAGTTGCCGCGAGAAACAATTGGATCGCCGGATGTAGGCAGGCTCTTGTGCCGACGCGCTGGCGATGACCATCTGGCGCGTCTTGAGGGGGCGTTCCAGAGGTTCGAGATAACGCGCTGAGTAGCACGCCTCAATCACGAACACCGTGGGGATCTCCCGCTCGTTCAGTTCCTCGAGCCAGCCCGAGATGGCCTCCGAATCGAGGTAATCGGTGCTGGGACCCGCTTTGTCGAGCACGAAGCGTTTCTCCTGAAGATTGTCGCTGATGAGATAGATCCAGAGCGTTTCGCCCGGGGCCAATCCCTTTGTTCCCCAGTTCAGGATGGTATCACTCAACCGGCTTTCGCTGAGAATCCCTTCTGAAGGAGCGGCTGAGGTGGGACTGAGGAAACGGACCGCATCCTCCGGGAACCCGGAATCGAGAAAGCTATCGTAAACAAAACGGGCAGTCTTAAAGAAACGGTACTGCCAGTCGGAGAGACCTGCGTCTCCACCCGCAGCAATGATCGCCTTCCCTGTGGGGAAGCGCACATGAAACTCCCGGGATTCGCTGATAGACGGCTCGATCAGGGGATTTCCCTGAGCATCCTCCAGCCCCTGCCACATGAGACGCACCCGCCAAATCCCCGGCGCGTCAACCGCGATCTGGCTTGTAAACTGTCCTGCCTTGTCTGTCAAGATCTCGCCGGGGGTATCCCATCGCTCCCAGGCCAACCCCTCCGGTCGGAACACCTGGAGTTCGATACGCTGCTTCTCACGCGGCGGTTCAAGTCTACCTGTTAGAGAGACGCTCTCTCCAGCACGCACGACCTCCACATCAAGGGTATCCAGATACAAGGCTGAAGGAGCCGCGCCGATCTCGATGTGAGTGGATTCCTCTACGGGGAGTGAAGCCACATTTCCCGGCCAGACGGCCTTGAACTGCCACATCCCGAGGGCATCTGGGGTGAACGTGAGCGTCTCGGACTTGCCGTTCTCCACTTCGTCAAACGTGTATTCGTGCGTTTCCCCCTCAGGCGAGGTCGAGGTGATGGACAGTCGAATCGTCTCAGGGATCACACCCAGGAAACCGATGATGAACTGGACCTGCACCTGTGCATAGATGGGGGCCTTTTCCGGAGCCGTGATGAAGAGGAGTGCCCCCTCCGAGCGAGTGTCTTTGGTCACGCTTTGCATGGCTATCAGGCCGGGGTTGCCCGCCGTATCCGCC
>JAJRVX010000056.1:0-3061 GCA_024277095.1 Chloroflexota bacterium
AAGAAGTGGTAGACGGTGGTGATGGCGAATTGCCATCGGGCGATGAGCAGTGCGTTCATGGGCAGACTCCTTTCTGCAATCGCTCAGTGGTACCTCTTTGTGAATCACTGCAAGGATCGCATGAAGCCCGGCGGAGAGGATGCATCGTCGAGCTTGTGGGCGGAGATGAGGTTTTGTAAAGGAGTGGAACATAGGTAGTCTCCCTGTCTAGTGTTGGTGAGCCCACGGGAGACCATTTTGTGAGCAGCTCTGCATGAATGGCGCCTCCTGTGGGCTTTTTCCCAGACGGGGAATTGATCTGCCGCCACCTACCTGTGGGCAGAGGCGATTCATGAATCGCCCCTGCCCCGGCAACACCCATGAGGGAGACTATCACATTTCTGATCGATACGAAAAAACGGAGGTCGCTTTGGGCGTGTATTTCGCCTGTTCTTCCGGCGATCGTTGATAATGTTCCTGCAGGCTACGCACGCTTAGCTCACGCTCTCGCAGCGCCCGAATCCCCTGGACCGCGGCGGCCGCCGCGGAGAGGGTTGTCAGGAGGGGAACGCCGTGTCTCACCGCCGCCTGACGGATGGCCATTCCATCGCCGTGGGCTTCCCGTCCCAGCGGCGTGTTCAGGATGAGGTCCACTTCGCCGCGCTTGATGTAATCCACCACGTGGGGAGATCCCTCGCTGACCTTGTTGACGGCCTGCACCGGGAGCCCCGCCTTGGCCAGGAACGCCGCCGTCCCCCGGGTCGCCAGAAGGCGGAATCCCCAACGGTACAGATCCCGGGCGATCTTCAGGGCACTTCCCTTGTCGTAGTCATTGACCGAGAGCAGAGCGGTCCCTTTCAGGGGCAGAGAATCCCCGGCGCCCATCTCCGCCTTGGCGAAGGCGTGGCCGAACCGGGCGGCGTGTCCCATCACCTCCCCGGTGGAGCGCATCTCCGGCCCCAGCAGCGCGTCCGCTCCGGGGAGCTTCTTGAAGGGCAGCACGGCCTCTTTCACAAAGAAGCCGTAGATCTGGGGCTCATCGGTGAAGCCTAGCTCCTCCAGCGTCTTCCCGGCCATCACCTGGGCGGCGATCCGGGCCAGCGGCACGCCTGTCGCCTTGGACACGAAGGGGACCGTGCGCGATGCGCGGGGGTTCACCTCCAGCACGTAGACGATGTCATCCTTGATGGCGAACTGCACGTTCATCAGCCCGCGCACCCCCAGCGATAATCCCAGCCGCTCCACGTACTCGTAGATCGTGTTCAGATGGAAGTAGCTGATCTTGTACGGAGGCAGCACGCAGGCGGAGTCGCCGGAGTGGACGCCCGCCTCCTCGATGTGCTGCATCACGCCGCCGATGACCACCCGCTTGCCATCGCAGACGGCGTCCACATCGATCTCGTAGGCGTCCTCCACGTACTGGTCGATCAGGATGGGGTGTCCCTCCGCTGCGGCCACGGCCTCGCTCACATAGCGCTCCAGGGCCTCCTCGTCGTAGCAGATGGCCATGGCGCGGCCGCCCAACACGTAGGAGGGACGTACCAGCACCGGGTAGCCGATCTGGCGGGCGATGCGCTTGGCCTCCGCCAGGTCTCTGGCGATGCCGTTCGCCGGCTGAGGGATGTCCAGCTTCGCCAGCAGCGCCCCGAAGCGCCCCCGGTCCTCGGCCAGGTCGATGGCGTCGGGGCTGGTCCCCCAGATGGGCACGCCGGCGGCCTGCAATCGGTTGGCCAGGTTGAGCGGCGTCTGCCCGCCGAACTGGACGATCACGCCCTGGGGCTGCTCCTCCTCCACGATGTTGAGCACATCCTCGAAGGTCAACGGCTCGAAATAGAGGCGATCGGAGGTGTCGTAGTCGGTGCTCACCGTCTCCGGGTTGCAGTTGACCATGATCGTCTCATATCCCAGATCGTGGAGCGCCCAGCAGGCGTGCACGCAGCAGTAGTCGAACTCGATCCCCTGCCCGATGCGATTGGGTCCGCCTCCTAAGATCATCACCTTGGGTCGGTCGGTGGGCCCGGCCTCGTCCTGCGTCTCGTAGGTGCTGTACAGGTAGGGGGTGAACGCCTCGAACTCGGCCGCGCAGGTGTCCACCCGCAGATAGGTGGGGATGATGCCCTGCGCCTTGCGGCGTTCCCGGACCTTCAGCCCTCGCTCGTGCGAGTCCGGCGCCGGCTCGCCCCATTGCAGCAGGTCGCCGATCTGCTCATCGCTGAAGCCCCATCGCTTGGCTTTCCGCAGGAGATCGGCCGGCAGGGACTCCAGGGTGTATGAGGACAACTCCCGTTCCAGCGCGATGATCTGCTCCATCTGGGCCACGAACCAGGGGTCGAAGCCGGTGAGGCGGCTGGTCTCCTCCAGGGACCACCCCGCCATCAGCGCGTCGTGCAGTGCGAACAGGCGATCGCGGGTGGGGATCTTGAGGAGGTCCCGTATCCGTTGCGGATCGTCGGCATCGCCGGACGCCTCAGGCTGCAACGGGTCCTCAGCCAGTCCGCCGAACCCTTTCCGCCCGATCTCCAGTGAGCGGAACCCCTTTTGCAGCGCCTCCTTGAACGTGCGGCCGATGGCCATCACCTCGCCCACGGACTTCATCTGCGGTCCCAGGACGGGGTCGACGCCGGGGAATTTCTCGAAGGCCCACCGGGGGATCTTGACCACCACGTAGTCGATGCTGGGCTCAAAGGCGGCCACCGTCACCCGGGTGATGTCGTTCTTGATCTCGTCGAGGGTGTAGCCGACAGCCAGCAGGGCCGCGATCTTGGCGATGGGGAAGCCGGTCGCCTTGGAGGCCAGCGCGGAGGATCGGGAGACGCGCGGGTTCATCTCGATGACCACGACGCGGCCGTCCTCCGGGTTCACGGCGAACTGGACGTTGGAGCCGCCCGTCTCCACCCCCACGGCGCTCATCACCGCGCGGGCCTGGTCTCGCAGGCGCTGATACTCCTTGTCTGTGAGCGTCTGCGCGGGCGCCACCGTGATGGAGTCCCCGGTGTGCACGCCCATCGGGTCCAGGTTCTCGATGGAGCAGACGACCACGAAGTTGTCGTTCCGGTCCCGCATCACCTCCAGCTCGAATTCC
>JAJRVX010000057.1:0-3586 GCA_024277095.1 Chloroflexota bacterium
ACCGAGATGTGGTCCGACCTGCGTGACTGGCGGAGTGATCCCCGGCTGCGCGACCTCTCCGGCACGATCTCGTACCGCGCGACGATCGATCTCCCGGACGGGGTGCCTCCCGGCCCCATCTTCCTCGATCTGGGGCGGGTGGAGGTGATCGCCGAGGTTCGTGTGAACGGCGAGGAGGCGGGCGTGCGGCTGTGGGCGCCCTACCGGCTGCGGGTGGATCACCGGCTGCGCCGCGGCCGCAACGAGATCGAGGTGCGTGTGAGCAATCTGCTCTACAACGCCGTGCAGGGGCGGCGCGAGCGGGAAGGGGGCGTGCGGCCGATCCCCGGGCTCAAGCCCAGCGAGTGGGAGGCCGTAATGGAGCAGGGGCTGATCGATCTGGTGACGGAACGGCTGCCGTCCGGGCTGTTCGGCCCCGTGCAGTTACGATGGTGAGCGACACGCCCTCATGGGCGATGATTATATCTCCTGGCGCTCAATGCGCTCGGGATCGGGAAGGGGATCACCAGAGAGGTACGCCTCGATCATCCGTCGGGTGACGATTAACAGCGGCTCAGGGAGGTCGTCCAGATCGTACCATGCCCATCCCTCGCACCTGTGAGGCTCCATGAGCACCGGGTCGCCGTATGGGGCCTGGCAGACCATGTCCACGTCGATGTAGTGCTTGTCCTCTCCCCACATGTAACTGCCCACCGCCAGGAAGCGGACGTCCTGGACGTCCAGTCCCGTCTCCTCCTTCACCTCGCGGCGCGCGGCCTCGGCCAGGCTCTCCCCAAGCTCAATGTGTCCGCCGGGGGAGGCGTAGTACCCCGCGCCGTGACCGCCCTTACGCTTTCCCAGCAACACCTTCCCATCACGCAGGACCAATACCCCCATGCCCACCTGAGGGCGTGGCTCTCGTCCCTCGGCATTTCGCTCTTCCAAGCGCTGCTCCGCCATGTAGCAACCTCCAGAGGCTGTAGATGATCTCTAACGCAAGACTAACATTTCGCTCGCGCCGATCCAACGCGCCGGAGTATACAATAAATGAGTTGTGGGACCAAAGCGACCGGATTGCTGAGCTCGGAGACACCCAATGGGACATAGAGGAGGAGATGCCTATGGCTCAAGCTGCTGCGCAGACGCATGCAGAGGCGGAATCCTTCGAGTTCAAGGCCGAAGTGCAACAGCTGTTAAACATCCTGGTGCACTCCCTCTATACCGAACGAGAGATCTTCCTGCGAGAGTTGATCTCCAACGCCTCCGACGCTCTACACCGCCTGCAGTTCGAGATGCTGACCCGACAAGACATCGTGGACCCGGAGGCGGAGCTGGCCATCCACATCGACTTCGACGAGGAGGCGGGCACGCTCACCGTGAGCGATACCGGCGTGGGCATGACGCGCGAGGAGCTGATCGAGAACCTGGGCACCATCGCGCATTCGGGGGCCATGGAATTCCTGAGGAAATTACAGGAGAGCGGCAAATCCGCCGCGGATATCATCGGCCAGTTCGGTGTGGGCTTCTACTCGGTCTTCATGGTGGCGGACGAGGTGACGGTCACCACCCGCTCCTTCCGGCCGGATGCTCAGCCGATCGCCTGGACATCCCGCGGGGAGAATCAGTACACCATCCGGCCGGCCGAGAAGGACACACGTGGGACCACGGTGAAGCTCAAATTGAAAGAGGACGCCCGCGAGTTCCTCGACGCCTACCGGCTGAAGCAGATCATCCGCCGTTACTCCGACTTCGTGCCGTTCCCCATCTACGTGAAGGGTGAGAAGGCGAATCGACAGGCGGCCCCGTGGCGCCAGCGGCCGCAGGAGCTCACCGCGGAGCAATACCACGAGTTCTATCGGCAGTTGACGCTGGACACGGAAGACCCACTGTTGTATGTGCACTTCTCCGCCGATGCTCCCGTACACATCCAGAGCATTCTCTACGTGCCCTCCAAGGCGGAGCGCGGCCTGCTCACCGCGCGCATGGAACACGGCCCCCGGCTCTATTCGCGCAAGATCCTCATCCAGGAGCGCGCCAGCGACCTGTTGCCGCCCTACCTGCGCTTCGTGGAAGGGGTGGTGGACTCCGACGACATCCCGCTCAACATCTCCCGGGAGACGGTGCAGGCCAACCAGGTGATGGCCCGCATCCGCTCCAACCTGGTGCGCAAGCTCCTGAGCGAGCTACAGCGCCTGGCCGAGGAGGATGCCGAGCGCTATCTGCGGTTCTGGCGGGAGTTTGGCTCCTTCCTCAAGGAGGGGGTGGCCACCGACGCGGCCAATCGTGAGGCGCTGATTCCCTTGCTGCGCTTCCACTCCTCGAAGACGGGCGAGGACGAATGGATCTCCCTGGCGCAGTACAAGGAGCGGATGAAGGAGGACCAACCGGCCATCTACTACGTCCTGGGCGAGGACCTGCGTTCCGTGGCCCGCAGCCCGCACATGGATTACTTCCGGGCCAACGACATCGAGGTACTCTATCTGACCGAGCCCATCGATAGCTTCCTGATGGTGGCCCTCCGTGAGTTCGACGGCAAGCCATTGCGCAACATCGCCGACGCCGGGCTGGATCTGCCCAAGACGGAATCGGAGGAAGAGGAGGCGGAGACGCTGTCGGCCGAGGCGTTCGAGCGGCTGCGTCAGCGGTTCGCGGAGGTGCTGGGCGATCGCGTGGCCGAGGTGCGGGAGTCCAAATTGCTGCGGGATAGCCCCTGCCGGCTGGTGACGCCCGAGGACACACCCGGCACCGATCTGCAACGGGTCTATCGCTTGCTGGAGCGGGACTATGAGGTGCCGCGCCTGATCCTGGAGCTCAACCGGACGCATCCCCTGATCCGGGACCTGGGGCGACTGGTGATGGAAGCACCGGACGATCCACTCATCGCCCAATGTGCGGAGCAGCTGTATGAGGGTCAGTTGCTGGCTGAGGGGATCCACCCCAACCCGGTCGACATGCTGCCCCGCATCGAGGCGCTGATGGCGGCCGCGGCCCACGCCCGCGTCGGTGACGGCGACACATCAGCATGAGCACCGCCCCCTCGCTCCCACAGGTGGGACATGGGCGCCCGCCCGCGAGGGACGAGGGCAATGATCCCTCGCTTTAGCCGGGGCGCTGGCGAGCCAGGAAGGCCTCCACGTCCGCTCGCGTGGGCATGGCGGGCATCGTCCCCGCCCGGGTGACGGCCAGTGCCCCGGCCGCGTTGGCGAAGCGCACCGCCTCCGGGAGAGGCTTTCCCTCCGCCATCGCCACCACCAGGGCCCCACTGAAGGCATCCCCCGCGCCGGTGGTGTCCACCACATCCACCGGGAAGCTGGGGATCTGTTCGATTCCCTCTCGCGTGGCCAGCAGCGCTCCGGCCGCCCCTCGCTTGAGCACCACCGCCTGAGGGCCGGCGGCCAGCAGCTCGCGAGCGGCGGCTTCGGCCCCCGCGTCATCTTCCACCGGATGGCCCACCAGGGTGGCGGCCTCCAACGCGTTGGGCGAGATCACCGTCGCCCGCCCCCACACGTCCGGCCCATAAGGGCGCGGCGGTCCTGCATCCACGACGACGGGCACCCCATGTGCGTGGGCGGTGCGAATGGCGGCGGCCACGGTAGCCTCCGGTACC
>JAJRVX010000058.1:0-23593 GCA_024277095.1 Chloroflexota bacterium
AAGATCATGGGGAGCGCCCAATATCGCTCCGGCCGCATGGTGCTGCAACACGGGTCGCTCCCCCTGTACGGGGATCTTACCCGCATCGTCGATTGCCTGGCCGTGCCCAGCGAGACCCGCCGCGAGGCGCTTCGCACCCTGCTCCGACGGCGCGCCCTGACCGTGGAGGCCGTCCTGGGACGCACGCCCACCTTCCGGGAGGTGGCCCAGGCCCTGGCCCAGGGATTCGCTCAGGCGCTTCGCCTGCGCCTGGAGCCGGGGGACTTGCTTCCCCTGGAGCGGGAGCTGGCGGCCGATCTGCGCGCCAGCCGATACGCCAACCCCGAATGGACCGGCCGCGTGGGAGCCCCCGAACGGCCGGGCGAGACGAGATGACGATGGTCATTGGAGTGCTCACCCTGGAGCTACGCCTGCCGGGGAACGGCTCTCTGAAGGGGAAACGCGGCATCCTGAAGCCGCTGATGGCCCGCCTGCGCCGGGACTTCAACGTCTCCGTGTCCGAAGTGGACGCGCAGGACGTGTGGCAACGAGCCGTGGTAGGAGTGGCCTGCATCTCGCCCAGCGCCGACTACGCCCACGGGCTACTCACGGAGGTCGCCCAGGCGGTGGAATCGTGGCGCATGGATCTGGAGGTCGTGGACTTCTACATCGAGCTGATCCACTAGCGCGGGGAGGAACGTCCACGCCTTCCGGCATGGACGGCGCAGGCCTTCGAGGAACGTTTCAGCGATCTCCTTCGAAAAGCGCTTATCCTGCCGCCATGGCCTCCGGCGCGTACCGGGCGACCATCTCCGGGGTCAACGCGTTGGCCCGGGCGATCTCGCCGTAGAAATGGCCACTGGGACGCACCCGCCGCTCTCCGGTGGCCACATCCAGCTCGATCAGCCCGAAACGCAAGCCCCATCCCTCCGCCCACTCGAAGTTATCCACCAGCGTCCAGTGGAAGTACCCGCGGATGTCGACGCCCTCACGCAACGCGCGATGCATCTGCGGCAGATACGTGGCCAGCAAAAGAGGCCGCACGCGATCGGCGGCGTCGGGGATCCCGTTCTCCGTCACATAGATGGGCTTGCCCAACCGCGCCGCCCGCTTGAGCACACGATAGAATCCCCGAGGCGACAGCGCGGCATACGGCTCGCCATCGGCCTTGATGTCCGACAGCGGCGCGCCCGGAGGGAGCAGGTACCGGGCCAGCGCCTGAGTCGGCCGCCTCGGATCGAAGCGCACCCGATAGTGCACGTAGTAGTTGACGCCGATGAAGTCCTGGCTATCCACCAGAGGGCCATGGACCAGCCCGGTGCCGACCGGGAAGCGGATCTTCCCATCGTGTGGGGCGTACAGGGAGACGGCGTTGAAGACGTGGTCCTGCAACGCGGTCATCGTCCGGTCCAGGACGGAACCCGGATCGGCGGGCTCGAAGAGGGCGATGTGATGCGCCAGGCCGACCTGAGCCCGGCCGTCCATCTGATGGATTACCCGATACGCGGCCGCGTGGGCGCGCAGCATGTGGTTCAGGACCCTCAGCCCCCGCAGAGGATCGTGGCGGCCGGGCGGGAACTCCCCCAGGAGATAGCCGAACGCGATGTAGATGTTGGGCTCGTTGATGGTGCACCACAGCCGCACCAGATCGCCCAGCTCCCCGACGACATACCGAACATATCGCCGGAATCGATCGATGATGCGGGGATTCTCCCAGCCCCCGCTGCGGGCCACCCATAGGGGATCCGTGAAGTGATGGAGCGTGACCATCGGCTCCATCCCCCGGTCCCGCATGGCCTGCAGGATCCCCCGATAGCGAGCAACAGCCCGGCGGTCATACGTCCCCTCATCAGGCTCGACGCGGCTCCACTCGATGGACAGGCGATGGGCGTTCTGCCCCATCTCGGCCGCCCGGTCCAGGTCCGCCTCCGCCCCGCCGGGCTCCCACCAGCCGCACGCCCGGCCGGAACGATCGCCACGCCAGATACGACCGGGCTGCTCCTCCCACGCCCACCACTGATTGTTGCGATTGCCCCCCTCCACCTGATGGGCCGCGGTGGCCGTGCCCCACAGGAAGCCGTCCGGGAAGGAAAGCGTCTTCATGGAGGTCCCCTTCGCCCGTCACTCGGACGCCGGAGGATCTGCCGATCCCTCGACGCCCGCGTCCTCGATCTCCGGCCTCTTCGGAGGCGGCCACGGGAAGTGCTGCAATCCCACGCCCGCCTCCGCCAGGAACACCCGCGAGTACTCATCGGGATAGTTCCCCGCGTAGACGACGCGCACGATCCCCGCGTTGATGATCATCTTGGCACAGGTCAGGCAGGGCTGATGGGTGACGTATATGGTGCCCCCCTTGACGCTGACGCCATGAAGTGCTGCCTGAATGATGGCGTTCTGCTCCGCGTGGAGGGTGCGCACGCAATGCCCATCGACCATCAGATGTCCCACGTCGTCACAATGGGGCAATCCCGCCGGAGCACCGTTGTATCCCGTCGTCAGGATCCGCCGATCCTTGACGATGATCGCGCCCACGTGCGCCCGATCGCACGTGCTCCGCTTCGCCACCTGAAAAGCGATCCCCATGAAATACTCATCCCAGGAAGGACGGAACATAAGCGACTCTCCTTTCGACAGGCCCATCGCCCGGGAACTCGCCGGCATGGACGACAGGCGAGGAGGACGAGATCGTCTCGGCCCCGTCTTCCGCGGGGCCGCCCAACAAAAATAGGGGCGGCGTACCCATAGGACACCCACCCCTTGTCATGCGCTTCCTCTTCCCCCGACGGACGCATTCGGATCGCCCACAGCCCAGGCCGCGCCCGCTATGCGGCGCAAGCCACCCTCACATCTTCCCTCTATACCGTGCCAGGAGGTCGATAGAGCCCCCGCTTGATCAACTTCTCCACCTCGACCTGGCACTGGACACAGAGGGTGGCGTCGGGTTTCACCTCCAGGCGCTCAGGGGGGATAGGCTGACCACATCGCTCACAGATGCCATACTGTCCTTTCTCGATCGCCCGCAACGCGGCCTCGATCGACTTCAGCTTGGCCTCCAACGCGGCCAACAATGCCGCGCTCTTCTCCCGTTCGATCAGGTCAGGGTCGCCCTCTTCGGCGTCGATATCCACCTCGCCCTTGAGCGACTCCTGCAGCATCTCAATATCTGCCAGCACCTGATCGCGTTCCGCCTCCAGCCGTTCTCTCTCTCGTTGTGTCACTTCCTCTCTGCTCGGCATCTTTCACCTCGCCGGCCCACCACCGGTTGGGTTCTTGCAGACATCACGTCTGCAGGTATACCAATCTGGATCTGTTATCCACCACACATCAAACGAGGAAACCGCCCGTCTCCATCCGGTTTCAACCTCCGGATGCACACCCTTGAAATTGTACCCCCTTATACCAGCTTTTCTTTTGGAAGTCAAGACATTCTGCACGATGCCAGCCCACAGACACAGGTCTGACGAACATCCGCCCCGATGGAACGTACGCCCCCTCCATGGTAGTGTATCTTTTTCGGTGGAAATACAGCAGGGAGCTTTGAGGGGCTGCGCCCCTCAAAAGAAACCTCCCGGTTTCCGCCCCTCACCAGCCTCGCCCGGCCCTGCCCACCCGAGTCAGGCCGGGAAAGGGCAGGTGCAAGGCGGAAAAAGAGGATGTTTTGGCGGAGGGAGGTCCCTCCGCACCCCCCCTGTGGGCTTGCGACAGGCCTGGCGGAATTCCCACCATTTTGGATACACTACCCCCTCTATGATCGTTTTTCCCTCCGCGCCCGCATCTGGTATAATGCCGTGGGGGAACAAATGAGCGAACGCATGATCTCATCGGATGCAAAGTCGGAGGAGCGGGCTCTGGACGCCGCGCTCCGCCCCAAACGGCTGGACGACCTGGAGGGCCAGGACCGCCTGCGGGATAACCTGCGCATCCTGATCGAGGCGGCGCGGGCCCGCGGCGAGGTCCTGGACCATATCCTGCTGTACGGGCCGCCGGGCCTGGGAAAGACGACGCTGGCGCACATCATCGCCAACGAGATGGGCACCAACATCAAGGTCACGGCTGGCCCCGCCATCGAGCGCGCCGGCGACCTGGCCGCCATCCTGACGAACCTGCGCCAGGGCGACATCCTCTTCATCGACGAGGTGCACCGGCTGGGCCGGGCGGTGGAGGAAGTCCTCTATCCCGCCATGGAGGACTTCGCCCTCGACATCGTGATCGGCAAGGGGCCCTCCGCCCGCTCCATCCGGCTGAAGCTGCCGCGCTTTACGGTCATCGGGGCGACGACACGCCTGGCGCTGCTCACCGCCCCGCTGAGGGCGCGATTCGGCGCCGTGTACCGCTTCGACTTCTACGATCAGGCCGCGCTGGAGTCCATCGTGCGGCGGGCCGCCCGGCTGCTGGGCGTCCCCATCACCGACGACGGGGCGGCCGAGATCGCGCGACGCGCCCGGGGGACGCCGCGCGTGGCGCTGCGGCTGTTCCGCCGCGTACGTGACTACGCGGAGGTACGGGCCGACGGAGAGGTCACCGCCGAGGTGGCCGATCAGGCGCTGCGCCTCCTGGAGGTGGATGAGCTGGGGTTGGACTTCCTGGACCACAAGGTGCTGGAGGCGCTGATCCACAAGTTCGGCGGGGGCCCGGTGGGGCTGGAGACGATCGCGGCCGCCATCAGCGAGGAGCCGGATACCATCATGGACGTGGTGGAGCCGTACCTGCTGCAACTGGGCCTCCTGGATCGAACCCCGCGCGGTCGCGTGGCAACTCGCCGGGCCTACGAGCATCTGGGCGTGCCGTTCCCGGAACGGCCCGAACAGCCCAGCCTGTTCAACGAGGGGAACACACCGCCATGAGACCCAAGATCGGCGTCACCGCACGTTCCCTGGAGCCCGCCTCGCTGGAGCGGCTGCGCTGGTACATGGAGAGCGTCCGCCTAGCGGGCGGCGATCCGGTGGTGTTGGCCCCCGACGGCCCACATCCCCATCAGGAGGCGATCGATGGGCTGCTGCTGTCCGGCGGAGGCGACGTCCACCCACGATATTACGGCCAGCCCATGGCGGGCGCGGAGGCCGATGGCGTCGACGAGGCCCGGGACGAGATGGAGATCGAGCTCACCCACGCGGCGCTGCGAGACGACCGGCCCATCCTCGCCATCTGCCGGGGGATCCAGCTCCTGAACGTCGCCATGGGCGGCGTGCTGATCCAGGACCTGGGCGAGGGGCACCGCACCCCCAAGGGCGCCTACAAACATCACCTGATCTGGGTGGAGCCGGGGACGCTCATGGCGGCGACGTTGGGGGCCTCCGGCCAGGTGGCCGTGAACACCTACCATCATCAGGGCATCCGGGCCGACATGCTGGCGCCGGGGCTGATCGCATCGGCCCGAGCCCTGCCCGAGGAATGGCTGATCGAGGGGGTGGAGAGCCCCGACCACCGTTTCGTCCTGGGCGTGCAATGGCACCCCGAGCGGCACCGGGAGGTGCCCCACCTCCATCGGCGCCTGTTCCAGGCGCTGGTACGAGCGGCAGCCGATCGGGCATCGAGATCCTGACGGGAACGCTATCTTGAAAGAACGAGGCGACACATGGGATCACTGTCCTTCCTGGGACCCTTCCTGATCAACCTGCCCCTCCTGCTGGCCTATCTGGTCGGCATGGGCGCAGGCGCCATCCTGATCTCCCGAGGCCGATTGGCGGCCGGCATACTGGCCCTGATCGGCTTCGCGCTGTTAGAGCTGCGCGCGCTGCTGGGAGCGATCATCGCTTTGTCGCCCATCTACCTCTCTCGCATGATGCCGGCCTTTCAGATCGGCCAATGGCTGGCCGGGATCACTTTCGTCACGAACTTGATGGCCGCGCTGGCGATCTGCCTCATCGCCGTGGCGCTGGTCCGCGCGGCCGAACGCTCTGAGACGTGAGAACCGCGGATTTCGATTACGAGCTACCGCCTGAGCTGATCGCACAGACGCCGGTAGAGCCCCGAGACAGCTCCCGCCTGCTGGTCGTGCACCGGGAGACGGGCGGTCTCGAACATCGCATCTTCCGGGATCTGGTGGAGCACCTGCGTCCTGGCGATCTTCTGGTGTGCAACGAGAGCCGGGTGATCCCGGCCCGATTGCACGGGCGTAAGCCCACCGGCGGCCGCGTCGAGGTCTTCCTGCTCACCCGCCGGGACGACCGCACGTGGGAGACGCTGGTGCGCGGCAAGGGGCTGCGCCCGGGCACGCGCATTCACATCGAGGACGCGGCCGGGCGGGAGGCGGCCGTGGCGCATATCCTCGCCGAGACGGAGGATGGGGGGCGCGTTGTCGAGTTCGACCGCCCCATCGACGCGCTGCTGCCGCAGGTTGGGGAGATCCCCCTGCCGCCCTACATCCACGAGCCGCTACAGGACCCCGAGCGCTACCAGACGGTATACGCCCGCATCGCCGGCTCCGTGGCCGCCCCCACGGCCGGGCTCCACTTCACGTCGGAGCTGATCGATCGCCTGCAGGCGAAGGGGGTTCGCTTCGCCTTCGTGACGTTGCATGTAGGGCTGGGGACCTTCCGACCGGTGAAGACGGAACACATCGAGGAACACAAGATGCACGCCGAGTGGGGGCAGATCACAGCCGAGGTGGTGGAACAGGTGCGGGCGACGCGCGCGGCGGGCGGGCGATGCGTGGCCGTGGGGACGACGTCGGTGCGGATATTGGAGACGGCTGCTCGCGAGGGCGAGCTGGCCCCCTTCTCCGGATGGACCGACCTCTTCATCAAGCCGGGGTTCCCCTTTCGGGTCGTGGACGCCCTGATCACCAACTTCCACCTCCCCCGCTCTACGCTGCTCATGCTGGTGAGCGCCTTCGCCGGCCGGGAGCTCATCCTACGGGCCTACCGGGAGGCCATCCGCCTGCGCTACCGCTTCTACTCGTTCGGCGACGCGATGTTGATCCTATGACGAAGAGAAAAGACAAGGGAACAAAGCCCCCTTATTCATCGTCGATCGTCCATCGCTTTTCATCGTTCGCCCCTCGTCAAAGTGAGAGCTTTTAGCGTGACCCGCACTCGACCCGATCTCCAAGTCCCACACGGCTCCCTGCGACTTCCCGCCTTCCTGCCCGACGCCACCCAGGGCGTCGTCCGATCGGTGGACAGCACGGATCTGGAGCGATGCCAGGTCCAGGCCGTGGTGATGAACATCTTCCACCTGATGCAGCGTCCCGGCACATCCACCATCCGGGCGCTGGGCGGGCTTCACGCCATGTCCGGATGGCAGCACCCCATCGTAACCGACTCGGGCGGGTTCCAGGCGTACTCCATGATCCGGCAGAACCCGAACTACGGCCGCCTGACGGATCAGGGGATCGTCTTCCGGCCCGAAGGCGCCTCCCGCCGGTTCCATCTCACGCCCGAGAAGAGCATCCAGTTGCAGCTCCGCTACGGCGCCGATGTGGTCATCTGCCTCGACGATTGCACCCACGTAGACGACCCGCCGGAGGCGCAGCGAGAGTCGGTCCGACGCACCATCGACTGGGCCCGGCGGTGCAAGGCCGAGTTCCAGCACCTCATCGAGCAGAAGGGGCTGAGCGAGGATCAACGCCCCTTGATCTTCGCGGTGATTCAGGGGGGCGGCTCCCGGGAACTGCGCAGGCGATGCGCCGAAGCGCTGTTGGAGATCGGCTTCGACGGGTTCGGCTACGGCGGCTGGCCCCTGGACGCCGAAGGAAACCTGCTGGTCGATCTGATCGGGTACACCCGGGAGCTGATCCCCTCCGGCTTTCCCATGCACGCGCTGGGCGTGGGGCATCCCCCCAGCGTGGCGACGTGCGTCCGGCTGGGATACGACCTGTTCGACAGCGCTATGCCCACCCGAGACGCGCGCCACGGCCGGCTGTATACCTTCGCGACCGACCCGGCCGCCGGGCTGACGGGCCCATGGTTCGCCTATCTTTACATCGGCGACAACAAGCACATCAAGAGCGCCGATCCCATCTCCCCATTCTGTGACTGTCTGTGCTGCACCCGATACTCCCGGGGATACCTGCACCACCTGTTCAAGATCGGCGATAGCTCGTTCCTGCGGCTGGCGACCATCCACAACCTTCGCTTCATGACCCAGCTCATGGAACGCCTGCGCGTGGAGCAAGATGACCACGAATCCTGAGGAGACGCTGGATCGGCTGGTCGAGCGGGTGCTGGCCAGCGCCAGGTACAGGCAGATCGCGCCGGACTTCGTTCGCCACGTGGGCGCTCGTGAGCTGGCCCGGCGGCGCAATCTGAAGGAAGCGGTCAAGGCGACCAAGAGCAAGCTGCATCAGGTGGCCGGGGCCTATCTGGCAGGAACGCCTCACTACGACGGATGGCTGCGCACCTTGCGGACAGCTGCCGAAGTCGGGGAGGCGGCCCTGCGACAGGCCTGCGTGGAGATCATGCGGCACCACGCGTCCACACGAGAGCGGCTGCCCATCCTGGACGAATTCTACGCGACCACGCTGGCCGAGATCGCCCCCGTCCGTTCCGTGCTGGATGTGGCCTGCGGGCTGAACCCCCTGGCGATCCCGTGGATGCCGCTGGCCGAGGGCGCCACGTACATCGCCTACGACATCTACCGGGATATGGCCGACTTCCTGAACGAGTTCCTGACGATGATGCCCGTGGAGGGCCGAGCGCACGCGGGTGACGTCCTGCAGGTCCCTCTCGATCGGCATGTGGACGTGGCCCTCGTGCTGAAGACCATCCCCTGTCTGGAGCAGGTGGATCGGGAGTCTGGGGCCAGGCTCCTGGAGGCGCTGGCCGCGGACCACATCCTGGTCTCATTCCCGGTCCGCAGCCTGGGAGGGCGGGACAAGGGGATGCTCGACCACTACGAGGCCGCCTTCCGGGCGCTCACGGCCGGGAGGCCGTGGACCATCCGCCGCTTCGAGTTCGCCGCCGAGCTGGCCTTCCTGATCTCTCGACGATGAGACGGCCGAGCATGAGGAGCGACATCCCCACCGCAGGCCAAAGCAGAGGTGATGCACATAACAACGTGGAAATCCGTGAAACAGCCCAGGAAGGGCAGATATAGAAATCTGCCCTCCGCCCATCGGGCGGCTCGGCCTGGTTCAGGCACATAAGGCCGAGCGAGGCAGGTAAAGGGCTGCAGTAGGGGCAACCGGCCGGTCGCCCTTACGGGGCTGCGCCCCTCAAAGACTCCCCATAGGAATCCACCGAGAAGGATACATCTACCGCGGGAATGAGCCGTTTCGACGAGATCGGAGACTGTGGTAAAATGCTGCGGGGTTCCAGCATCCCCCTCAGACGATGCGCCGGATCGTTCCCCACCAGGAGGTAGCGATGCCCCTCTCACGCGATGGTCTGATCGCCGCGCTGCAGGAGGCGATAGGCCCTGACGCCGTGCTGCACCGGCCCTACGACCTCATGCTCTACGAGTACGACGGATACGTCGAGCGGGCGACGCCGGATGTGGTCGTGCTCCCCAGGACGACGGAACAGGTGGTCACGGCCGTGCGCCTGGCCAACGAGGCGGGCATGCCCTTCGTGGCCCGCGGCGCCGGCACGGGGCTGTCCGGCGGCGCCATCCCCACCAGCGGCGGCATGGTCATCAGCCTGGCGCGCATGAAGCAGATCCTCCACATCGACCCGGTGAATATGCGCGCCGTGGTCCAGGCGGGCGTCGTCAACAGCGACCTCGGCGAGGCGGTGGCCCCCCACGGCCTCCAATACCTGCCCGACCCCTCCTCCCAACGCGCCTGCACCATCGGGGGGAACGTGGCCGAAAACAGCGGCGGCCCCCACTGCCTGGCCTACGGGGTCACCCTGAACCACGTCCTCGGCGTCAAGATGGTGCTCCCCAACGGCGAGGTCGTCGCCCTGGGCGGCACCGCCCTGGACGCGCCCGGCTACGATCTGCTCGGCCTCGTCGTCGGCAGCGAGGGCACCCTGGGCATCGTCACCGAGGTCACCGTGCGGCTCGCCCCGCTGCAGGAGGATGTGCGCACCCTGCTGGCCGTGTTCGACGACCTGCAGTCGGCCTCGCGCGCCGTCTCCGCTATCATCGCCGCGGGGATCATCCCGGCCGCACTGGAGATGATGGACCAGCTCGCCCTGCAGGCGATCGAGGCGTACGTCCATGTGGGCTACCCCCTCGACGCCGCGGCCGTGCTCCTGATCGAAGTGGAGGGGCTGAGCGAGGGGCTAGATGAGCAGGCGGTGCGGATCGAGGAGATCTGTCGGGCGGAGGGAGCGCGCAGCGTGCGCCGGGCCCAGACGGACGAGGAACGAGAACTCCTGTGGAAAGGCCGTAAGAGCGCGTTCGGAGCCATCGGCCGTTTGTCCAAGTCCTATTTCACCCAGGACGGCGTGGTCCCACGGACCCGGCTGCCCGAGGTCCTGAAGGAGGTACAGGCCATCGGCCAACGGCTGGGGCTGCGCATCCTCAACGTGTTCCACGCCGGCGACGGCAACCTGCACCCTCTGATCCTCTTCGACCCCGATGATCCGGACGAGGTGGCCCGCACGTGGAAGGCCACCGACGAGATGATGGCCGCTTTCGTCAAAGCCGGCGGCTCCATCACCGGTGAACACGGGATCGGCATGGAGAAGCGGGACTATATGCCGATGCTGTTCAGCGAGCGGGAGCTGGACCTGATGCAGGATCTGAGACATATCTTCGATCCGGCCGAGCGATGCAACCCCGGCAAGGTGCTGCCGACCGGACGGGCCATGACCGGAGAGGCCACCCCGCTGCACAAAACCCGCCCATGGAGCCCGACATCATGACGGACCTATCCTGGCTGAAGGAACGGCTGCCGAGCGAGGCAGTCGGCGACACCCCGGACCTTCGTGCCGAGTATGCCCTCGACGACGTGACGCCAGCCGCGGTCATCCGACCGAGTGAGGCACAAGGTATCGCCGACACGCTCCGCTGGGCGTCCGACCGGCAGCTGGCGGTGGTGCCCTGGGGCGGAGGCACACAACAGGCCGCCATGCCCGCCCCCACGCGTTACGATGTGGCGCTATGCACCACCCGTCTGAATCGCGTGCTCGACTACGAGCCGGCCGAGCTGGTGATCACCGTGGAGGCCGGGACCACCCTGGCCGCGCTGTCCGACGTGCTGGCGCCCCAAGGGCAATTCCTGCCCATCACGGTGGCCACGCCGGAGCGGGCCACCATCGGCGGGCTCATCGCCACCAACGCGGCCGGCCCCGAGCGGCTACGCTACGGGTCCACTCGGGATATGGTGCTGGGCGTGACCGTGGCCCTGGCCGACGGCTCGCTGATCCGGGGAGGCGGGCGCGTTGTGAAGAACGTGGCCGGTTACGATCTCACCCGGCTGTTCAACGGCTCATGGGGGACGCTGGGGATCATCACCGCCGCCTCGCTTCGGCTCTACCCCATCCCCCCCGTCCGGCGGACGGTAGCGGTACGCTGCACCTCCTGGGCGGAAGCCCAAACGATCGCCCTCCGGCTTTATAGCTCACGGCTGGGCCCCCAGGGGCTCGCCATCGCACCGATCGACACGGAGGAGGCCGGCGTTCCACCGGTGGATCTCTTCGTGCGCTTCGGTGGGCCATCAGCCACGGTCGCGCGTCAGATCGCCGAGACCCAGGCGATGGCATCCGTCGAGGGCGCTCAGGCGGATCGCATCCTGGAGGGCGATCAGGAGGAAACGCTCTGGAGGCGCCTGGCGGATCCCTCGCTCCACGCGCCGGGCGTTCACCTCCAGGCCAACGTCTTGCCCTCTCGCGTGGTGGAGGCGGTGCGCACGCTGACGACGGTGGCCGAGGTGCACGGCTGGCCAAGCCGCTCGTGGGCTCATGTCGGCGCGGGCACCGTGCTCACAGTCTGGGACGCGCCGCCGGAACCATCCCTGGTTGGGGCGGTGCACTCGGCGCGTGAGCGGATCACGACGATGGGCGGCTGGCTCTTCGTCCGGCGAGCCCCGCGCCGAGCGCCTCCCCTGGACCACTGGGGCGAGACCACAGGCGGAGCACTGCCGCTGATGCGAGGGATCAAAGCGAGGCTGGATCCCGCCGGCATCCTGAACCCCGATCGATTTATCGTCTGACGCGCATACCGCTTCTCACCATGCATCGCTGGATGGAGACCCTATGCCCGAGTCGCTCATGGCGTTAGGCAATTACCTGCCCGGAGAGGCGCCCAGCCTGGACGGGCTCGACAAGTGCACCCACTGCGGTCTGTGTCTGAACCAGTGCCCGACCTACCGCGTGCTCAGCCTGGAGATGGACTCCCCGCGCGGCCGCATTTACCAGATGAAGGCTGTGGCCGATGGGCGCCTGACGATCTCGCCTGATTTCGCCTTACACATCAATCAATGCCTGGACTGTCGAGCGTGCACGACCGCCTGCCCATCCGGCGTGCCTTATGGCAGCCTGCTAGAGAAAGCTCGCGGCCAGGTGGAGCGAGCGCTGCCCCGCTCCCGGTGGGAACGCGGGCTACGCCGCCTGATCTTCGACCATCTCTTCCCTTACCCCACGCGCCTGCGGCTGGTGGCGACGGCGCTGCAATTCTACCAGCGCAGCGTCCTCTCCCGGCTGTTCCATTGGCTGGGCCAGCGCGGCCTGATCCCCCAGGCATTGCTGTACGCGGAGAGCCTGGCGCCGACCCTGTCATCCCGGTTCTTCAGCCCCAGGGAGGCCTCCCACACATCCGCCCAGGGGGAGCAGAAAAGGCGGGTCGCCCTCTTCTATGGATGCGTCATGCCGCTGGTCTACCCGGACACCCATCGGGCGACCATCCGCGTGCTCGCCCGCAACGGCTGCGCGGTGGAGGTGCCGGAGGGACAATGCTGCTGTGGTGCGCTACACATCCACGCCGGCGAGCGGGAGGCCACCCGTCGGCTGGCCCGACAGAACATCGCCGCCTTCGCCGATGCCGAGGTGGTCGTCGTCAACGCGGCGGGATGCGGCGCGGCCATGAAGGAGTATCCGGAGCTGTTCGACGACCCGGCTGAGCGCGCCCAGGCCGAGGCGTTCGCGGCCAAGGTGCGGGACGTGACCGAGTTCCTGGCAGAGATCTCGTTCGAGCCGCCGAAGGGCCACGTGGAGGCCCGCGTCACGTACCATGACCCCTGTCATCTGGTCCATGCCCAGGGCATCCGGGAGCAGCCGCGACAGATCTTGCGCAGCATCCCGGGGCTGGAGTTCGTGGAGATGCGGGCGTCCGATCGGTGCTGCGGCAGCGCCGGGATCTACAACCTGACCCACCCGGAGCTATCGCAGCAGGTGTTGGCGGAGAAGCTGGAGACGATTCGGGAGGTCGAGCCAGAGGTGGTGGTCAGTGCGAACATCGGCTGCATGCTGCAGATCGAGGCCGGGCTGCGCAAAGAGGGTGCCTCAATCCGGGTCATGCACGTCGTCGATCTCCTGGATGCGGCGTACGCCGCGTCGGATGGGCAGAAAGGCTGATCACGCCACCCTGCAGAGGGGATCCAGAGACACCAGGACAGTGGGATCAAGGCAAGCAGACGAAGCCTTGCTCAACGAAGTGACGATCAAAAGCAAACGCGGTGCGAATTCCCAAACGGTGCATGAGTTCAAAACTGGTGCAATCCACCAGGCTAAAGCTACGTTGTCCGACAGCAAGAAGCGTCCCGAGAGCGACCGCATGGACCTCTGGGGTCACCCAATGGACGTCGAAAAGGGGAACGATCCCCCGCTGAAACTCCCGAACGGCAGACATCCCAAGCCGTCTCTGGATAAGCGCTATGCTCTCCAGTAGCACATAGTTAGAACAAACGAGACGAGTGGACTCCTGAAGTAGCCGGCTCCAAACGTCCTTAGCCTGTTCGTGATTCGCGTCATCGGCGTCGAGTAGAGCATACAGAGCGGACGTGTCTACAAAAACGGTCATTCGCTATAGGCCTCGGCCAAATACTCGTCATGCCGCTCGGAGACATCCGATTTTTCAGAATGGAACTTGCCGACAACGGCGAGAGCCCTCTGGCGTTGCTCTTCCATGGAAACCGGACCTACCGTCCGCAACCAGTAATCCACTGCCCGACGGATCAGTTCAGCCATCGACACGTTTTCCTTAAGGGCTAATTCCTTTAGTGCCCTCGATTGTTCCTCTGTCAACTGGACCTGAGTCCGGATCACCTCTCTCCTCCATGCATTCATGACATCACTTTTGATATCATGATAACACCACATCTTTCTACTGTCAATCTCTTCTGAAAGAGAATATCCTAGCGGAGGGAGATCCCTCCACACCCCCTGAGGACTCGCGATGGGCCTGGCGAGATCTCCACCGTTTCGGATACACTATTGGGTCCTCAACAACAGATCCTCTAGCGCCCTGGTGACGGCTTGCGCCATTCGATCCGCTGTGAATCGCTCCTCCACGCGAGCCCGGGCGGCCTGGCCCATGGCCTCCCGCCGTGCGGGATCTTGCAGCAGGGCGACCGCCGCACCGGCCATACGCTCCTCGTCGCCCGGCGGGATCAGCACCCCCGTCTCCCCATCCACCACGATCTCCGGCAGCGCGCCATGGGCGAAGGCCACCACGGGTCTGCCCATCGCCATCGCCTCCAGGTTCACCAGGCCGAAGGGCTCCGGATCGCCCGGGTGCACGAACACGTCCATCGTCGCCAGGGCCGGACGCACGTCCTCCAGATGCCCGGTGAAGACGAGGTGATCCCGCAGATCCAGCTCGGCAGCCAGGCGCTCCAGGCGCTGAGGATAGTCATCCCGCACCCCGAACGGGGAGCCGCCTACGATCACCCCCCATACCTCCGGCACCCCTCGGCGGATCCGGGCCAGCACGCGCAGGAACCGATCCTGCCCCTTCCAGGGGCGCAGCCGCCCCACCGTGCCCACCAACGGCGCACCCGACGGGATGCCGTAGGCGTCCCGAAACGTCTCCCCGCCCAGCGAGGGATCGAACCGTCCCACCTCGATCCCGTTATGCACGACCACAACCCGCCCTCGGCAGGGGAGATGCGCGGCGGTGGCACGAGAGTTGGCGATGACCCGGGTCGCCGCCGCGCAGAGCAGGCGCTTGCCCAACCCGTCGGCCCAGAGACGTCTGGGGCGGGATTCTGAGAGCCAGAAATCACGCATGAGCCACACGAACGGGCGTCGGGCTAGGCGGGCGGCGAGGGCGGCGTAGAGGGCGGAACGGACCGTGTTGGCGACGAGCAACGCGGCGTCGATCTCCCGGGCCAACCGGGCGACCGCCAGAGCGCCAGACAGCCAATCCAACGGGGCCCGGGGAGAACGACGCAGGCGAGGCATGGGGGTCCAATGCACCGGAACGCCTAGGGCGATGGCCTGTTCGGCCAAAGGGCCCCCGACACAGACCAGGTGGGGTCCCCAGCGGGTACGATCCAGATGCTTGAGGAGAAGCAGCAGGCTGCGCTCGGCGCCGCCCAGCGCGGTCGCATGATCGAGGAAGAGCACTTTCAAGACCACGAGGATGTCTCCAACGCTCGGAGTATCCCCTTCGCCGTCCGATCCCAGTTCATCTCCTCTTCCACCCAGCGGCGGCCCGCCCGCCCCATCCGACGCCGTAAGGCCGCGTCCCCCAGGAGATCTCGCAGGACTCGCGTCAGCGCTTCCGGATCGTCCGGAGGCACCAGGAGGCCCGTCTCGCCCTCTCGAACGGCCTCCACGACACCGCCGCTGCGCCCGGCCACCACGGGGAGCCCACTGGCGCTGGCCTCCAGATACACGATGCCAAACCCCTCCACGCTGGCCGCCTCTCGCTCCTCACGAGCGGGCATCACGAACACATGGGCGCTGCGATACAGGCCGGGCAGCCTCTCATCGGGGACGCGGCCGACGAACTCCACAACATGAGCCACGCCCAGATCACGCGCGATCCGCTCCAGGCGTGGGCGATCCGGTCCATCACCGGCCACACGATAGCGCAACCCCGGGAATTCGGCCAGCAAAGCAGGCAACGCCCGCAGCACCACGTCGATCCCCTTGCGCGGGACCAGGCGTCCCACGGTCAGGAGGACCAAGGGGGGGCCCGGTGGGACGGGAGGAGGACGAAAACGGAGGGGGTCGGTGCCGGGATACACCACCACCGGACGAGGCAATCCCAGTCGCCGCAGACGCTCAGCGTTGGCCCGGGTGATGGTAATTAGAGGGCGAGACCGCCCCAACAGCCAGTTGAAGAGCGGGCGATGCCAGCGGCGCTGCGCGGCCAGATAGTCATTCCCATACACGATCGCCCCGTACCGTCCCCGCGCCACGAGGGCGGCAGGCACAAGCAGCCGGGGATGGGCATGCCCCACCAGCACACGGTCGGGGCGCAGCGCGCGCAGAGAGCGGACGAAGGCCCACGGGGTTGACGAGGGCAGGACCACCCTCCGAAAGGATCCCCCCGCATCCGGAGACGCCTCCACCGGCGTCACCACGATCAACTCGTGCCTCCCCGCCAGGCGGCGGGCGATCTCATAGAGATATGTCTGTACCCCGCCCACGCCCGGCGGGAAGTCCAACGTGAGCAGAGCGATGCGCATTCCGATCACCCCAGATATCCCAGGTCCCTCAACTGCTTCTCGATCTGCTCCATCTCCTCATCCGTATACGCCTGCCCCCCGCTCCGCCCGCCGAGGGCCGTCTCTCGCGCCACCGGCCTCCGCCGGGGTTCCGCATCCTCGGAGAAGAGATCCAGCAACACCCGACCGTCCGTCTCCTCCGGCACCGGCACCCCCAGCAAGTGCAATACCGTGGGGGCGATATCCATCAGGCCCGCGTCCATCCGCCGCCCGGCCGGGACACCTGGCCCCCGCGCGACGAACAACCCCTCCAATGTATGGGTCCCGCTACGAAAGTCTGAGGGGGCAAAGAGCGCGCCGCCTCCCAGCTCCGCCATGACCTCGGTGGCGTAATCATCCATCACCAGAATCAGCTCCGGCGCGTCCGCCAAGAAGGGGCCGCTGTAGATCTCCTCCTTGCGATGGACTGCCAGGGAGACCGGGCGGCCGGTCTCCGGGTCAGGGATCGACCGCAGCCCGGATATGATCTCCCCCAGCAGGGCATCCGCCTCTACACCAGGCTCCACACCCCCTTGCGGATCCCGCCCTCTCAAGTTGAGATAAAGTGACGCCTCGTCGGGACAATACGCCCGTGTGCGCGCCCAATCCACCGGCAGATGGTTGAGGCGGGCCAATCCCCGCCCCTTGGCCCGCACATATTCATCACGAACGAAATTGGAGAGTGCTCGCCTCTTCAGAGGCGCGATGAGGCGACGAAAGGTGGGCGACGCCTGGTTCAGCCAGAAGACCGGCGCGCTCAACCGGCCGATGAGGCGGGTGCGCCAGCCCACCTCGCCTGTTCCCTGTGCATCCCTGAGCACCAGGTACCCCTCCCGCCAAATCCATTCGTTGAGATAAAAAGCGCGGTAGGCCGGCCCGAAGCCGTGATCGGAGACGATGAAGCAGGCGTCATCAGGGTCAAGGAGTTCTAGCAAGCGCCCGATCTCCTCGTCGGCGGCCTGATAGACCCGTCTCAACGCATCGCCGAACGGACCGGCCAGGGCGGGATCATGAGCCGGATGGCGGGGATCCATGTGTCGCCAGAACTGGTGACTGGCCCGGTCCACAGCCCCGAAGACGACGACGCCCACCTGCCAATCACAGCGGCGGAGGGCGTAACGGGCCGCTCGACCATGCATCCGCAGGATGCGCAATCGCTCGGCGAGCATCTCCCCGTCGTTATCGACGCGCATCGGCTTCCCACTGGCGAACACAAAAGGATGCCCCAGGTAACGGTCCAGCTCCCGGCTCAGCTCCGGCGGATGGGTGTAAACCAGGCTGCCTCGGTTGAGAGGGGCCGGCCAGCCGGAGACCATCACGCCGTTCACCGGATGGGGTGGGAAGGTGCCCGGCACATGGACGACGGCCGCGCGGATACCGCGGCGGCTCAGCCACTGCCAGAAGGTCGGCGCACGACAGAAGGTGAGATTGGCGAAGGTGTAGTCATAAGTGCCGGGCCGGCGTTGGCTGAAGCCAAAGACCCCGATCTTGGCCGGGTTCATCCCGGTGGCAAAGCAATACCAGGCAGGGATGGAGCGCGGCGGGATCACGCTCCAAAGCGTGCCCGATGTGCCCTCAGTCATCAGGCGTCGGAGATTGGGCAGATGCCCCCGCCAGCGTTGGACCAGGTGGGGTGAAGCTCCATCCAGGCCGATGATGAGAACGCGTCGCGTCATCTCCTCTTCCCCCCTCGCCCGGCCTCCCAGGCCATCCGCCATTGCCCCCACGCATCGGCCAGCTCGCTCACCGTGACGACCATCGCGGCGCGAACAGGCATCTGCGTCAGCAGGACGAAGAAGGCGAAAGCCCGCTTCATCGCCCGCAACAGGACACGCCCTCGTCCCGGCGGTTTGCCGTGTTTGGACTCGAAATGATAGGCCCCTATCCCTCGGCGAACGGACATCCGCCACTGCGCCTCCCAGGTATAAGCCCGGTGATGCGTGACGGCCAGGGGAAGGTAGAGGAGTTCGTAGCCAGCCTGCGCGACGCGCAACTTGAGGTCGGCATCCTCCCCCGCGGCCACCGGGAATCCCTCATCGAACCCGCCCAACTCCAGCAGGACGCTCCGGCGGTAGGCGACGTTGTTAGTCCCGAGACCAGGCACCTCCGCCCCACCCAGCACCTCAATCCTCGCCTGCGCTCCCCATCGGCGGAGTCGACGCAGGCGCTCGGCCCGGGCGATGATGTTCGTTCCGAGCAGCTCCTCCGGCGGATCCTGGAAGCCCCCTACACCGGCCACATGCGGATATCGGCGGAACCCATCCCACAGGCGATAGAGCCAATCACGTGGCACAAGACAATCATCATCCGTAAACGCCACGATCTCCCCCGTCGCCACCTCGATCCCTCGGTTGCGCGCTGCGGCCGGGCCCCGATTGGGCTCCTGACGGAGGCAGCACACCTGGGGGAACTCTCGCCGGACCATCTCCTCCGTACCATCGATGGAGCCATCATCCACCACGATGATCTCGTAGTCGGGATAGTCCTGCTGGGTCACCGCCTCCAGACAACGGCGGAGCCAGCCTTTGCGGTTGTAGGTGGGGATGACGACGGAAAACCTGGGAGTATCCACCGCAGCCCTCAACGGTTCACTTTCGTGGAACAAGCGCTATCCTCCGATATGTCCCCGCCAATACATCTCCATGCCGATCCCACGTGTACCTCTCCACTCGAGCTCGCGCGGCCTTTCCCATCTCCCGTCGCAGCCGCTCGTCGGCCCGCAGCTGGTCAAGAGCTACAGCCAGAGCATCCACATCTCGGATCGGCACGATGAGCCCCTCCACGCCATCTCGCACCACCGAGCCAGCATTCGGGGTGGTCACCACCGGCAGGCCACAGGCCATCGCCTCGTAAGTCACCAGGGCGCTCCCCTCCTCAATTGTCGGAAACACGAACACGTCGGCCTGTTGATAGAGCGCCACCGGATCGGACACATACCCCTTCCACCGCACTCCGGACAGTTCCTTGTAACGTCCCCCTAGTCGAGCGAATTCAACAGACGGCCGGCCGACGATCCAGAGCTCCGCGTCTCGCCAGCCCAGCCGCCGCCATGCCTCCAAAAGATAGGGTACCCCCTTGCGAACCCCCACCTGTCCTATGAAGAGCGCTCGAAAAGGCCGGGGCCCTCCCACATCCGACGGACGGAAACGATCGGTATCCACGCCAAAGGGGATCCACAACAACCTCCTCTCCGGAAACCCCTGCTCCAAAAAGCTCCGCCGCACGAACTCCGAGGGGATGAGCACATAGTCCGCCGCCTCCATTTCAGTCAGGCTTCGGCGGAGGCCCGCCCGGGGCAGACGAAAGCGCAATCCCCATCGGGCATACTCCTCGCGAAGCAGACGGGCCCGCCATAGCGGATGGGCCGATGCCCATTGAACCACAACGAGCATCCCCAACGCCTTCGCTCGCCGGATCGAACGCAGGCCATGGCCGCCCCAGACATGGAAAAGCTCGCCCGGCTCCAGAAGCCGGAAAGCCCAGACATCGTACAGGACGTTGTGCAAGTGAGAAAGCCAGCGAGACGGATCATAAACGGCCAGCCTGCGCAACGCCCGGCTGGGAAGGCCCATGGCCCGGATCGTGCCGCGGGGGATCTCCGTGGGCCGGAAGGAGCCGCACAGCAGGCGGTACAACATCCCCTGTCGATACAACCCACACGCCGCGTGGTAGGCTATGGTGCCAATGCCTCCCCCGGCGAACTTCGCCCCAATGGAATAGATCACTCGCATCGTTCAGTCCAGGTACCCCAACGCCCGCAGACGGTTCATGACCTCCTCGCCCACCTCTTCCCCACTCTCCCTCCCCTCCTCGCCGGCTTCCTGCCAACGCACCTCCACCGGCGCGACGAACGCCTCCTCCATCACTCGCCCATCCACTCCAACCGGCAGGGGTACCCCCCACGCCGCCAACAGCGTCGGCACCACATCCATGATGGCCGCCGTATCCAATGTGACGCCCTCCTTTATCCCCGAGCCGGCCAGAACGAGGACGCCATTCGGTGTGTGCGTGCCGTACTCCTGCCCCGGCGGGATGGGACGCACCACCGGATCGACCGGCGTGCCGGTGATGAAGTGATCGCTCCAACGGGCTGGCTCCACGACCAGGTCAGGCGGCACGTCCTCTGACCGGGCACCCGCGTAGAGCTCGCCCCCCGCCCAAACTCGCCCGAAGAGGGGGAGCCCCTCGTCGTCACGCAGCGCCAGCAGCCGCTCCCGCACTTCCTCCTCAAGCGCCGCCACTTCATCTGGGGACACACAGCCCTCCGGCCAGCGTCCCACTTCGTTCACATAGAGCGGCCCCATCGCCGAGCGGGCGAACACCCGGGTGCGTGCCCAATCGATGTTCTCAAACCCCCCGACCCACCGCCCGTTCAGCCGCAGCACCGGCCATGAAAGGACCCGTCGCACCCCGCCGGGCAGATGCTCCCACCCTCGCGCCATCGCCTGTCCCACACCTCCCGGCAGCCGACGCCAGAAGCGCGACGCCACCTCAGGCCGGAAGCGCAGCCAGTCGCCATCGGCCAGCACCCGGTAGAGTGCCACGTACCGCTCCGCCGGGATCGAGCCGTGGTCGGAGACCAGGCAGATCAGCGTCTCCCCGCCGACGGCCTCCAGGACACGCCCCAGCGCCCGGTCGGCCGCCGCGTACGCTCGTCGGATCGCGCCCGGATCCCGCGTGCGGTGGTTTACCGAATCGGTCACAGAGAAAACCACGAAGAGCAGATCGACCGGGTAATGCTCCCACAACCAGGCCACCAGTTCCCCCTGCTCCTCCGTCAGCCGTTCCCAGCGACGCAGGAACAGCTCCAGCGGCCATCGCCGCTGATGGGGGTTCTGGTGATCCATCAGATCGGTCTCCTCCTCCAGCACCCGATAGGGATGCCCCCGTTCCGCCCACCGGTGGAGCAGGTCCACAGGATAGGCAACACGAGGAGATCGACGGGGGCTGTCAAAGCCGGTCACCATATATCCTTCCAACGGCGCGGCGGGATAGGTCATCGGCACGTTGAGCACGCCAGCCCGCAAGCCGAAGCGATTCACCCAGCGCCAGATAGGCACGCCCCGATAGCCGGTCAGGCTGGTAGGGATGAAGGCATAACTGCGCGGGCGAGGCCTCGCCGCGTCGAAGACGCCCGTTCGCGCCGGGGAGAGCCCGGTCACCAGCGAGGGCCACGCCACGTTCGTATACGGCGGGATGGTCGAGCGAAGCGTGGCACGGGCGGCCCGCCCCAGCAACGCGGCCAGGTTGGGCAAGGCCCCTTCCCCCAACAGAGGATCTATATAATCCCACGTCGCCCCATCCCAGCCGACGATCAAGAGCTTGTTCGTCATGAAGCTCCCCGAAAGACGCGCACAAGCGCTAGCTCCACACGGCCCGCCACAGGAGACGCAGGCCCCTCACGTAATCGCCCCGCTCGAATATCAGGAGGAACCCGCCGAAGATGGCAAGGAAAACCCCCACTTTGAGGAACAGAACCTGCCATGACAGGCCGGGAAGGGATCGCTCCACCCCAAAGCCAGCGGCCCAGGCGAAGGTCAGGGCAAGAGACGGATAAACGACCAGATACCGCAACGAGAAATCCACCTGTTCACGCAACGAGCGATAAAGCCGCCAGCCGCCGATCAACAACATCGCGTCGGCGGCCCCCGCGACGCCGTTGATCCCCGCCAGCGAGGCCCCCACAATGACGGCGGGGATAAAGAAAAGGGTCTGGACAGCCCGGGCATCCCGCAATGCATCCGGGCGGCCGGTAGCGAACAACAGGTTGCCGATGAGCATCAGCATAGGATCTAACACGACATAGATGAGCATCAACCGAAAGGTCCACAGCATAGGCCACCACTTCTCGCCGATGACGTAGTGGATGAACTCCGGCATGGCTAACCCGAACACGCCCGCGATGAGGAATCCCGTGCGCAGGATGACGAGGGCCGAGCGATAAAAGGCGCGCGACAGCTCTGCGCGCTTATCCTGCACTCTGGCGAAAACGGGGGCGAAGACGGTGACCAACGGGTTGGCAAACACCCGGCGCGGATAACGGGCGAACTCGTAAGCCTTCGCATAATATCCCAAGGGGACCTTCCCCAGCATCGTCCCCACCCAGAAGTCGTCAAAGGTATCCAACAGGTAGGTCAGGTTCGCAGCCGCCCAGCTCGGCTTGCCATACCGCCACAGCCACCGGGCAACGTCACGATCCCATCCCAGACGCGGTCGCCACGAGCGAAACAGTCCCCAGGAAAGGAGGAATCTCGTCCCCAGGCCGCTAAGCCGCTCGGCGACCAACGCCCAGATCCCCCAGCCGTGCCAGGCCAGGTAAGGCGCCACAAGCGTCATGACGACCGAGGCCAGGATGTCTATCCACGCGAGGGGGGAAAAGGCCAGCCGTTTACGCAGAAGGGTTTCCTGGACGCCGCTCAAGTCGGATAAGATGTAGGCGACCACGAGCACAGCCATCACATTCCCCAGGCCGGGCATCTGAGGATATGCCATCTGAAGAAGCGGCGTCGCCGACAATAGCAATCCGAAGGCCACCAGGTCCAGCCCGAGGCGAAGGGTGAAAAGCGTCTGCAGGAAGGGCTCATTCACGTCCCGCCGATGGATGAGGGCCATATTGAGCCCAAAGCCCCGCAGACGGGCGACCAGGCCCAGATAAAACAGCGCCAGCGCCACGACGCCGAAATGCTCGGGCAGCAACAGCCGGGCGAGCAAGATGGATCGCACAACGCCCAACGCCAACGTCACCATCGAGGCGCCGACGCTATACAGCGATCCGCGGACGGCCTGGGCGGCAACCGATGGGACATCGGGCTCTATCGAGGACGTCACCAGAGCTCCCTTCCTACCACCGTCTCCCTCCTACACGCGCGTGGATTATATCCCACATGGGACCGAGAGACCAACCGCCTCCTCGCTGGGTAGTGTATCCAAAATGGTGGAAATTCCGCCAGGCCCATCGCAAGCCACAGGGGAGGTGCGGAGGGACCTCCCTCCGCCAAAACATTGTCAAGTCCTGAAATACGTTTACAACAAAAAGGGGGGAAAAGGGGGCAAATCATCGGGAATCCTCCTGCGGACCAGGCACCCACACGACCTCTGCGCGCACATCACCCCGATATACGGCGAGCGGGGTGG
>JAJRVX010000059.1:0-9059 GCA_024277095.1 Chloroflexota bacterium
ACGCCCCGGTTCAGCGGCACCAACCTCGTGATCCACCGCTTCTTCCCCAGGACAGGATCGTCCACCTGCCGCCATTCCATATCCTTCACCGCCAGCAACGTGATCCGATCCCGCAGCAGGTCAAGGGCCATCTTCCAGGTGGACACGCCGCCCTCCACGACGATGTGCCCCGCGTCCACATAGGCGCCGATGGCGGCCGGATCCCGGTCCCTGATCCAGTGCCAGATGATGAAGGGGCTGGCCGACATGTAGTCGCCGGAGTGGGTGTGGATGTTGGCCCGCACGCCGGTGCGCCGGGCCAGTTCCTCGATGCCGTCCAGCCGGTGGGCCACCTCATCCATCGTCCGGCGGAAGGTGCCGAAGCCCTCATAGCGCCAGTATCCCAGCTTGATCTCGGGCACGCCAGCCGAGGCCGCCGTCTCGAAGATATCGACGGCGTACGGCTCGTCCGCCGCCGCGACGGCCGTCGTGATCAGCGGCACCTGAAGCCCCAGATCGGCCAGCGTCTGTACGGCCGTGGGCAGATCGGCCCGCACGTTCTCGGGCAGCACATGTCCGCCCGGCCGCACCGTCAGGTCCACCCCCTCGAAGCCCAGATCCCGAATCACACGTCCCGCCTCGGCGACGGACATGGATTGCAGATGCTTGGAGAACATCATGAGCTTCATGAACACTTCGCCTCCACGGAGGATATCCCCTTTCTTGCCGCAAGTCGCACGGTTGTCCCCTTCGTTGATAACAGACGATGAACGAGGGGTAGGATCCTCATAGGCCCCCGTCATTTCTCCTTCGTCGTCCGTCCATCGTCCCCTATAACCCATCACCGCATTCGAAAGATGGGCCGGTCAATCCGCTCGATCTGATAGCCCAGCCCAGGGCCGCGCAGGGTCTCGGTCCGGGCCACGCCATCCCGCCGGGAGAAGATGCCGGGATGAGCGGCGGCCTCCGGCTCCGATGTGGCCGGGAAGTACTGTCGGGAGTTGGCCTCCACACCCATAAGGGGATGCAGCCGGGCGGCCAGCCCCACCGAGTGGATCAACGCCAGCCCGGGGTTCGTCAGGTCCTGAACCGTGTACGGGACTCCCAGCGCCTCCGCCCGGGCGGCCACCAGCAGCGCCATGCTGTGGCACTTGCACGTTTTCAGTGCCACGCCCGACCACCCCAGATCCAACGCCAGATCCATGTCCTCCAACCCCGTCAGGCTCTCGTCCACGATCACCGGCTTCAGCGCGGCCAGCTCCCGCATGTCGAAGCGATGTGCCCGCAGGTCCCGCTCGGTGGGCTGCTCCACATACAACAGCACGTCATACGCCCTGGGCGATGCCCCCCGCAGCCGGTGGAGCAGATCGACCATGTAGGCCGGGCTCTCGCACTGCTCGTTGGTATCGACGGACAGGTACACCTCATCCCGTCCTTGACGCGCCTGCACCTCCCGGGCCACCCGGTAGACGTCCAGGATCCGGTCCAGATCCCAGTCCAGGTCGTTCCCGCGCAGCTTGACCTTCAGGCACTTCAACGCATCCCGCTCGACCCAGTGCTCCAGGGAGTTGGGCAGCCCGTCCTGCGGCGCGTCCGGCGGCACCTCCGACTCCCGCAGCTTGTCCAGGCCCCCCACCAGGTGGAAGACGGGGATCTCCGGAGCGTATTGCGGCCGGATGAAGTCGGATAGACAGCGGCCGCGGAAGTCCGGCCCCAGGTACGCGCTGAGGTCGTGCGCCATGAACTCCGGCCCATAACCCTCGTAGGTCGAGATGCCGTTGACCACGCCGAACGCGTCGTGGACGGCGGCATCCACCGGGGAGGCACACACCAGCGCGGCCAGGAAGGGTAGCGGCTCGGCCAGGGCCATCTCCCGGGACACCTCGGCCGCGATGGTCCGCAGGTCGCCCTCCAGGGCCAGGAAGATGTCGACGGGATGGGCGAACTCCTTGTGGTCGGCGGCTCGACGGCAGAACCGCTCCGTCACCCGGCGCATGGCCTGGTCTCGCACCGGATGCTCCACCCGCGGCGTCGGGAACGCCCAGAAGTCGGCCAGGAAGATGGCGCCCCAGCCATCGGCCACCCGGCCGCGCCGATTCTCCACGCGAGCGCGCACCTGGCAGTAGGTCACCTCCGCCATGACCACCGCGCCGAACTTCAACGGCTCGCGAGCCCTCTCCCTGGAAAAGAAGGGCTCCACCTCCAACACGCGAACATCGGAATCCCTTTCGCTCAAATCGTCCCTCCCCGATCGATGGCGTATAGCAGCTCCATCAGCTCGACCCCGTAGGCGAAGTTGGTATCCGGCTGCCGCCCCTCCCGGATGCACTCGATGAAATGACGACTCTCCTGGAAGTATCCATAGGTGTGATGGAAGGCGTCGCTTTGGGCCAGCGTGGGGCCGTCCAGGACCTCCGGCTCCAGGTTGCCGTCGCGATAAATGCACGCCACCTGCGGCGCCCTGATGTAGGCAGCGATGCCCCGGCCGTGCATCTCAAACCGCTCGACGCGCGCGCCCGAGGCGTAGTTGGCGCACAGGACGCCGCAGCCGCCCGTGTCGAAGGAGAAGAGGGCCGTGTAGTTGTTCGTCGCCGTCGAGCCGTAATGGCGGCGCGCGTTGACGATGAGCCGCTCCACCCGGCCCCCCAGGAACTGGATCGTATCCACGGTGTGGATGGTATCCATCCGCAGCCAGCTCTCGGTGTCATAGTACGGGCGATCTCCCAGATGATGCTTGTGGAATTCGCCGATCACCAACGTGGCCGGGCCGCGCTCCAGGACGCGGCGGCGCGCCTCCACCACCACGGGCGCCCAACGCCGGTTGACGCCGAACATGGTCAGGCGATCCTCCTCCGCGGCCACCCGGGCCATCTCCCGGGTGTCCTCCAGCCGATATCCCGGCGGCTTCTCGATGAACACATGCTTCCCCGCTCGCAGGCAGTCCACGACGATCGGCCTCAGCCCCATGGGAGGCATGATGACGTAGACGGCCTCCGCCTCCTCGCGGGCCAGCATCTCACGGTAGTCTGTGTACCACCGGGGGATGCCATAGCGGGCAGCCGTCTCCCGGGCCTTCTCCGCGACCAGATCGCACACGGCCACCAACCGCACGTCGGGCATCTCGGATAGGGAGGGATAGTGCACCCGGTTGGCAAACCCTCCCGCGCCGATGAACGCGATGGGAATCCTCTCCATGAGATCGCCCCTTCCCTACGCCATGATGTCCAGCTTCTCACGCGTGACCGGATACCGAAGCGGCTCCCCTCTCAGAAAGCGCCGTACCTCCTCGACCACCGTCCACCCCTGCCGATGGCGGGCCTGGATCGTGGCCCCCGCGACGTGGGGCGTCAGGAAGACATTGTCCAACGTCCGGAACGGGTGATCGGGGGGCAATGGCTCCTGATCGAACACGTCCAGTGCGGCCTGGATCCTCCCCGTCCGCAGTTCGGCCAGCAGCGCCTCCTGATCGACCAGCCATGATCGGGCGGTGTTGATGAGGATAGCGCCATCCTGGAGCAGGCCCAGCTCCCGTGCGCCGATCATGTGGTAGGTCTCCTGGGTGGAGGGCGCCTGCAACGACACCACGGGGCAACCTTGAAGAAGCTCTTCCAACGCCACCTTACGCACACCCAACTCCGCCGCCCGCCCCTCGTTGAGATAAGGATCGTAGACCCACACCTCGGCGTCCAGCGCGCGGAGCATCCGGATCAAGTTGCGGCCGGTGTACCCCGCGCCGATCACACCCACACGCAGGCCGGCGATCTCCCGCCCCATACCCAGCGCCTTGGCCTCCGTCCACTCTCCGCCCGCCTTCAGCATCCGATCCAGCTGATGCACCCGGCGAAGGAGGAGGAGCACCAGAAGCAGGGACATCTCGGCCACAGCGGGGGCGATGGCCGAGGCCGCGTGGGTCACGGCGATGCCGCGCTCGAACACGGCCGGCGGAAGCATGCGCTTGACGGAGCCAGCGGAGTGAGCGATCAATCGCAGCCGGTCGGCCGCGGCCAGCACCTCGTCGGTGAACGGTGGCGTCCCCCAGCCGGTGATGACGACATCAAAGCCGGGGAGTCGATGGGCCAGCTCACCCGATGAGAGATCACGCTCCTCATCATGGAAGACCACGCGCCCCAGCCCACGCAACACTCGATCCGCCTCCGACGGGAAGAGCAGATCGTACAGGCTGGGGCGCAACAGGACGAGGATCCTGGGGGATGACTCAAGGGTCATGGCGACGCCTCCTTCGTTGAACCAGGCCCGATGTAGCGCGCTTTCCGCAAGCGAATAGCCGATTGCAGGTATTATACCACCTCCCGATCAGGTGGGTGAGAGGCCCGTCCCGATACACAACCGCACATCCCGCTTCCGCCGTTCGCCCGAGAGGCCACAGCCATGGTATAATCCCTCGCGTCATGACCACGACCCTTTCCACCCTGGATGCGAACCTGCCCGATGAGATATGGGACACCTGGCTTACCCACAGGGAGGATGCGCACATCCTGCAACATCGCCTGTGGGGCGAACTCAAGGCCCGCTTCGGCTGGCGAGTTCATCGCGTGGCCCTAACCGACGGCGATGAGATCACAGCCGGCGCTCAGATCCTGTTCCGACGGCTCCCCTGGGGACAGACGCTGGCCTACATTCCCAAGGGCCCGATCGTGGACTGGGGGCGCCCCGACCAGGTCCACGCCCTATGGCGGGCCCTTGAGGCCATGGCGCGGCGCTCCCGCGCGGCCGTGCTCCTGATGGAGCCGGATCTTCCGGATGGGTCCGAGGCCGCCTCATCGCTGAGAGCGAGGGGATGGCGAGCAGCCCCTCAGCCCATCCAACCCCGCAGCACCATCGTGATCGAGCTCGATGACGACGACGCGATGCTGGCCCGCATGAAGTCCAAGTGGCGATACAACATACGCCTCTCCGCCCGGAAGGGGGTCACCGTGCGCGCGGGCACCCGAGAGGACCTTCCCGCCGTGTACGCGCTCATGCAGGAGACGGCCCGGCGAGACGGCTTCGGGATCCACACGGCCGCGTATTACGAGGCCGCCTATGACCTCTTCACCCCCACGGGACACGCCGTATGGCTGCTGGCCGAACACCAAGAGCGCCTGCTGGCCGCCATCGTCGTCTTCGCCCACGGCGACCGGGCATGGTATTTCTGGGGTGCGTCGGCTGGACAGAGCCGAAACCTCATGCCCAATCACGCGCTGCAATGGGCGGCCATGCGCTGGGCCAGGGATCGCGGCTGCCGTCTGTACGATCTGTGGGGCATCCCGGACGAGGTGGGCCGAAACCCTGAGGCGTACACATCCTCCGACGTCGGCCGGGGAGGCGGGTTATGGGGTGTCTACCGGTTCAAGCAGGGGTTCGGCGGGCGCGTCGTGCGCTTCACGGGCGCGTGGGAAAAGCCGCTCTCCCGCCCGGGATACGCGCTCTATCGGCTGGGCAGACGTCTACGCCGGAGGGAGACATGATCGCGGTGCGGCGGATCGACGAGCGCCAGGCCTGGGATGAGGCGCTTCTGCAATGGCCGCGGCCGCACGTCCTGCAGAGCTGGCTGTGGGGCGAGTGCAAGACCCAAATGGGATGGCAGGTCCACCGGCTCCTGATCACGGACGACGGGACGCCTGTGGCGGCCATCGCATTGCTGGTTCGCGCCCTCAATCGCCTGCCCTTTCGCGTCGCCTACGTGCCCAAAGGTCCAACCCTGGATTGGGAAAACCCGAAGGCGGTCCAGGCGGCCCTGGGGGCTCTGGAGGCAGAGGCCCGACGACAACGGGTGCTCTTCGTCAAGATCGACCCAGACGTGCCCGCCGACACGCCCGCCGGCGAAGAGGTGTGTAAGCTCCTGAGCGCGCGCGGGTGGCGCCCCTCCGCCGAGCAGATCCAGTTCCGGAACACCCTGCTCATCGATCTACGCCCCGACGAGGAGGCGCTGCTGCTGGCGATGAAGTCCAAATGGCGGTATAATATCCGGCTGGCCCAGCGGCGAGGGGTCACCGTGCGCGCGGGCACCCCGGCCGATCTAGGCACATTCTACGCCCTGTACGCGGAGACCAGCCAGCGTGACGGATTCCTGATCCGCCCCTTTCCCTACTATCGGCTCGTGTGGCAGCGGTTTCTGGAGGCCGGACAGGGCCATCTCCTGCTGGCGGAGGCGGAGGGGCAGCCCATCGCCGGGATCTTCCTGCTGCGGTTCGGCCCGACCACCTGGTACTTCTATGGGGCCTCCTCTCATCGGGAGCGACGCCGCATGCCCAATCACCTGCTTCAGTGGGAGGCCATCCGCTGGGCACGCGCCCAGGGGTGTACCACATACGATCTCTGGGGAGCACCGGACGTCTTGGAAAAGAGCGATCCCATGTGGGGCGTCTATCGATTCAAGGCCGGCTTTGGAGGCCGCTTCACCGCCTGGATCGGCGCGTGGGACTATCCCGTATCACAGGCCGGCTATCGCTTTTACAACTTTGCCATGCCCCGGGTGCTGGAGATCATGCGGCGACGGCACCGCCTACAAGCATCTCTCCTCCATCGATACCGTAGATCTCGCGCCTAGCCCATTTCCGGGGAACCTCTCCGGGATCCCGTCGGGAACCCTGAGCACGCGAACAAGCGAAAAGCGGCAGCGGCGTCCCCCACACTACAGCGGATGGAGCACGGAGCTCCATTCGCTCAGCGAAGACATCGCGTCTGCTCGATTCCCAAATGCGCCTCTGGGTCCTTCACGGGCAGCGATCCATCCCGTCCATAAACACGCCGCCGTTGTCAGCAGGTTGTAAGCCCTGGCAAGCAGGTTTTATGTTACGATATTTTGGTTTCCATATTATCATGAGAGTGAAAGTAAGGTAGCGCTGCATTTCCACCCGAAAAAGAACCCTATCGAGGCGCATACTCACCAGATCAGCAAGTTGTGTTATAATATCGGTAAACTTCCGCCTTATGTCGATCAGAGAATCGCAAGGATACAGAACGGTTGCTGAGGAGGACAAGGGCCTGTGCCGGCTGAGATCCCCCAAGTGAAGCACCAAGGAACCACCCAAGGACAACGCTCCCATGCCTTGACTGCCTTGATGCAAACGGCCAGGATCACCGCCTTCTCCCTCAAGCCCTCCGAGCTGGCCCAAGCGGTGCTGAAGACGGTCGTCCAGGCGTTCGATGCCGAAGCGGGCGTTGTGTTCGTCCTGGACGATGAGACTCGCACACTACGCATGCTGGCCCATCATGGCCATCCGGCGGATTTCGTCCAGGCGTTCCGAGAGATCCCAGCCGAGCACCCGAACAGCCTTCACGCCCGCGTGCTGCGGACGGGAGAGCCCCTCTTCATCGAGAACCTACCTCAGCAATCCGGCCTCGTCTCCCAACAGGCCCAGATCAAGGACGGCATTCCACGTGCCGCGCTCATCGTCCCCCTGATCGCACAAGGGCGCCCGATAGGCACCATCGCCATCGGCTATCTCTCCGACCGACGATTCAACCCCAAGGATCTCTCCCTGCTCGCCACCATTGGCCAACAGATGGGCACGGGTATCCAGAACGCGCGCCTGGCTCAGGACGCTCAGGCGCGCGCCGATCGGCTGGCGACCATCGGCCGCCTGGCACAGCGACTGAACAGGGAGCAGGATCTGGACAAGCTGTTACAAGCCGTGGTCGACGCCGCAGCCCGGCTGTTGCAGGCGGAGGAGAGCGCGCTCTACCTGAACGAGGACAACCAGGCCGAAACGCGGGCCATCGCGGCCAGCACATCCACCACCCCCTCCCTGCTGGATCCCGCCCTCGCCGAGGAGATCGTCAAATACGTGGCGGACACGGGAGACATGATCATCAACCCGAGCAAGGCGCAGAGATCCGGGCATCCCTCCCCTTTGAAAGCCCTGGAGGAGACGGATCGTCCCCTCCTCTGCGTATCCCTGATCCACCGCGGGCAGAAGCTGGGCGCCTTGCTCGTCGTGCGGGCACAGGCGAAGCCGTTCCGGTCAGCCGACGTGGAGCTGCTGAGCACCTTCGCCAGCCATGCGGCCATCGCCATCTACAATGCGCGTCTACGCCGGGAGATGGAACGTCGGGCGCACCAGCTCCAGACCCTGGTACAGATGAGCACTCAGCTCAGCGCGACCCTGGACTGGGATCTGCTGGCGACCCAGATCGCCCGATATGCCTCCGAGCTGGCCCATGTACCCCGCACAGTGCTCCTCCTGTACGACCCGGAGCACAACGAGCTGGTCGTAAAGGCGGTACAAGGGTATCAGGGGGATCTCCCCTTACACACCATGCGCTTCCCTCTGAACCGAGGGGTCCTGCCGATCGCGTTCCGGACCCGACGCCCCATCATGACCCCTCGTCTGGGGGATGAGCCCTACTACACCCCGTACCCCGGGCTGGAGGAGGTCGCCGATTGGTCCTTCCTGTTCGTGCCGCTGCTGGTGGGCCGGGATCCCATCGGCGTGCTGGCCTTTAGCGACGAGGCGGGCCGCATATACTCCGAGGCGGAGCGGGAGACGTTGATCCTGTTAGCCAACCACGTGGCCATCGCAATCACGAACGCCCGGCTCTTCGCGGAGATGGAAGCGCGCCAGACGCAGCTGGAGGCGTTGAATGAGATCGCCGCCACCATCGCCCAGGTGCGCGATCTGCACCAGGTGCTCGACCTGATCCTGGAGCGGCTGGCGGCCGTCGTCCATCACCATGGAGCGCTGATCATGTTGCTGGAGGAGGATGAGACATACACGGTAGCCGCGCGAGGCTGCCCCTATCTGGAAGGTTTGATCGGCACTCGCGTATGTGTGGACATGCAACAGGAGGATTGGCAGCAGGGGAACCTCCACATGACCGTGGACAGAGCACACATCTGCTCCTGGGACCGAGGAGCGCCGGAGTCCCCCTGCCCCTACCACGCGCAGGTGAAGGCCCCGCTGGTGGTGCAGGGGGAGGTCATCGGGTGCATCGAGGTCTGCCGGTCGGGAGAGGACGGGTTCCACCCCCAGGAGGCGAAGCTGGTACAGGCGTTCGCGAATCACGCTGCCGTGGCGATCCACAACGCGCGCCTTTACAACACGCTCCAACGCCACTCCGCCGTGTTGGAGGCGAAA
>JAJRVX010000060.1:0-10405 GCA_024277095.1 Chloroflexota bacterium
AGCGCCAATAGAGGAGGATGCAAACATGCCTCGCCAGCGTCTGCCCTCACTCTGCTTCTCACGTAGAAACTCCAGTAATGCATCCCAGCTCTGCACATTTCTGAATTCAGCTTCATTTGCCGCCAAGCCTGTCATGATCTCACCGTAGATGCCCTCGAGCGTGCCACTGGGATCGGCCACATTACTGAAAAGCAAATCCAGCTTATCGGCCGTACCTTCCAGGTCATAGGCATATAGCGTGTGCATCAGAGGTTCAGGCGGATAGCAATTGGGCTTACCATACGGCCCTCGGGGCAGCAGATAACGCACATTCTGGAACGGCCTGGGCTCCAGCCCAAGCGCCTCCCACATCTCCATCTGTTCAGGGGACAATGGTTGCTCTGGACGTTGATCGATCTGAAGCAAGTCCGCCTGCTTGACGTTAAGGATAACGACGGCGATCTTCTCGGGATCGGGAGCCCTTTGCAGGATCGATTGGATGAGAAACATAGCATACGAGGTCTTGGTCGCCAGACCGCTGATGCCGGAGATGTTGACGTGGGCTGATTCCGGTCCCAAGACGTAACGCCGGTCCAAGTAAGCAACCGTTGACGCCCCATTGCTCATTTTGATCAGACCAGCGGGGATAGCATCGTGAGGTCGCTCGCTGAGCAACGTATCCGTACCCAATGCTTGCTGGATACCCTCGGGGTCGGCAAAGAACACCAGTCGCTCGCTAGGCACAGGCATGTAGATATCGGCAGTGTTGCTGAGAACATTGACAGAAGCGACCGTAGTACCCTGGCGGTTCGTATTGGGTTCCTCATCTAACTGGCCGAAATTACTGGAGATGTAGTTGGCCAAGTGAGTGGGTGCATCCGTTCGGTGTTCTAAAGTAGTAACCAAACCATACGTGGTGCTGGGTGGTTCTCCTGGCTGGTTCACCTGCTCGACGGCAACGATATCAAAAGGGTTGACGATGACGCCATCGGGCAGCCAAAAAGAGAACTTATCCGAGGTGTTCGCCTCCCGTTCTGTGGCCGACGTGCGACCGACGGGGGTCGGATGCTCGTCCGTCTGAGGTTGTTGTAGAACCTGATCCTGTGTAGGCTCGTTCATAGCCATCCATCCTCACATGGTTATTTCATACGGGTATCGCCTCAGTAGAAAGGACCTCTGGCCGAGGCCAACGGATCATTCCCATGAGGACATCCCGTGAGTAGAAGCGGTTCTTGATCGCCTGCTCGGCGAGGAAGATCGGATACAGGTGACAATGCCAGCGACGGTCACGGCCATGTGGCGTGACGTTTCGTTCGGCAACTAATGCTCTCGAAAGCAGGTCTGCTAAGTCGGCATCGACAGGTGTGCGGTCTGGGCGCGGCAGTTCTACTTTCACGACACCCATCAAAGGGTAGTCTACCTCTTTTTGCTCACGCAAGCGAACATACCAAAAGGCGACCTGGCCGCCATGGGCGCTGAAGGCAACGGTACGGTGTGCGTATGGAAGGCCAGCCAGCAGCGCAGTGATGTCTTTCCGTTTGCGGCCGGAGCGCCCGAACCGAAATACCGGGTCTTTGCGGAAATTCTTGGCTACGCCGATCATGTAGGGAGCCTTGATGAATTCATCCAGCTTGACAGCACCGTCCAGGATGAGCCAGGTGTCCTCATCGCGCCGAGCCCTTGTCTCCTTGATAAGCTCTATTTCTAGCCTGTGCATCCGGTTGCGGGCGATGCCACCGGCTCGGGTCCGCAGATTCTCAACGGTTGGTTCTTGAGGCGTGTTGACCGTGCGTTGTGTGGTATCTACAACTTCGAAGAAACCATCAGGCGTGTTCAGACCTTCAAGACGTTGCCATAAGGTGTCTGAAACACCCAACGAGCCTTTCGGAAGCAGCAGTAGAATGCGATGACTTACCCGGAGCGGGCGGACTGTACCTCTCTCGTCACGTTGCATCACGGCCGCGCCGATCTGGGCTAACTCGATAGGAAATGAACGATTTCCTTCAATGCCGGTAGCCAGGTAGTATGTTCGGAGGCTGCCGTCGATGAAGAACTGGTATAGGTGTTTCTCCTTACGAAAAAGCGGCGGGGTAGGACGATAGAGGTTGTTTAAGCTCGGAGTAGGCGTTTCCAGAAACTCGGTGATTTCTCTCGTTTCGGCGTTGATGAGTAGATCTTCAATCTCATCTTCATCCGGGCGTTCTAGCTCCTCAACGGCTCCACCGATCGCTGGCAAGATATTGAGATTGTCTGCCAACAGTTGGACAGCCGAATCCAGCCAGGGGCTTTGCAATGCCATAACATCATGCTCCGGCAAGAAGTTGTGTTACCAGAACCATATTACATGTGATCTTGAGCCATGTCAATGCCACGCGGGGAAAGATCTTTTAAGACTATGGGGCTATCGAGTACTATCAATCTAAAGGAGCTTAGGTTCGCGAAGAACTCTAGCGGAATACAAATGCGAGGTAAATCAGGCAATGGATTGATGCGCCTTCTTCAGCGCCAAGATAAGGCCACACTACACAAGACAACCCTCACGCGTGCGATGAGGAGGTGGGCTCCGGTTCAACCTCGCTCGCCGCTTGATCCGTCTCCGTGAGTTCCTCCCCGCTGGCCTCCGCGGGGGTGGGCCCCTCATCCGCCATCACGGGCTCAGCCTCGTCGGCCGCCTGGTCCATCTCCGAGGAGTCCTCTCCATCCGTCGCATCACCTTCGGGGGAGGGTTCCCCTTCGCCGGCCGGTGCAGGCTCGGCCTCCCCATCCATTGGGGCCTCCTGCTCCTCATCCCCTGGCACGGGGGGCTCGCCCGCCAGGATGGGGCTGACGATCAACCGGCTGCGCTCCTCGGCGTTGAGCCCCTGGAAGGCCGTCGCATAACGCCGCAGCTGAGGCAGGTGGTCCCGCAACAGGCCATGCAACGTGCGCACCACGATGATGGAGAAGGGGTCCGAGGAGGGAACGGGATGCACGTGCAGTGCGGCCCCCGTCTCCCGGCCGAGCCACTGGCTCATGGTATACGGCACGGCGGCCAGATCGATGCTCACCACCGCGCCGATGTCATGCTCCGTCTCCTCCAGCCCGATGAAGGGGCGGGCCCGGACGCAAAGGTCATCCAGTTGCCATCCCGCGTCGACGTGCTTCTCCTCACCGTCATGCGGCCCGGCTAGGCGCATCAGGGAAGATTCCACGCTGGCACCCGGGGGCAGGTAAGGCTGAGAGACCATGGCCGCATAGCGAGCCACCGCCCCCGAGATCGCCTCCGCGAGCGGTGTTCGAGCCCCCGTCTCGTCCGTATAACTCAGTGCCGGCCGCTGGCCCAGCTGCGCCAGCGTGGGCTCGGCGGGCACTCCCTCCAGCGTATCCCGCCAGGCAGCCAGCAGCTCGTCGGGCGGCCCGTTGCCGTTGGTCCACAGCCGCGGGGCGATATCGCCGCTGATCCAGCGCTGGGCTCTGGCCCAGATGCCGTCGTAGATGGCGTTATCGAGGATGGCCGATCGCACGAAGGAGGATTCCGCCGTCATCGGGCGGGCGAGCGCGGCGGCCAGTTGCGCCTGCTCCCGTTCCAGCTCGGCCAGCGTACGTTGCAGATAGCCCACGCGCGCCAGGATCTGCTCGTGCAAGGCGGTGTGCGCGTTCACGGTCAACTCATACACCAGGTCGTTCAGCTGGCGGTTGATGACGGCGGCCTTGGCCCGCATGAGCCGATTCGTCAGCCGGTCCAGCTGACTTCGGGCCAGCATCAGGATGCTAGCCCCCACGACCACGCCCAAGACCACGGCGCTGACGACCAACCTTACCAAGCCCGCCGCCTGCAGCTCTCCAGGCCCCATGCCGTTGGCCCGCGCGGCGGCCGTGCCCACCACCAGGCTGAGGACCAGCGAGATCAGGAAGACCCACCCCGGGTGGCTCTGAACCTGACTCCAGCTCTCCATCAGGCGGGTCAATCGGTTGACCTCGGTCGAGGTGCTTAGGTTGCGCAGCGCGGGCGGGATAGCCATCTGACTGCGCTGCGCCGAAAGCCCCACGCTGTCCTGTTGGACCAGCTCGGAGACCCGCTCCGCACAGTGGATCGCCATGCGCAGTCCGCCGCGTCCCCCCTCCCGCACAAGCCCCAGCAGGAAGCGATCCACCTGATCCAGCAGATGGTGGACCGCCGTCTGCCCGGGAGACGGCGCCTCGGCGAAGGATTCCGACGCATCCGCCTGGGCCTCCGACGGCTGTTCGGGCTCCTCCCGGGCGTCCGCCAGATCCTCGGCGTCCGGCGTCGGGATCACCCCGGCTCGCACCAGAAGCTCCTGCCGCCAACGTGGCAGGCGAGCCCCCTCCAGTTGATCGAAGTGTTGCTGAATGAACTCCAACCGGGCGACGGGGCCCAGCCCCTCCGTTCCGCTGAGGGGCGGCTGCAACTCACTCTCCCGCAGGCGCACAGGCACGAAGGGCCCCACATCATCGGAAAGCGGACGCCACGTGTCCTGATCCAGCTCAATAGGGCCGCTGCCGATCAAAGCCTGCTCCAGCCGCACGACGGAGAGCAGGTCACGCCCCAGGGTATGGGCCAGTTCCTCCACCTGCCGCGCTTGCTCGGGCACCAGGGGGGTCAGGAAGTGATCGCGCAATACCCGCAGGCGCACCTGATCCCGGCTGCGGGCGCGCATCTGGTCCACCGGCACGTAGACGGAGGCGGCGCCCAGGCTGCTATAACCGTTCCGCTCGTGCAGCGCAGGCAGATCCGGCGCCAACCGCTCGCTGAGGCAGCGGTCGACATCGGAGAGCAGGAAGGCCTCCAGGGCATTCCCGATCATGGTGATGATCTCGCCCTCGCCCTCGGCCGTGGTGCCCCCGATCTTCTCACGACTGATCAGATATCGATAATCCAGAGGGTGCGTCCCCAACGCCTCCAGCCATTGACCGCGCGGCAGGGAAGCCCGCACCGCCTCCTGCCGTTCGGGATCGGAGGACTCCAGGACGGCCATCTCGTGCAGGGCCAAGTGCACACCGGCCAACTCATAGAAGCGCTCCGGCGACGAGGCGAAGGAGTCCGCCTGGAGGAGCCCGACCACCTCGATGGGGGTATAGGTGCCCACCGCCTGACGGATCATCGCCGCCAGCGGCCAGATCAGCACGGAGGCGATGTCCTCAGCCAGCGAGGCCAGGATGTAGATCGTGAGCTTGGCGATCTCGGCTGTGGGCTCGCCCCGATCGATGCGTGCCTGGTCCATGATCCAAACCAGCTGCTGGGCGATGGCCGACTCGTGGGCGATCAGGGTGCGGAGCATGGCCATCCGGCCGACGCCGGCGGCCCCCTCCGGCGGGAGGTGCGCCTCCAACACATCAATGGCGTCCTGAAGCCACCGATACGTCTCCTCACGCCAGGCGCGGCTATGCCGCTGACCGCCACGCGAGAGGTCGGACAGGGCGTGCCAGGGCGTCTCGGAGAACTCGGGGGTATCCCAACGGCCCGGGCGAGGCCGGGCGATGGTAAGCTGATGGTCATCATCCGGCATCACGAGGGCGAAGCTCACCGTGTAGTGGATCGGGGTGAGATTCGATGTCACCAGCGCCCGACGCTCGTCCGCCTGGCGCAAACGAGGCCAGAGATGCGCCAACACGCGACATCCCCATCCCCCCAGGCCGATGAGCGCTGCCCGGTTGCTTCCAGCCGCCCCCATGGTCTCTCCCCCTTGACCTACGCCAGCCTCGAACGGCGCCCAGAAGCCTCGCGCGCCGGATGGGTCACGGCATCGGCCAAGACGATCTCGGGCAGGTTCTGCCAGTCCATCTGGAGATGGACCGGGCTGCGTGTGATGAACTCCTGGTAGTGGCGCTGCAACGTCTCGATGTTCTCGACGTACATGATCGGCAGGCCGTGGCTGATCTTACACGCCTCGATACGGAGGGGATCGCCGGTAGATACACGCTCGTATTCGCTGTAATCCCGGAGCAGATCGTCATACAGCTTCATGTGACGGATGGCGTCATCCACGCCCACCAGGATGGTGTGCTCCAGATCCTGCTCATCCAGCCCGCCGCGATCCAGATCGTAACGCCAGAAGGGATGACAACGAGCGAATAGCTGTTTGACCCGCTCCTGGAGCAGTGATCGATTCGTGGCCAGGATGCGGGCGAAGTGGAACTCCTCATCCTGGATCGATACGTCCACCACCTCGTAGCGGCTGTGGCGCAGAAGCCGATCGCGGATATCAAACCAGGTCAGCGGCTGATCCTCATTGTCGGGCAGATGCGAGAGCAGCTTGAGCGACTTGGCGTACACCGTCTCCCCGAACATCCGCTGCTCGCTGATCTCCACCTCCACCCGGAAGAGGACCGGGTCCTCCGCCAGATGATTCAGCGAATCGCTGAGGCGATGGCGCAGGACGCGATCCCAGTTGCGCCGCTCGAACTCGTTGGCGATGTAGCGATCGTCCACGGCCTCGCTGGTCAACGCGTACGCGTTCTCCCACGTGGCGCGGCCGCCCAGCCGGAAGAAGAGCCCTAGGGGCTCGACGATCCCCTTCTCCCGCGCGGCCTCCACGTCGCCGATCCGATTCTCGACCTCCCAGCGCAGTTCCTCCAGGACGGGGATGAGCTGATCCCACACGCCATGCATCGCCTGCACCCGGCTGCGAGCCCGGGTGAGGCGCGTCATCTGCTCGCCCAGCACGGCGCGCTCCCGGCGGGTCGCCCGCTTGAGGTTGTCCACGAAGAGCATGTCAAAGGGCCAGAAGTTGAGGAGGTTGACGATGAAGGGATCACGCACCCGGGCCAGGTTCACCTCCAGGGCCTCGATACGGCGGGTCAGGTTGTCCTCGTCCTCACGCGCCTGCTCACGTTGGGCCACCAGCGACTGATGCAGCGTGTCCACGAAGAAATGAACCCCTCGCAGCCCGTAGTGCCGGACGATCTGGTGCAGCAGGTCACGCAGGTCCTGCAGCAGCCGATCGTAGGCGGCCTCATTCCACAGCGTCGGCGCCGGCCGCCCCTCGTGCTCCCAGTCCTCCTCTTCCTCTTCCTCCTCCTCAAAGGACTCGAAGTCGTCCTCCTCCTCGAAGATCTCCTCCTCCACATCGGACGCCGCGGGGGCGGCCGTGGTGGCCGGCCGCTGCTTGCGCCCCATGATCGTATCCTGCACGAAGGTGATCACGGACTGGGCCTCGGCCATCAGGGCGTTCTTATCCTCGGGCTCCAACTCCCGCAGCAGGCCGAGATCCAGCAAGCGCTCCGCGTACTTCAGCGCGCAATACTCCAACATGCGCTCCTTGGGCACCACCAGAGCGGAGGTGGCAAAGGAGCTGTAGGCCAACATGCTGGTCCCATCGCGGTGGCGCTCCTGGGAGATGTTCACATCGTAGGACCAGATCCGGGACCCGATGTGGGAGACCGTCTCCAGGAAGATCTGGTGGGCCATCATCTGCTTGACGTCATCCAGGGTGTCCAGGACCTCACCCGCGATGTTCCGCCGCTCGATCAGGTAGATGCGATCGAAGGGGCGGCTGACCGTGATCGGGTCCTCGCCGGGATACTGGACGGTGAAGTCGTGGCCACTCTGGAAGGCGTCCAGCTCCTTCAAGGCGGCGTAGGCGTTGGCCTGGATCCGGCGCTTCTGCAGATCGCTGTCCAGCTCCTCGATGAAGATCGACGGCATGCCCAGGATGCCCGTGATGATGGCCTGCTCGCCGAACAGGTGACGGATCTTGTGGGCGACGTCCAGGAAGATGCCGCTTCCGGTGCCGCCGCAGAGGGAGGTCACGATGTAGATGTGGCGAATCCCGCCCTCCCGGATGACCGGATAGCCCCGGTTCTCCGTCTCCTCGATGGTGGCCACGGCGGCCATGCGGCTCAGCTTGGGCTCCAGGTGGCTCCAGAAGGTGCGATAGCGGCGGAAGAAGGACAGCCGGCCGACGCAGCGGATCTGCCGGGCGCCGCTGTGGATCTGCCCCAGCGGCACCATCTCCGGCGGCCAGTTCCACCACGCCTTGATGGCGGGATGGTTATCCAGATGGCGCAGGACCTGAGTGGCATTGTAACCGCCGATATAGGCGTACTCATGGCGATGGAGGTACTCCTGGCCGGGCAGATTCGCCCAGGGCATGGTATCGACGCCCAAAAGCTGGATGATGCCCGGGATCTCCTCCGCCGGCCCGAGCCCCCACGCCTCACGCAGGCGTCGCTTGAAGAAGCGCAACACATCGACGCCCGTGCCCCCCAACCCCAGCACCAACGTGGGGCGAAGCGTGGGTTTGGAGGATCGATCACCGTTTGATGAAATGCGCATAAGTCCTGCCATAGGATACTCCCCTGCTCATCCCTCATCCATGTAACGGAAATAGAACTTATCGCCGCTCTCGACCAGCCGAATGCGGAAGCGGGTGCCGGGATTCAGCACACGCCCCTGCTCGCCGACCAGGCGCCAACGCCCGGTCTCCGGGCGCCAATAGGCCACGCGAACCTGAGTGGGGGCGGTTGGGTTCGCGCGGAGCACGGCTCGCCAATTCGCTCTCGTGGACTGCCCGGTCACCCGTTGCTCCAGGTCCACGATCGCCAGAGCCCGCGTCCGATCCGCCTGCTTGGTGCTGAAGCCCACGCCATCCCGCCCCATCACCAGATACAGCGGGCGATTGCGCGGGACGGTGACCGTCTCCCCGGTGGCGTCAGCGATGACCACGCCGCCCTCCCGGGGCGCCGCAGGGCGCAGCCGCAGCCCGGTGTTGATGAGCACCAACAACACCAGCCAGCCCACGAACCCGGTGAACCGGATCGGCGGCAGCGGCCAGAACCAGGTGCGCAGGAACGTCCCAATGGGGGCCAGCCGACGCCCCAACGCCTGCAGGGTGGTCAGCTGACGCACGGTGAAGCTGATCTTGGACGGCCGGACGGCAACCCCCTCGCCGGCCTGCAGGACGATCGTGCCCTGATACAGGCCAGGGGGCACCTTCCCCTCGGCGCTCAGGAGCAGCGGCACGCGATAGCCCTCGCCGTCCTGCTGGATGACGCCCGTCCGGACGGTCAGGGCGCTGGCCGCCTGCACGCCGCCGCCGGAATGCCGCACGTCGGACAGGGTCGCCTCGATCCGCGGCGGGCTGTCGATGTACCGCAGCTCCATGTAAACCGGCACGCTGGTCGGCCGCGTGAGATCGGCCACGTCGCCGAAGTCCAGCACATCGCCGCTGAGGGTCAGGATCACCTCCGGCTGCGGGACGTTGAAGACGACCTGCACCTGGCGCGGCTCAATGGAGAGCCCGGACGGCGACGAGAAGACGATCTCACCGCGATAGACGCCGGCCGGCGGCCGGGCGATGGCGGAGAGCCGCACCGGGATCGTGTAGATGTGGCCGTCATCCCCCTGCGGAACGGGCTGTCCGACCAGCACGGTGAAGTGATCGGCATCCACGGGCTGCCCATCCCGGGTCAGATTGGCCAACATCCCCTCCAACTCCGAGACCGTGCCCTCGGTGAACTCCGCCTTGATCTTGAACTCTCGCGGCTCACGCGGCCGCCGGATCTCGCCCAGATCGACGGAGCCGGGCATCGTCAGCCGGATCTCCGGCTCCGGGATGCTGAACTTGAGCGGCACGCTGGACGGCTGCACGTCCAGATCGTCCCCGGCATGGAAGGTGATGGTGCCCGTGTACTGTCCCGGGGCCAGCTGATCGAAGCCGCTGAGCGTGAGCAATGTCTTGTAGCGATTCCCCCCCTCATGGGTGGGGCGAGCCAGGCTGACCGTCAACTGGCCCGGCCGCATGCCCGATGTGGCCGATTGCAACTCCACGCTGGCCTTCAGCTGGAAGGGCTGCTCCGTGTAGGCGGAGAACGTCAACTCCCGCTCCACGGAATCCTGATAGAGGGGCACACGCCCCAGGTCCAAGATCGAGGGCAACGACTCCAGGCGCAACGCATCGCGCATGGTCAGGCTGCCCTCGGCGAAATCGTTGTACACCACCCCGTCCGCCGTCGTAGCGGTGGCAAGGAACAGCACCTGGTAATGCCGCCCCTGGGTCGGCGTGAAGCTCTTATCCTCGCACACCCCCTCCGAGCAGGCGAGGAGGATGCGGGCGACGTCCCCCGTGCTCGTGTCCTGGATGAAGGCCTCCACCCGGGCCTCCGTGGGCGGCGGCGATCCCTCGAAATGGACACGCAGATGCAGCTTGCCCTCCTCCAGGATCCCGTCCGAGCGCTCGGTGGGGCTGTCCGCGATCAAGGGCGGGAACTCGCCCGCCTCCAGGACGAACTCCTTCCGCAACCGCAGCGGGGTCACCTGATCGCCGATCTGAATCTGGATCCGGGTCCGCTGCCCGGGTTGGATGCCCGGCTGTGCGGGCACGATCGCCCAGTACAGCGATCCACCCTTCATCAGCCCCTCGGTGGACATCGGGTACTGCACCCCTTCCACGCGGGCGAAGAGCGGGAGATCGGTCATCAGGGCGCC
>JAJRVX010000004.1:0-30723 GCA_024277095.1 Chloroflexota bacterium
CTTCGGCGTCCGCTGCGCCTCTGCAGGAGCTGCCGGAGCCGGCGTCGGCGTGGCGCGGCCGGCACCAGCGGTGACCAGCAGCGAGAAGACGACCAGCACCGTCATGAGCGAGAACAACCGCTTTTGCATCATCCGACCTCCCTTCTTTCGTCAGCGAATCGCAGGCCCACACGTGGGGCCGCACGACTACGAATGCCCGATCTATATGCCAGAACCCGGGATAAGATCACGCCAGAGGCACCTCCTTCTACGCTTTTGCGGTTCGCTCGTCGTACAGTTTACCAGCCACGATATAGAGACGCCTTCGTGGCGATGAGAACTGAGGGAATCCACCTGTCGCCGAGGTATATGGTGATCAGATGGAAATAGAGGGAATAAGCGGGACGACGTTCACCCGAAGCCCAAAAACATTATAGCGCATCCAATAGAGCCAGGCAAACGATTCAATGACCACGCACCCGACTCAGAACCACACACGAGGCGGCGTCACCTCCGAATCCTCGCCCCCGGCCGGCGCCTCTTCCCCCGCCGGGCCCTCCTCCTCCTGACCCGGATCCTGAGGGATCAACACCTTACGACCTCGAGGACCACCCTCATCGGGGCCGATGATCCCTTCCTCCTCCAGCATATCGATCAGGCGCGCGGCGCGCGAATATCCGATGCGCAGGCGCCGCTGCAGCAGGGAGACTGAGGCCCGGCCGGCCTCGCGCACCACCTCCACCGCCTTGTCATACAGGTCATCGCGCTGGGCCGCCTTTCGCTCTCGCTCGATCATCTCCTCCCACAAGGGGCGCTGCACCACATCCCCCGGCTCCACGGAGGGCGCCGTGGCCAGCCCGCGAACCCCGACCAGGCCCGTCTGATCCTCCTCAGGCGCGTTCATCCCCTTCCAGTAGCGGACCAACCGCTCCAGCTCCCGATCTGACACATACGCGCCCTGCAAGCGCTCCAGCTTCGACGAATCGGGACGCATGAAGAGCATATCGCCTCGGCCCAGCAGGCGTTCGGCGCCCGGCGTGTCCAGGATCACCCGGGAATCGATCTGGGAGACGACGGCGAAGGCGATGCGAGCGGGGAAATTCGCCTTGATCAATCCCGTCACGACGTCCACGCTGGGGCGTTGCGTGGCGATGATGAGGTGGATGCCGGTCGCTCGCGCCATCTGGGCCAGCCGACAGATGGTCCGCTCCACCTCCTCCGGCGCGGCCATCATCAGATCGGCCAGCTCGTCGATCACCACCAGAATGTACGGGAGGATCGGCTCGCCATGGGCGCGCAGCATCTCATTGTACGCCTCGATGTTCCGCGCCCGGGCTTTGGCGAAGAGCTTGTACCGCCGCTCCATCTCACGGGTGGCCCATTGCAGCGCGCTCACCACCCGCTCGATGTCGACCACCACCGGGGCGATCAGGTGCGGGATGCCGTTGTACCCGGTCAGCTCCACCATCTTGGGGTCGATCATCAGGAAGCGAAGCGTCTCCGGGGTGTGGGTGCACAGCATCGTCACGATGATGGAGTTGATGCAGACGGATTTGCCGGACCCGGTGGCCCCGGCGATGAGCAGGTGGGGCATGGAGGCCAGATCGGCCACCACGGGCTGGCCGGACACATCACGCCCCAACGCGATCCGAAGCGGCGCTGAGAGCGATTGGAACTCCTCCGACTCCAACAGGCTGCGCAGGGACACCATCGAGGTCTGCACGTTCGGGACCTCGATGCCGACGATCGGGCGGCCCGGCACAGGGGCCTCAATGCGAATGGGAGAGGCGGACAGCGCCAGGGCGAGGTCGTTAGCCAGCGCCTGGATGCGGCTGACCTTGACCTTGACCTGCTTCACGCGGCCATCCTTGGTCTTGCGCTCGATATACCCCGGCTGCACCCCGAACTGGGTCACCGCCGGGCCCTGATTGGCCTCCACCACCCGCACCGGGACCCCAAAGCTCGCCAGCGTCTCCTCGATGATGCGCGCCCGCTCCCGGATCTCCTCCCGGCTGATCTCCGCCTCGCTCGACTCGTCCAAAACCTCGGAGATCGAGGGAAGGCGCCACTCCTGAGGGCCGACCGTATCGCCGACCACGCGCCCCTGCAACAACTCCCCGGACGGCGAGCCGCCGCGGCTCGGCGGCCCCGAGCGCGTGGGAGCTGCTGCCGAGCGTCCCGGCGACGGCGGCCTCGCGACCATCGCCTCAGGCGTTCCCTCCGGCGAGAAGGGCTGTAAACGCCCCCGCAGCCAGGCGCGCATCCGGACATGCCATGGGAGCTTGCCCGAAGGCAACGGCGCCCCCTGGCCGACCCCGGCCCGCCGGGCCTGCCAGGTCTGCCAGAGCTGCTCGACGAAGGGCACCACCCAGCGGGCGAGCTCCTCCAGCGTGTGGTGTGTGGCCCAGATCAGCGCCAGGACCCCCACCACGACCAGGACGGCAGCGCTGGCAACCAGCCCGATGCCGTCCACCAGCATCTGCCCGATCTTCCATCCGACGAGCCCGCCGCCCCGTCCCGCCAGAGCCGCCTCACGGCTCGGCTCTCCGGAGAGGACATAGGCCAGCGACAGGAAGGCGAGGAAGAACACCGCCAGCCCCAACGGCTGTTGCCAGTCTCGCTCGCCCTCCACCGCCCCGACCACCAGCCGGAAGCCCGCCACGCCGAAGATGACGGGGATCAGATACACCCCCACGCCAAAGGCGGAGCGCAGGTTGTGGACCCACCAGCGGGTGATCACCCCCTCATCCGCCCCGGGAAGGCTGATCAGGGTGAGAAGCCCGGCGGCGACCAAAAGGACGCCCCACACCTCCCCGCGCAAGGCCAGCCGGGCCACCGCGCCCCAGGAGATCCCCCGGCGCGTTCGGCGGCCGCGCCCCCGCGTTCTCCGCCTGCTCGCGCTTACAGACCGACGTGAAGTGCCTCGTCTATCCGTCACCGCCTCCTCACCCCACGGCTTCGAATCGGAGTCCCAACGCCTTAGCTCAAATGTTCGCAGTAGGCATTTCTATTATAGCACAGAGAGGCGAAAACTCCAACGTCCATGTCTCATGGCAGCATGTCTGCTTCGGTGAAAATACGGCGGGAAGCCCGGAGGGGCGCAGCCCATCAAAAGAGCCCCCCGGTTTCCGTTCTCCACCTGCCCCGCCCGGCCCTGCCACCTGAATCAGGCCGAGGAGGGGGCGCATCTGGCAACGTCGCCTGCCAGGGGAGGCGAGGAGGCGCACACGGGCACGCCATCTCGCTGTGCCCCCTGGGGATGGGCCGCCCAGAGGCCAACATGACGAAAATCAGTGCAAGGAAATGATTTTAGGCTTATCATTCCTGGGGAGATTCTGATCTTTTCGGTTGAGGAGGCCATGCGATGACACGTACCCAGGTGACCATAGACGGCAACGAGGCCGCGGCCTATGTTGCCCATAAGACCAATGAAGTGATCGCCATTTATCCGATTACCCCATCCTCACCCATGGGCGAGCACGCCGACGCCTGGAGCGCCCGTGGCGAGAAGAATATCTGGGGCACGATCCCCCTGGTCGTTGAAATGCAATCCGAGGGCGGCGCCGCCGGCGCGGTCCACGGCGCCCTGCAGGCAGGATCCCTGACCACGACCTTTACCGCCAGCCAGGGCCTGCTGCTGATGATCCCCAACATGTACAAGATCGCGGGCGAGCTGACCAGCACCGTCTTCCACATCGCCGCCCGCTCCGTGGCGACGCACGCCCTTTCCATCTTCTGCGATCACAGCGATGTGATGGCAACCCGCGCGACGGGTTGGGCCATGCTCTTCTCCAACTCCGTGCAAGAGGTGATGGACTTCGCCCTGATCGCTCAGGCCAGCACGCTGGAGGCCCGGGTGCCCTTCCTGCACGTCTTCGACGGCTTCCGCACATCCCATGAGATCATGAAGGTGGAGAAGCTGACCGAGGACGACATGCGGGCTATGATCGACGACGACCTGGTGCGAGCCCATCGCGAGCGAGCCCTCTCCCCGGATCGCCCGTTCATCCGCGGCACGGCGCAGAACCCGGACGTCTTCTTCCAGGCCCGGGAGACGATCAACCCGTACTACCTGGCCACACCAGAGATCGTGCAGAAGACCATGGATAAGTTCGCCAACCTGGTGGGGCGCCAGTATCACCTCTTCGATTACGTCGGCGCGCCCGACGCCGAGCGGGTGATCGTCCTGATGGGGTCCGGGTGCGAAGCGGCCGAGGAGACCGTGAACTACCTGGTCGCTCAGGGCGAGAAGGTCGGCCTCGTCAAGGTACGGCTCTACCGCCCCTTCTCCATCAAGCACTTCCTGGCCGCGCTGCCGCCCACCGTGAAGATCGTCGCGACCCTCGATCGCACCAAGGAGCCCGGGGCGGCCGGTGAGCCCCTCTACCTCGACGTGGTGGCGGCCGCCAACGAGGGCATGGCGGAGGGCATCGCCCCCTTCAAGGAGATGCCCAAGATCATCGGCGGTCGGTACGGCCTGTCGTCTAAGGAGTTCACGCCGGCCATGATCAAGGGCGTCTTCGACGAGATGGCGAACGGGCAGCCCAAGAAGCACTTCACGGTCGGCATCATCGACGACGTCGCCCACACCAGCCTTGAGTACGATCCCAATTTCGATATCGAGCCGGATGACGTCGTGCGAGCCATGTTCTGGGGCCTGGGCGCCGACGGCACGGTCAGCGCCAATAAGAACTCCATCAAGATCATCGGCGAGGAAACCCCCAACTACGCCCAGGGATACTTCGTATACGACTCCAAGAAATCGGGCGCCCGAACCATCTCCCACCTGCGCTTTGGCCCACGCCCGATTCACAGCACATACCAGATTCAGAAGGCGAACTTCGTCGCCGTGCATCAGTTCGGCTTCCTGGAGAAGTACAAGGTTCTGGAGAACGCCGTAGAGGGCGCCACCTTCCTGCTGAACGCGCCCTATCCGCCGGATGAGGTCTGGGACCACCTGCCTCGGGCGGTGCAGGAGCAGATCATCAACAAGAAGCTGAAGTTCTACGTGATCGACGCCTATGACGTCGCCAAACAGACCGGCATGGGCGTGCGCATCAACACCATCATGCAGACCTGCTTCTTCGCCATCAGCGGCATCATCCCGCAGGACGAGGCCATCGCCAAGATCAAGGAGGCGATCCGCAAGACCTACGGCAAGCGCGGCGAGGAGATCGTGCGCCGGAATTACGCGGCCGTGGACGCGGCCCTGGCCCACCTGCACGAGGTGAAAGTGCCCGAGCGGGCGACCAGCACCATCGAGATGCCGCCGGTGGTGCCGCCGGAGGCGCCGGAGTTCGTGCAAAAGGTGACGGCCAAGATGATCGCCGGCGAGGGCGACCTGCTGCCGGTCAGCTCGATGCCGGTCGACGGCACCTGGCCCAGCGGGACCACCCAATGGGAGAAGCGGAACATCAGCCTGGAGGTGCCGGTCTGGGAGCCGGATCTCTGTATCCAGTGCGGCAAGTGCGTGTTGGTCTGCCCGCACGCGGTGATCCGGGCCAAGGTCTACGACAAGAGCGCGCTGGAGGGCGCCCCGGAGACCTTCAAGTCCGCCAAGGCCCGCTGGCGCGAGCTTGCGGATAAGATGTATACCATCCAGGTGTCCGTGGAAGACTGCACCGGATGCCAGCTGTGCGTGGAGGTCTGCCCGGCCAAGGACAAGACCCAGGTGGGCCGCAAGGCCCTCAATATGGCGCCGCAGATCCCGCTGCGCGAGCAGGAGCGGAAGAACTGGGACTTCTTCCTGAAACTGCCGGACATCCCCCACCACGATGGCCTGCGATTCACCAACGTGAAGAACGTGCAACTCCTGCGACCGCTCTTCGAGTTCTCCGGTGCCTGCGCGGGCTGCGGCGAGACGCCCTATCTCAAGCTTATGAGCCAGCTCTTCGGGGATCGCGCCATCGTCGCGAACGCGACCGGCTGCTCCAGCATCTACGGCGGCAACCTACCCACCACGCCATGGACGTTTAACAACGACGGCCGTGGACCGGCCTGGAGCAACTCGCTCTTCGAGGACAACGCCGAGTTCGGGCTCGGCATGCGTCTGACCATCGACAAGCAGATGGAATACGCCCGGGAGCTGGTGGATCGGCTGCGGGACGTCATCGGCCCCGAGCTGGCCGACGCGATCCTCACCGCCGATCAGTCCGACGAGGCCGGCATCGACGCGCAGCGCCAGCGCGTCGCCGAGCTGAAGGCCAAACTGCAGGGCATGGACACCCCGGAGGCCAAAAACCTGCTGGCCGTGGCCGACTTCCTGGTCAAGAAGAGCGTGTGGATCGTGGGTGGCGACGGATGGGCCTACGACATCGGATACGGCGGCCTGGATCACGTGCTGGCCAGCGGGCGGAACGTCAATGTGCTGGTGCTGGACACGGAGGTCTACTCCAACACCGGCGGCCAGGCCTCCAAGGCCACGCCGCTGGCCGCGGTGGCCAAATTCGCCGCGGGCGGAAAAGGGACGCCGAAGAAGGACCTGGGCATGATGGCCATGACCTACGGCAACGTCTACGTCGCCCAGGTCGCCATGGGTGCCAACGACGCGCACACCGTCCGGGCCTTCCTGGAGGCCGAATCCTACGATGGGCCCTCGCTGATCATCGCCTACAGCCACTGCATCGCGCACGGCATTGACATGGCCAAGGGGCTGGACCAGCAGAAGCTGGCGGTGGAGACCGGCTACTGGTTGCTGTACCGGTATGATCCCAGACGGAAGGCCGAGGGCAAAAACCCGCTTCAGCTGGACTCCCGGGCCCCCAAGCGGCCACTGAAGGATTACATCTACAACGAGGCCCGGTATCGGATGCTGGTCCGAAGCAATCCGGAGGTGGCGGAGCAGTTGCTCCAGAAGGCCCAAGAGGCCGTCGAGGAACACTGGCATAAATACGAACAGCTCTCGAAGCTGGGCTAAGAGGAAGGACGACGATCATTGCGCGGGGTCTCCGGCCCCGCGCAATTGTTTCCTGAGACCATCAGGGGAGGACACCATGGATCTGAAGACAACCTATATGGGGCTGAGCCTCAAGAACCCGATCGTGCCATCGGGATCTCCCCTATCCGCCAGCCTCGACAATATCCGCAGGATGGAGGACGCAGGGGCGGCCGCCGTGGTGATGTACTCCCTCTTCGAGGAGCAGATCACCCTGGAAAGCCGAGAGCTGGATCATCATCTGAGCCACGGGGCGGATACCTTCGCGGAGGCGCTGAGCTACTTCCCGGACCTGGAGACATACAAGGCCGGCCCCGAGGGATATCTGGAGCAGATTCAACAGGCCAAGCAGGCGGTGGACATCCCCATCATCGGCAGCCTGAACGGCGTCTCCTCGGGTGGGTGGATCGAATACGCCCAGAAGATCGAGGAGGCCGGGGCGGACGCCCTGGAGCTGAACATCTACTACCTTCCCACGGACCCGGCGATGACGGGAGCCGAGGTGGAGGAGATGTATCTGGAGGTCCTCCGCGATGTAAAGCAGCACGTCTCCATCCCGGTGGCCATCAAGCTCAGCCCGTTCTTCAGCGCCACCGCCAACATGGCGCATCGCCTGGCGGAGTCGGGCGCCGACGCACTGGTGCTCTTCAATCGCTTCTATCAGCCGGACCTCGATCTGGAGAATCTGGAGGTCGTGCCCCACCTGGTGCTGAGCACCTCGGATGAGCTCCGTCTCCCCTTACGCTGGGTGGCGATCCTCTACGGGCGAGTGCCGGTGGACCTCGCCATCACCGGCGGCGTCCACACCCATGAGGACGTACTGAAATGCATGATGGCCGGGGCCAAGGTCGCCATGATGGCCTCTGAGCTGCTGGAGAAGGGCATCGGGCGCATCAGCGAGATCCTGGATGACATGACCCGATGGATGGAGGAACATGAGTACGACTCCATCGCCCAGATGCAGGGCAGCATGAGCCAGAAGAACGTAGCCGAGCCGGCCGCCTTCGAGCGGGCCAATTACATGAAGGTCCTGCAATCCTGGGACTCGTGATCCCCGCCTCCCAACCGTTCCATCAGATCGCGAAGGCCAGCCGGAGGAGCATACCGGCTGGCCTTTCCTCACAGAAGGAGAAAGATACACTACCCCGCAAGTTCCCACGTTGACAAGGGTCCTTTCCCTGGATTAGAATGCGCCATCCCTTCTTTCACTTCGGGAGGAGTGCTGATGAGTAAACGCTACACGGACCTCAACCCATCGCCCAGGCTGTTGTTGGGGCCTGGCCCCAGCATGGTACACCCCCGTGTCCTCGGGGCCATGGCCATGCCCTCCATCGGCCATCTGGACCCTGACTTCCTCGCCATCATGGACGAGGTTCAGGAGCTGCTTCGCACGGTCTTCGAGACCACCAACCGGCTCACGATCCCTGTATCGGGCACGGGGAGCGCCGGCATGGAGGCCGCCCTCTGCAACTTCATCGAGGAGGGTGACCCTATCCTGATCTGCGTGAACGGCTACTTCGGCGAGCGCATGATCGACATGGCGACGCGCTATGGGGCTGATGTGCATCGCATCGACGTGCCCTGGGGAGATATCTTCCGCGCGGAGCAGATCCAGGAGGCGTTGCAGGCCCATCCGGCCAAGTTGGTCGCCATCGTCCACGCCGAGACATCCACCGGCGCGCTCCAGCCCCTGGAGGAGATCGCCGAGGTAGTGCATCGGCACGGCGCGCTGCTCCTGGTCGACGCGGTCACGTCCCTGGGCGGGATCTCGGTTGGCGTCGACCGGATCGGCATCGACATCTGCTACAGCGGCACTCAGAAGTGCCTGAGCTGCCCCCCGGGATTAGCCCCGCTGACGGTCAGCCCTCGCGCGGAGGAGGTGCTCCGCGCCCGCAAGAGCCAGGTGAAAAACTGGTATCTGGACCTGACCATGGTTCAGAAGTATTGGGGGGCCGAGCGCTCCTACCATCACACGGCCCCCATCAACATGAACTACGCGCTGCGTGAGGCGCTGCGGCTGGTGGTGGAAGAGGGACTCCAGGCAAGGTTCGAACGTCACGTCCGCAACGCCCAAATGCTGTGGGACGGCCTGGCAGAGCTGGGACTGACGCTCCACGTCCCCGCCGATCACCGCCTGCCCACCCTGACCACCGTGCGCGTGCCCGACGGTGTGGACGAGGCGGCCGTGCGCCGCCGGCTCCTGAGCGAGTACAACATCGAGATCGCGGGCGGCCTGGGAGCGCTGAAAGGCAAGATCTGGCGCATCGGCCTGATGGGCTACTCCAGCCGGCCCGAAAACGTGATCACCCTGCTGGGCGCGCTGAAACGGATTCTCTGATACGCGTGCCCGGCCCAACATCTTCCATACAAAGGAGCCCCCATGACGGACCAAGTCCGGGTCGGTTTCGTCGGCTGTGGTGGCATCGCCGGGGCCCATCTCACCGGCCTGGCGCGCATGGATGACGTCCAGCTGGCCGCCTTTTGCGACATATCCGAGGAGACAGCCCAGCAGCGCGCCGCTGAATACGGCGGGCGGGCGTTCACCCATCCCCAGGCGATGCTCGATTCGGTGGAATTGGACGCGCTCTATCTGTGCCTACCCCCCTTCGCCCACGGCGAGGCGGAGTTCGCCGCCCTGGAACGCGGCATCCCCTTCCTGGTGGAGAAGCCGGTGGGGCTGGATCTGGACCTGATGCAGGAGATCGCGAACCGGGTGGAGGAGACGGGTCTGCTCGCCAGCGCGGGATACATGACCCGATATCGCTACGGAGTGCAAAGAGCTCGCGAGATCCTGAGCCAGGATCCGCTCATCGTCGGCCACGGGGGGTGGATGGGAGCCCCTCCCACGGGCGCGATTCCCATCCATCACTGGTGGGTGGTGAAGGGCAAAAGCGGCGGGCAATTTCACGAGCAGGTGACCCACACGGTGGATCTGGTTCGCTATCTGGCGGGCGAGGTGACGGAGGTATTCGCCTATGCCGCCCGGGGATTCAACCGGACCTCCCCGGCCGCCCTCCCCCAGTACGACATCGAAGACGCCATGGTGGTGAACCTGAAGCTGGCCAGCGGCGCGGTCGTCACCCTATACACCACCTGCTCGGCCAAGGCGAGAGGAGGCGGCGTGAGCCTCAGCCTGTTTGCCCACGAGCACACCATCCTGTTCACCGGATGGGAGCACACCGGCCGCTTCCTCGCCGCGGACAGCCGGGAGATCATCGAGATCCCAGGCGAGTCGGACATCTTCGCTATCGAGGATCGGGCGTTCATCGACGCGGTGAAATACGATGATCCCGGCCGCATACGCAGCACCTACGCTGACGGCGTGCGCACGGCGGCCGTCACGCTGGCCGCCAATCGCAGCCTGGAGACCGGGCAGCCGGTTTCGCTGTAGCGCCCTCACCCGATCACCACAAAAGCGAGAGGGACACCGATGGGTGTCCCTCTCCTCTTATCCCTGACAGAGCCCGCCGGCTAGCTGTTGGGGATGACCAGCTTCTGCCCCGGATAGATCCAGTGGAGGTTCTGCAGACCGTTCGCCTTGGCGATCGCGTAGGGGGTGACGCCGTACCGCACGGCGATGGCATATAGCGTGTCCCCGCGACGCACCACGTAGACGGTCTCCTCAGGGGTCTGATCCTGGGGCGGTGCTGTCGGTGAAGGAGTTGGCGATGCCGGCATCACCACCGGAGGGGTGGGCAAGGGCATCGTCGGGATGATGAGCTTCTGGCCCACATAGATGAGGTTGGGATTGCTCAGGTTGTTCGCCTGTGCGATCGCCTGCACCGTCGTCCCGTAGCGAGCAGCGATGCTGGACAGGACGTCGCCCGGCTGAACCACGTACACGATGGGTTCACTCGCCGGGTCCGCCGTCTGGGCATCCTGGGCCCAGCAGCGACGCAAGGTGATCGCGTCGATGTTGACGTCGACCTCTCGACCCGGCGTCGGCCACTTCTTCCACACCCGGATGAAGAGGGTGACCTTCGGGCTGGGCGCCACAAAGGTGGTCTTGTACGTGGAGAAGTCGCCCGGAGCCGTACGGGCATAAACGGTCTCCCACGGCAGATCCTGCCAGTTGGCCACCCGGGTCCAATCCAGATCGCTCCACGGCAGGTATCCCCACTGCACCCGATAGCGATAGGGGTCCTCGTCCGGGTGCAGCTCCTCCTCACGTATCATGCCCGCGATCGACAGCTCATACTGGACGCCGGGCTCCAGGCCGCTGACGACCTGGTAGATGCCCGCGTAGCGATCCGAGTCGCTGGCGGCCATCCCCTTTGTGCTGATCGCGATCAGCTGAGAATGCTCGCCCTCGTACACCGTCGGGGCCCATTGGTCGTCGTGGAAGCCGTACGAGGCCTGTCCATCGTTATGGAACCATCCCCAGTAATACCCCACACCCCAGCCGTAGAATCCCTGCTCGAAGCCGCCGTTACGCAGGAGGTTGGGGCCGGTGCACACCAGGGCCGACGGTGGCGTCGGGGTGGGCTGCGGCGTCGACGTCGGCGGAGCCGCCATGGCCACAGGCACCGGGCCGGTGAGGCTGATGGCATCCAGGTTGACGTTCAGCTCCCGGTACCAGTCTCCCCACTTCTTCCACACCCGGACGAAGACCGTGAGCTTGGATCCCTGAGCGACGACATCGGTCTCGTACTGGCTGAAGTCACCCGGGGCCGTGCGGGGATAGTAGGTGTCCCACGGCAGCTCGATCCAGTTGGTCACCGCGGTCCAATCGCTGCCGCCGGTGTGATCGAAGCCGACCTGAACGCGGTAACGCCAGGGATCGCTGTCCTGATCATCCGCCCGGATCATGCCGCGTATGGAGAAATGATACGTCTCCCCGGGAACCACGCTCACCGTCTGGTAGATGCCGGCGTAGCGATCGGGATCTCCGCCGACCTTCTTCGTATCGATCCCGATGAGCTGAGAATGCTCGCCGTCATAGACGACTGGATCCCATTGGTCGTCGTAGAACCCGTAATGGGCGGTGCCGCCGTTCTGGAAGCATCCCCAGTTCACGCCGACCATCCCGCAGCCGTCCTGGTAGACGAAGCCCTCCTCAAAGCTCCCGTTCTTGAGCAGCTCCACAGGCGTGCTCGCCCGAGGCATGGAGCTGGCCAGACCTCCCCCCAACATCAATACGATGATAAGGGCAGAGATGATCGCTTGTGCGTACCTGCGTCTCATCATGAAATCTCCTCCTGGGCAGACCATGAGTGCGAGGCGGTAGGTGGCCAGCAGGGGAGCCACCGCCACCACTGTTCACCGGCGGACTCACGACTTCCACGCGCATCCGGCTGGGAGGCGCGTGAACACCCCCCAGCCGGGACAGTCAGTGGTGCGGTACGCATACACTATAGCACACTTTTTTAGATTGTGCAATACTGAAACCGGACGAGTGAACGACGCCCGGCGGACCAAACGGCGAAAATTGGGAAGGAAAAGCCCTCTCTCCGGCGGATCAGAAGATCCCGCCCACGCTCAGGCGGGTCCAATCCGTGTTGAAGATCACGCCGCAAGAGAGCAGGATGAAGAGGATCAGCAGCAAGAGGCCACACCCACAGCCGGTGCAGGAACAGCCACGACCGAACCCATAGCGGCTTTGCAACCAGTCGCAGGCCGCCGTCAGCAGAAAGAGCTCGAATAAGCCCCCCAAACACCCACGATCTTCGTCCATGAGACCTCCTAACGTTTCCTGCGCCGGCGGCTGCGAACAGCCGAGGTGCCCACCCGCAAACCACTCCACCGACACTCAGGGTTCTTACAAAGGTACCGCTTCACAGGAACAAAGAGGGCGATGATCCGATCCGTCTGGTGGCGGTGGATGCGATGCAGCCCGCTGCCGCAAACCGGGCAGACCGGGCGAGCCAGCCGCGGGCTGTGCATGACCCGCCAGCGGAGCCGCCACAGCATAGCCCCCGTCGCGATGACGATCAGCCCCATGCCGATGGCATCGGAGATCGTGGTGCTGGTGACGGCCGCGATGATGAGCTGACTGGTGTGCGAGACCCCGCCCAGGATCGCCCGCACGACCGTCATCAGCCCATGCCGCAGCGTCGCCCGGATGTTCACGCGCTCGACCAGCAGGAAGACGCCGAGCAATACGGCGATCAGCCAGAGGATCTCAAAGCGATACTCCCGCCAGAAGGAGGGTTGACGCTCACCGGATGAACGAGAATCGGCCATGAACCGCCCTCACCACTCCATCGGGATGCGGGATCACATCCCCCACTCCCTCACCGATCGCGTCCCCTCGTGACCGCCGACAGGCGATCCCGGAGGAGTGCATCGGACAAAAGAAAAGCCCCCTCAGAAGAAGGAGCTCTCCCTCATAAAGAGACCATTCGCATCTTGCGGATCCAGGCCATCCCACGCGGCGAACCGCCGACGACCTCTCGCCATCGAAAGGCGCCCGCCCAACCCACATTTACGGCTTTCCCGTCGGGCGATCGGCCCTGTGAGCCCAGCCCGGGCTCGACCTGAGACGACGGCTTCTCCGGGGGAGACCACATCCATGTACGATCGATCAAAATACGGCCGCCACCAGGGCTGCCGAATGGGTCGCCCAGCTGATGAAAGGCTGAGCGAAGATACCGATCAGGAACGTCATCACCACGCAGATCCACAGGGTCGCCTGGATCGTCGGCACCAGCGTGATCGGCTCCGACTGGCCCTCCGCCGCCGGCACAAAGAACATATAACGCACCACGTTCAAGTAGTAGAAGGCGGCGATGGCGCTGTTGATGATGGCCACGATGGCCAGGGAGAGGAACCCCGCCCGAATCGCCGCGCCGAAGACGAAGAATTTGCCCAGGAATCCCCCCGTGGGCGGGATACCCGCCAGGGACAGCAGGAAGGCCAGCAACATCCCGGCCAACAGCGGCGACCGCCGGATCAGGCCGGCATACCCGGGGAGATCGACGGCGCCGGTCGCGTTCTCCACGGCGATGACGACGACGAAGGCCCCGATGTTGGTGAACAGATAGGCGAAGAGGTAAATGAGCAGCCCGTTCAGCCCGTTGAAGGTGGGGCCCTGCGACAACGCGACCAATCCGATCAGGATGTATCCCGCCTGGGCGATGCTGGAATAGGCCAACAGCCGCTTGATGTTGCTCTGCTGGATGGCCACCAGGTTCCCAAAGGTCATGGTCACGATGGAAAGGGCGGCCAGGACGGGCACCCACTCTCGCTGCTGGAACATGGGCAGGCCGACCAGCAACACCCGGGTCATGATGGCGAACCCGGTGGCCTTGGAGGCCGTGGACAGGAACGCCGTCACCGGGGTTGGCGCGCCCTCATACGCGTCAGGGGCCCACTGATGGAAGGGAACCAGGCTGGCCTTGAAGGCAAACCCGACCACCAACAGCACGACGGCCGGGAACCCCAGCAAGGCCATGTCCCCCGACGATCCGCTGCGGAAAACCTGCGCGATCCCCGCCAGATCAGTCGTGCCCGTCGCCCCGTAGAGGAGCGACATCCCGTACAGCATCACAGCCGAAGCCGCCGCCCCGTACAGGAAGTATTTCAGCGCGGCCTCCGTGGAGCGGAGATCCCGCTTGAAGTATCCCGTCAGGATATAGGAGGTGATGCTCAAAAATTCCACGCCCAGGTACAGGAGGATCAGATCGCTCGCGCTGACGGTCACGCTGATAGCCAGCCCCGCCATGATGAGCAGCGCGTAGAACTCCCCGACGTAAGGGGTGCGCCCCGGCAGATAATCCAGGGCGCTGAGCAGGACCAAAGCCACCCCCATGATGGCGATCACCTTGAAGAACAGCGCCAACGCATCCACGGTCATCATGGATGCCACGCGCGCATCGGGGTTCCCCGGCATCAGAGCGAGCGTGGCGATCAACGCCACCAGCAGGCCACCGATCGCCACCACCGGTAACCACTGGCGCCGACGCTCCGGCTCGCGACGCCAAACCAGATCCAGAGCAAAAACCAGCGCGGCTACCAGCAGCAGGATCAACTCGGGCGACAGATAGCGGAGGGTTTCGACAGTGGTCAAAGCACGTCCTCCCATCATGAATCTACCAGGCTCTGCAGCTCCAGCCCTACAGCGCCTTCATCAACGCCGTCGTCACCCCATTGAAGAAGTTCAGGATAGGCGTGGGATAGACGCCGAACAGGATCATGAAGAACACTAAGGGCCACAGGGTCGCCTTCTCAAACCCCAACATATCTGTGGGCTCATGTCCCTCGCTGCCGTCGGCCAGATTCGTCCAATGGGCGATCTTCTGCGGATCATACTGTCCCAGGAAGACGCTCTGGATGATCCGCCACAGGATGTACGCCGCCGTGATGACGATGCCGATCACGCCGATGGCCGCCCACACCCGGACGATATCGAAGGCGCCCCGGAACACGAAGAACTCGCTCCAGAAGCCGGCCAATCCGGGCAGCCCCAACGAGGCAAGCCCCGTGACCATCATGATCCCATAGAAATAAGGCAGTTTGGCGCTCAACCCCCCGAATCGATTCAACTCCCGGGTGTGAGCCCGCTCGTAGATCACGCCCACCAGGAAGAAGAGGCCCCCTGTGATGATGCCGTGGTTGAACATCTGTAACGCGGCGCCGTTCAACGCCATGGCCGCGCTGTCCATGATGCCCGGGCGCGTCATGCCGATGGCAAAGGCGGCCGCGCCCACCCCCAGCATCACATACCCCATGTGGCTCACGGAGGAATAAGCGATCAGCCGCTTCAGGTCCGTCTGCGCCATGCAGACGAACGCCCCATAGACGATGGAGATCACCCCCAGGGCCACCATCAGCAAGGCCCACGTCTTGGACGCCTCCGGGAAGACGGGCAGGTTGATCCGAATCAGGCCATAGGCACCCAGCTTCAACAACACGCCCGCCAGGATCACGGACCCGGCCGTGGGCGCCGCCGTGTGAGCATCGGGCAGCCAGGTGTGGAACGGCCAGGCCGGCATCTTGATGGCAAAGGCCAGGAAGAACCCCCAGAACGCCAGGCTGGCCAGGGTCAGGTTATCGGAGAAGGGCCGTAGCTCGGCCGCCCGCACGATATCGAACGTGCCCGTATCAAAGTAGATCCCCAGGATGGCCAGCAGCATCGCCACCGACCCCACCAACGTGTAGAGGAAGAACTTGATCGCGGAGTATTGGGGTCGATCCTTCTCCTGCCCCCAGATGCCGATCAGGAAGTACATAGGCACCAGGCCGATCTCCCAGAACACGTAGAAGAGGACGAAGTCCAGGGAGACGAACACGCCCATCATGCCCATCTCCAGCATGAGGAAGAGCATGAAGAACTCACGCACGCGGCGCTTGATCACGCGCGAGGAGTAATACAACCCCAACGTGGTGAGCAGGGCGGTCAGGAACACCAACGGCACGCTGAGGCCATCGACGCCCATGTGATAGTTGACCCCCAACGCCGGGATCCAGGCGGCCATCTCCTCAAACTGATAGCCTCCCACGGCCTTGTCATAGGCGACCCAAAGATAGATGGCCAGAATCAGGGGGATCAAGCTGACGACGATGGCCAGCTTGCGAATGAAATCCTCCTCCTGATCCTTGCTCCATCCCCTCCACTGGCTCCAGGGAAGCAGGCAAAGGATCGAGCCCAATAAGGGCACAAACGTGATCAGCGACAGGATCGGAAAGCTCATCGAATCGTCCTCCTAGGCCAAGAGGTTCCGAGCGATGCTAGAAGCCGGGCATCGTGTAGAGCGCCAATAGCACCAACACCGTGATCAACAGGATCACCAGATAATTCTGTACCCGCCCCGTCTGAACGAGACGCAAGAACGCTCCCAGCGCGCTGGTGACCGTTCCCACGCCGTTTACCAGCCCATCGATGATGGGCTCATCCACCAGCCGCCGCAGGCTGGTAGCGAGCCAGCGTCCAAAGCGTCCCACCAGGTTCACGAACGGATCGATCGCCCACTTCTGGTCCAGGTTCAACAGCACACCGGACAGCCAGATGGCGAAGCGCACCACCGTAGCGGCGTACAGCTCATCGAAGTAGTACTTGTTCTGCAACACCACATACAGACGACCCAGCGGCTCCTCCAGCGGGTCCGGGGTCTCCGGGCTGGCGGCCGGCCGGTTCCCGTAAACCATCCACGCCAGGGCCAGCCCGCCCAGCGCCGCCAGGATGGAGATGCTCACCGGGGCGATGTTGAACGGCAGGGCAGCCGCCTCAATGTGCAACGCCTCCGCCAGGCTCCCGATGAAGTGATGGAAGGGATTCCCCAGGATACCGCCCAGCCCCGGGAAGCTCTCCGGGATGCCAATCCAGCCCCCGGCGATGGCGAAGATCGCCAGTACGATCAGGGGATACGTCATGGATCGCGTGCTCTCATGCGCATGCCGGGCGGCAGCCGTTCGCGGCGACCCAAAGAAGACCAGGAAGAACTGGCGTCCCGTGTAGAAGGCGGTCAGCAACGCCGCCAGCGCCAGCGTCCAGAACACCAGCGAATGGCCGTTGGCCCAGGCGTCGGATAGGATCTCGTCTTTGGACCAGAAGCCGGCCGTCACCAGCGGAAAGCCGGACAGCGCCAGCCCGCCCGCGATGAAAGTCAACGCCGTGATGGGCATCTTCCCGAAGAGGCCGCCCATGTTGCGCATATCATTCGGATCAAAATCGTGCTCGTCATGCCCGCCGGGCTCATGCTCCGCGGCCGCATGGTGCCCGTGTTCCATCGCGTGGATCACCGACCCGGAGCCCAGGAACAGCAACGCCTTGAAGAAGGCGTGCGTCAGCAAATGGAACACGGCAGCGACATAGGCGCCGATGCCCAGCGCGGCGAACATGTAGCCGAGCTGGGAGATGGTGGAATAGGCCAGCACCCGTTTGATGTCGTTCTGGGCCACGGCGATGCTGGCAGCGAACAGCGCGGTGAAGGCCCCGATGAAGGCGACGAAGGAGAGCGCCGGCCCGTGCTCCACCGCCTGCACCAACGGGAACATGCGGATCATCAAGTACACGCCGGCCGAGACCATGGTGGCGGCATGGATCAACGCGGAGACCGGCGTCGGGCCCTCCATGGCGTCCGGCAACCAGACGTGAAGCGGGAACTGGGCGCTCTTGCCGATGGCGCCGAAGAAGATCAGGATGGCCAACACCGTCGCCCAGGGGGTGGGGCCGAACAGGGGGACGTTCACCGTAGTGGAGGCTAGCCGCTCCAGGTTCTCCGGGGCGAAGATGTCGGCGAAGGCCAGGGAGCCGGACTGAGCGAACAGCAGCACCATACCCGCCAGCATGATGGTGTCGCCGACGCGAGTGGTGATGAACGCCTTCAGTCCGGCCTTGTAGGCGGACGTCTTCTCAAACCAGAACCCGATGAGCAAATACGAGCAGAGGCCCATGACCTCCCAGAAGATGAAGAGCATGAGCAGGTTCTCCGCCACCACCAGCCCCAGCATGCCGAAGGCGAAGAGGGAGATGTAGGCGAAAAACCGGGAGTAGCGTGGATCCAGCCCGTCGACGTCCAGGCTTCGCGGGAGATGACCGGGGAAGGTCATGTACCCCACCGAGTAGATGAAGATCATGAGACACACGAAGGGGACCATGAACAGCATCGCGGCCGTCAACGGATCAACGGCCACCCCCATCGTCATGGACAGTGACGCGGCGGGCAGCCAATCGACTGCCAGGCGGATGGGGTGCTCGCCGAAGTGCGGGATGGCCACGCTGGCCAGGAACACCCACCACCCCAACAGCCACGAGAGCGCGACGCCCAGGATGGCGACCCGAGAGCTGAGCCGCTTGTTGGGATTCGTGATCAGGACGATGATGAGAAATGCCAACAAGGGTGGGAGTGGAATGAGCCACGTCAGATTAAAAGGGATTTCGCTCATCGGCTACCTCGTTCGCAAGGACGCTCCACCGGATCGGCGAGGAGGTCGCCTACCCATCGTCCGATCCCCCTCGCCTGGTCACCCACTAGCTGCTTCGCTCGCTGATTCGCTCACCCGCTGATTCGCTCACTATCCCTTGAGCGTATCCAGCTCCTCCACGTTCACCGTGCGACGCGTGCGATATATGGCGATGATCAGCGCCAGGCCCACCGCGGCCTCCGCGGCCGCAACCGCGATCACGATGATCGCGAACACCTGGCCCGTCACCTCCGCGGGCGCGACATAGCGCCAAAACGACAGCAGGTTCAGGTTCACCGCATTCAACATCAACTCAACGCCCATAAGCACGACGATGGCATTCCGTCGGGACAGGACGCCGTAAACGCCAATGGAGAACAGGGCCGCTGCTACGATCAGATACCAGGAAAGAGGGATCATGGCTCGACCTCAACGCGTGTTCGTATTACGTGTCGCGTGGCTCCCCTTACTCCTTCTCACGTGCGATGATGATGGCGCCGATCAACGCCACAACCAGGAGCACGGATGCCACCTCAAAGGGGATCACCGCAGGCCCCACAAAAGCCTGGCCCAAGCGGACGAGCACATCGCTCCCCGGCTCGGCAAGGTCCACCGGCCAGGTCACCTGACTCCCCACAAAGGCCAACATGATGAAGAGCACCAGCGCCCCCACCACCACGATGGGCCATTGCTCGTTCAAGGAGCGCTCGGTGTCGCGCATCCCTCCCCGGCTCAACATGATGGCGAACACGATCAGGGTGGCGATGGCACCCACGTAGACCAGGATCTGGACAACGGCCAGGAACTCCGCCTCCAAGAGGATATACAGGCCAGCCACCCCAACGAACGAGGCGACCAGGAACAGGGCGCTGTGGAAGACGTTCCGCGACGTGACCACCATCAGCGCCGCTCCCAGTGTGGCCGCGCTGAGTAAGATGAAGACCACCTGTAGTAGCATGACTCCTCCAGCCCCGACCGACTAAGCCGCCACGGGCTGCCGACGCTCGGCACGCAGCCGCAACGCGCGCCCGATCCACCCCAGTCCGGCCAACAGCAAGGCGACGTTGAAGACGAGCAGGAACAACGACTGCACCAGCGTAGGCACCGGGATCTTGATGAGAAAGGCCACCAGGAGCAGGTTCGCCAGCGCCCCGGGGACCAGGATCTTCCAGGCCAAAGCCATGAGCTGATCGATCCGCACTCGCGGGAAGGTGCCACGGAACCAGGTAAACAGCGTATAGACCACGCCCACCTTGATGGCGAAGTAGATCACCCCGAGCACGGGGGCGCTGCCGACGAAGGGCCCGCGCCATCCCCCCAGGAACAGGGTGGCGGCCACAGCGGACAGCGTGAACGTGTTCATGAACTCGGCCAGGTAGAACCAGGCGAACTTCATGCCACTGTACTCGATGTGAAACCCCGCCACCAGCTCCGACTCCGCCTCCAACAGATCGAAGGGGGAGCGGCCGGTCTCCGCCACCGCGCTGACCAGATAGATGAGGAAGGCGGTGGGCATCAGGAAGATGAACCAGCGCCCACCGGCCTGAGCCTCCACCAGCCCTTGCATGGAGAGGGTTCCCCCCAGCATGACGACGCTGAGGATGGCCAGGACCATGGGAATCTCGTAGCTGAGCAGCTGTGCCACCACGCGAAAGCCCCCCAACAACGCATACTTGTTGTTGGAGCTCCACCCGGCCATCAGGACCGCCATGCTACTGAAGGAGCCCAGGGCGATCACGTACAATATGCCGACGTCCAGATCCTCGCCGATGAGCCCGGGGCCGAACGGGATCACCGCCAGCAACATGATCGCGGCGAACACGGAGAGGATAGGGGCCAGATTATACACCCAACGATCGGCATTGAAGGGGGTGATATCCTCCTTGATGAGCAGTTTCATGGCATCGGCGACGTTCTGCAACAGCCCGGCCGGCCCCGCCCGGTTCGGCCCCAGCCGATCCTGCATCCGGGCGATCGCCTTGCGCTCGAACCAGATCACGAACAGGACGATCAACAGCCCCACGGTGAGCAGAAGCAGCGCCACCAACACATCGTTGACCAACGCCACCGCCCACCCTGGCAGGAAACCGCTCAACCAGTTGATGACGGCCATCCCGATATTGCGAAACAGATCAGCGATGAAGTTCATGCTGCTTCACCCCGCTCCTCACATGCATCACTGCCATTCCAGCGCGCCCTTGGCCCAGGCATAGAAAAGGCCGCCCGCCAGGATGAGGATAAACAGAGCGGCCTCCACCAACGCGTACAAGCCTAATTGATTGTAGGCGACAGCCCAGGGAAAGAGGAACACGGCCTCTACGTCGAAGATCACAAAGATCAGGGCAAAAAGGTAATACTGGGCCTTGAACCGCACCCAGGTATCCCCTACCGTCTCCAGTCCGCACTCATAGATATCATTCTTGATCGGGTTGGGCTTCTTGGGGCGCACAAGCCAGGCGAACGCCAGAGCGACGACGGCGAAGCCGAACGCGATGATCGCGAGGATGGCGATGAAGGCGTAACTACGAAGCACCGGTCGCCTCCTGTGGGGTATGAGCAGTTTGTCCGAACGACTTAGCTACGATCCTGCAAAACACTCGCTGGGGTCCGTCCACGATTGAGCCGCCACGATTCACGTAAGCGCTGCACACAGGATCTCAATGAGCACATCGGCTCAGGGGAATATCTTCAGGGGGCACCAAGACCTGATGTTGGGCCGTCCCTTGGCAACGTGATTCACAAAACTGAAGTCGATTTTAGCACAGGATTCAGGGCAGCGCAAAACGCGTATCGCCCAAAGAGGGCTTTTCCCGCCCCAGCTTGACGGAATGTCCGCGCACTCCCTATAATCGAGACGGAATCACACCCCTGCCAGGCGAAAGACGGCCGGCCAAGACGGATCGACAAGCACACATTTCGACGAGGAACCGACCTATTCAGCTCTCAGGAGAGGAGAACATGACCACGCGTACCCGTCTTTCCCTCGATGGCCCCTGGCGCTTTCACTTCGATCCAACGGGTGGCCTGCCCACACGCCAGATCCAACGGTGGCGCACGGCCTACGTGCCCATGCCCTGGCAGGCCCAGTTCCCCGACTTGCATGAAGCCACCGGCGTGGGTTGGTACCGCAAGTCGTTCCACGTGCCGGCCGACTGGCTGGGCCGCGCCGCCGTGCTCCACTTCGGCGCGGTGGACTACTACGCCCAGGTCTGGGTGAACGATCAGTACATCGGCGATCACGAGGGCGGGTATCTCCCCTTCGAGTTCGAGATCGGCGCCCATCTCCGGGTCGGGCAACGCAACGAGATCACCGTCCGGGTTGTGGACCCCGGGCCGGACGACGAGCGGTATCCCGACTTCCCCATGGCAGAGATCCCCCACGGCAAGCAATCGTGGTACGGCCCCATCGGCGGCATCTGGCAGTCCGCCTGGCTCGAAAGGCGGTATCCCATCTACCTGCACCCGATCCGCATCACCCCCGATCCGGGCCGGGCCCAGGTCACGGTGGACGTTCAGCTGAGCGCCCCGGCCGAATCGCAGATGGCCGTGGAGGTCGAGATCAGGGGAGCCGCCGGCGAAACGGTAGCCCGAGCCAGGCATGAACTGTCGGCCGGCGCCGACTCCGCCTCGCTGACGCTGAAGGTACCCGGCTTCGCCTGGTGGTCGCCCGAGTCGCCCGCGCTCTACCGGGCCGAAGCCCACCTGCTGCATCGAGGGGAGATCGTCGATCGCACGGGCGACACGTTCGGCTTCCGCACCATCGAGGCCAGGGACGGGCGGATCCTCCTCAACGGCCAACCCATCTACCTGCGCGGCGCGCTGGACCAGGACTACTACCCGGGCACCATCGCCACACCGCCCTCCGAGGGATTCCTGGAGGATCAGTTCCGTAAAGCCAAAGAGCTTGGGCTGAACTGCCTCCGCATCCACATCAAGGTAGGTGATCCCCGCTACTACCGGGCGGCCGACGCGGTCGGCCTCCTCGTCTGGAGTGAGATCCCCAACTGGGAGCTGCTCACGGAGAAGGCCAAGGCGAGGGCGAAGGCCACGCTGGAGGGGATGATCGAGCGGGACTGGAACCGGCCGTCCATCATCGCCTGGTCCATCGCCAACGAGGGATGGGGGCTCGATCTACCCAACGACGCCACGCATCGAGCCTGGCTCAAGGAGATGTACGCGTACGCCAAGCAGCTCGATCCCCACCGGCTGGTCGTGGACAACTCCCCGTGCCCGCCCAACTTCCACGTGAAGAGCGACCTGGACGATTATCACGTGTATTGGGCGATCCCCGATCGCTACCGGGAGTTCGACGAGTGGGTGGAGACCTTCGCCGCCCGCCCGGCCTCCACGTACAGCCCCTTTGGGGACGCGGAGCGCACCGGCCAGGAACCGCTGGTGGTATCCGAATTCGGCAACTGGGGCCTGCCCGACGCCGATCTGCTCTCGCAGGAGGGCGAGCCATGGTGGTTCGAGACGGGGCAGGAGCGAAACGAGGGCGTCGTCTATCCCCACGGCGTCCAGGATCGCTTCCGGCGTTGGGGCCTGGACCAGGTCTTTGACGACTACGGCGCGCTGGTGGAAGCCACCCAGTGGCACCAATATCAGGCGCTGAAGTTCGAGATCGAAGCCATGCGTCGCCGGGGGAGCATCCAGGGGTACGTCATCACCGAGTTCACGGACGTGCACTGGGAGTGCAACGGCCTGCTGGACATGGATCGGCGGCCCAAGGTGTTCCATCAGGTGTTGGGCCGGATCAACGCCGACGACGTCATCATCCCCGAGGCGGAGCGGTGGGCGTACCAGCCGGGGGAGCCGGTGACGGTTCGGCTGTGGGTCTCCCGCTATGGAGCTGCCGCCCCGGGCCCGGGCATGGTGCGTTGGTGGGTGGATGAGTCCATGGCAAAGGGCCAGATACCCGTCCCGGACGCCGAGCGCGGCCAGGTCGTGCCGCTGGACTCCATCACCTTCCCGGCCCCCAGGGTAGAGGGAGACGTGGGACGACAGGTCCGGCTGCGGCTGCGCTGGGAGGACGCCGCAGGCCGGGTCGTGGCGGAGAACGACCTGGTGTTCAGCATCCTTCCGGAGAGGACGCGGGCGCCCATCCCCGGCATGACGCTCTGGACGACCGACGCCCGGCTGGCGAGGGCACTGCGGGACCTGGGCTGGCCGCTGGCCGGGGAACTGGGGCCCCACACGATCGCGGTGGCCCGCCAGCTCGGGGAGAAGCTGCGAGGCTGGGTGCGGGACGGCGGCCGGCTGTTGCTTCTGGCGGACGGACCGGAGGCGCTGGCGGCACCGCTGCCCCACGTGCAGATCATGCCACGACGCGGGACGACCTGGGAGGGGAATTGGGCCAGCGCCTTCGCCTGGCTGCGCCGGACGGGGCCGTATGTCACGCTGCCGGGGGGCCCGTTGCTGGATCTCAGCTTCAGCCGCGTGATCCCGGAGCACGTCATCACGGGGTTATCACCGTGGGACTTCCACGGGGATGTGGATGCCGGGCTGTTCGTGGGGTGGATCCACAAGCCGGTCGGGCTCATCGCCCGGCGGCGATACGGACGAGGGGCCATGCTGGTTTCCACCTTCCACCTGACCGCCGAGAATATCGGCAGCGATCCCCTTGCCGGAGCGTTGCTGCGGGCGCTTGTGGCGCGGCTGGGCGGCGCCGAGAGCGCAGGGGCTCTCGCTCTTTGAAAAGCCCTGACCGAACCGGGGGTAGTGTATCCAAAATGGTGGAAATTCCGCCAGGCCCATCGCAAGCCCACAGGGGAGGTGCGGAGGGACCTCCCTCCGCCCAAACATCCCCTTTTTCCGCTTTGCACCTGCCCTTTCCCGACCTGATTCGGGTGGGTAAGGCCGGGCGAGGCAGGTGAGGGGCGGAAACCGGGAAGTCCCTTTTGAGGGGCTGCGCCCCTCAAAGCTCCCTGCTGTATTTCCACCGAAAAAGATACACTACCAACCGGGAAAACGGGTTGTTCCGAGGCAGGGTTCTGGTATAATCGATCATAGATCATGGCCTATGGCTGATACCGGATTTCACGGTCCCGGCATGCCCGGGCGCTTCGAGGACTACCTTCCTTTATCCACATCACACGGCACAAGGAGAGGCCCATGAGAACCGTCAAAGTATCCGAGCTAAGCCTGGAGGCGTTCTCGCCGTTCGGCTTCTACGCCGACCTGATCGATCCAGATCAGGAGAAGATCGGGGCTCCACCGATCGAGTTCTTCCGGGACATGGTCCAGCAGGATCTGGGGGGCGCCCCGACCGTCTCCTTCTCCACCTGTCGGGTAGAGCCACGAGATCTGGTGATCGACGTCTCGGAGTATCACACGGCGACGGGAGAGGGCATCCTGCCGCTGGACAACGATGTCCTGATCCACGTTGGGCCGGCGACCCCGCCCGACGCGGATGTTCCACTGGACAAGATCCGGGTCTTCCGCGTACCGCGCGGGACGATGGTCGTGTTGCGGCCTGGGGTCTGGCATCACGCGCCGTTCACCGTCAACGACGACCCGGCCAACGTGTTGATCGTCCTGCCGGAGCGCACTTACGCCAACGACTGCGAGGTCTTCGAGCTTGCGGAGGACGATAGGATCCGGATCGAGTGGTAGAGTCTGGGGGCAAGGCATCCTCGGAGATGCCGTCGTGAGCCCCCAATGCGTTTCCAGAGGACGTCTTTGGGGGTAGTTTCCCTGTCTAGTGTTGGTGACCCACGGGAGACCATTTTGTGAGCAGCGCTGCATGAACGGCGCCCCCTGTAGGCTTTTTCCCAGACGGGGAATTGATCTGTCGCCACCTACCTGTGGGCCGGGGCGATTCATGAGTCGCCCCGGCAACACCCATGAGGGAGACTACCTCTTTGGGGTCCCTACTGGGAAACCCAATCGAGCCAGGATGGTGAAGACAGGCAGCGACAGCTCCCATGCTGCCGCGGGCGGAGCATGGGAGCTCCGCCTGCTGTAGGAGGGCACGACCGCCGCGATCTACTTCCGAGCATGTTCCCCGCCCTACACCAAGGGGCCCCGGTGGTCCGACCCTATTCGCATCAGCTTATCCTGCCCTTTCCCCGCCCGATCGGGGCTTCAGCCTATGGCTCCACAGGGCAGGGGTGGGCTGGGAGTAGGCTCCTTCGGGAGGCAGCCATCCTTCCGAGCCATCCCAGGGCAGCAGGGACCCGCTCCCATGTCGCTTAACTCGATGCCTATGGGCAGGCGGGTGACCCGGCTCCCACCCGCCCGAGTTCCTTTTCCATCGGCTATGGGACAACCCGCTCGCGGGAGAGCCCTCTCCGAGGACGATGAATCCTTTCGCCGCCGCACTCGTATTGAGTTCGACCTTCCTGCACGCAGGCTGGAATCTGCTCGCGCGTCGACAACGGGCTGAAGCACTGTTCTTCCACCGATTGTTGCTCGCCGTCGTCGCGATCGGCCTGGTCCCCGCCGCCATCAGCGAGTGGCACGCCCGATCGCTCCCCCCAGCCGCCTGGCTCTATGCGCTGGGCTCCGGCGTCTTCTGCGGCCTCTACTTCCTGTTCCTGGCCAAGGGATACGCGGCTTCCGACTTCACGGTCGTCTACCCGGTCGCTCGGGCGCTGCCGGTGCTCCTGGTCGGCCTGGGCGACGCGCTGCGCGGCCGCTACCCGACCGCCATGGGATGGTCGGGGATGACCCTGGTCGCCCTGGGCTGTCTGCTCGCTCCCCAGCGCTCCTTTCGAGACCTGTCCCCGCGGCGATACCTGAACCGGGCCAGCATATGGATCCTGCTGACGGCGCTCAGCACGGTGGGATACACGCTGCTGGACAAGATGGCATCGGAGGTCGTGACGCAGGGGCCGGGCACGGCCGCCCGCTACGGATACATCTTCTACCTTTTCACGTACATCTTCTACGCCCTCTTCCTGCATGCCGCCGGGAGCTCCAGCGCTCCACGACACGCCCAACCGGACATCGGATGGCGACTCCCGGTGATCGGAGGGCTCTTCAACTTCGGCGCCTACTGGCTGGTACTCTGGGCCTATCAGCTCAGTGAGCGCGCCAGCTACATCGTCGCCTTCCGCCAGTTCAGCATCGTCATCGGCGTCATCCTGGCGTTCATCCTCTACCAGGAGGGGGGACGGCGGGTCCGCATCACGGCAACGCTGTTGATCACGGCCGGGCTGGTGGTCATCGGGGTGTGGGGACGCTGACAAGAGGGGGAGCACGGGGAGATCGGAGGGCGGCGGCGCATGAAGAGGAAACTTGCCCTGCCCTCAAGCCGCTGGTATAATGCCGCCGCTTTGCATCTTAAAGAAGTGAGCCCGCCGACGACGGGCTCTTTTGCTATCGGAGGTCAACGTGGAGGCAATCGAACATCAGATCGTCGCGTTCCTCACCCAGGTACTGCAGGCCATCGGCTGGCCCGGCGTGGTGATCATCATGGCGCTGGAAAGCGCCAACATCCCCATCCCCAGCGAGGTCACGATGCCGCTGGCCGGATGGATGCTGGTTCAGGCCCGCGGCGGCACGGCATGGCAGGCATTCTGGCAGGGCGGATTCTACGGCGCGTTGGGATGCACCATCGGCTCGGTGCTCTCCTACCTGTTGGGCGCATGGGGCGGACGTCCGCTATTGGAGCGATATGGGAAGTACATCCTCGTCCACGAGCGAGACCTGGAGCAAGCGGATCGATGGTTCGCCCGATGGGGGGACTGGGCGGCGTTCCTCTCCCGCCTGCTGCCCATCGTCCGCACCTTCATCTCATTCCCCGCCGGCATCGTGAAGATGCGGTTCACCACCTTCACCCTTTACACGTTCATCGGCTCCTGGATCTGGTGCGGAGCCCTGGCCTGGGGCGGATACCTCTTCGGCTCCCAATGGGAGGAACTGCGGGCCATCATGCGGCCGTTCGACATCCCCATCGCCATCGCGATCCTGGCCGGCCTGGTGTGGTACGTCCGGCGACATCTGCGACGGGAGCCCGCTCCGCAGCCCGCGCTGGCAGCCGATGCGGGCGAGGAATGAAACAGGGCCAACGTCCCCTAGCCTGCCCGACATCGCTCGTCACGGGGACCCGGCGCCCGCCCCTGGGACGACCAGCGCGATGGTCGCGAGCCCGGCGACGCGAAGCGCCCGCTCGTCGAAGCGCACCACCCGCACGTTCAGCGTCAACCCCACATCCGGCCGGAGGCGCCCCTCCCACAGGATGGAGTCCGCCAGCTTGCGGTAAGGGTACTCATCCATGCCGCTCAACTCGGCGCCACGATCCGTGGGCCCTACATATTTCCAGGTCGTGCCCGGGATCGGCTGGTTCACGGGGACCCGATAGCTCACCGGCACCCCATAGGTGACGGTCGCGTTCGGGTCAACCCCGTCGGGCGAGGGCTGGACGTCGCTTACCTCCACACGCACCGTTCCCCCCAACTGCACGTTGCCGCCCTTAAACCAGAGGACCCGCAGGCGCAACTGCAGGTTGACGCCCGGCAGCGGCTCCCCATCCCAATCCAGCGAGTCTCCGATCTGGCGGGTGGCCTTCAGATCGCCGATGATGAAGCGGCCGCGATTCCCCTCCGCCCCGAGGAAGACGATATCCGTCGGCAAGAGCGTCTCCCCGGGCGTCAGACGGACCTCCGTGGGGCCGCTGTACACCAGCGTCCCAGACGCCTCATCGCCCCCTCCCAGGGATGGCAGACCGGGGATGCAGGACGCGAGCAGCGTCCCGATGATCAGGACGATCGCGATGCCACCCAGGCTCCTCAGAAACATGACATACCTCCCGTCTTGCACGTCTCACCGGTAAGACGTCGTAGGGAGACCTCCGGGTTCCCCATCACCGCCTGCGGCCGCGTCGCCCCGCCAGATGGCGATCGAAGAAGTCCAACACGCGCTGGCGATAGGCGGCCGGGTACAGCTTATCCGCCTCCCGATGCCCGGCCCCGGGGACGATCCATCGCTCCTTCGGCTCGTGTGCCGCGTGCCACAGCCGCAGGAAATCCCGCATCGGCACAAAGGGATCCCGCTCCCCCTGGATGAACAGGATCGGCCGCGGGGATACATGCCCCACCCAGAGCACGGGAGAAGCGTTCTCCAGCTGGCACCCCAGGCGCCATCCGGCCATCTTCAGGATCAGCCGGGCGAACCACTCAATCGCCCTTCCCTGCAGGCCCCGCGCCGCGGCCCACCCGTAGAGCGCCCCCTGCAGGTCCGCGTAGCTGCCATCGCTGACGATGGCAGCGATCGCCTCCGCGTCCGCGGCGGAGCGAATGGCGACGGCCGCCCCCATGGAGAATCCCCACACCCCAACCTGATGAATTCCCCGCTGCTGGAGGAAGTCCAGCGCCCCCAAGAGGTCCAGATACTCGTAGTACCCCCAGGAGACGTAATCCCCCTGACTGCGGCCATGGCCCCGGAAATCGAAGAGCAGCACGTCATAACCGCGATGCACAAGCGCAGGGGCATAGATGAGATCCGGGTCCAGGCTCCCCCCCTGGCCGGGCAAGAGCACCACCGTCCCCTTCCGACGGCGTGCGGGAATCCAGTATCCCCCCAGAAGCAGGCCATCCCGACTGGGGAAGCGAACCTCCTCGGCCTCCAGGCCATACGCGCCGGGCTCCACAGGCGGATCCGGATTCCTGCGGCAAACGAGCCTTCCGCTGGCAAACCAGGCCCCCGCCAGGAGCCCGCCCAACGTAACCGCGGCGCCGATACCTACCCGGTCCCAGACATCCCCCTCAGGCCATCTCGCCATCTACGACCTCCTCGTCCTTAGAGAAAGACTTCCCATAATCCATGGCTATTCCGATCCCTCCAGCAGGGAGCGCAAGATCCAGACGGCCGCATCCTTGTCCAACGGCTGATTGTTGCTGCCACATTTGGGGCTTTGGATGCACGAAGGGCACCCATCCTCGCAGGGACAATCACGAATCGCCTCCAGCGTCGCCTGCCATAGGTCCGACAGACGACGGAACCCCTCCTCCGCGATGCCGACGCCCCCCGGGGAGGCATCATAGATGAAGATCTGCGCCCGGTCGGTGTCCGGATGGCGCGGCGTGCTCACCCCGCCGATGTCCCACCGATCGCACATGGCGAACAGGGGCAGGATGCCGATGGCGGCGTGCTCCACCGCGTGCAATCCCCCGGCGAGATCCCCACCCCGCCTCCGCACCATATAGGCGATCTCCTCCGGCACATCCCACCACAACGCCACCGTATCGAACGCCTGAGGCGGCATCTCCAACGGCTCCTCCCCCAACACCGCCTCGGAGAAGTGCTGCAACCGCCGATACCCGATCACCTGAGAGGTCACCCGCACCTGTCCCAGAAACGCCGTAGTCGCCCCCATGGGACGATGAGCCAGAGAGCGCACGATCCGCACGTCATTCCACTCTCGCGGCTGTGTGTAATAATCGACCGTCACGGGCTCGACGATGGCCTGACGCATCGCTCCGTCGTAATGGATCACCCGGTACGATTCGCCCTGATGCAGGTAGATGGCGCCGGGATGCACCCGCTGCGGCGCGGTGCTGGCCTCGATCTCCTCCAGCACGCGATAGTCATCGGCCGCGTTCAGGATGGCGAATCGCCCATCCCCCATGGATCGCAAGCTCACACCCTCCGCGGGATATCGGTACCCGCCATACACCCACCGCTCGTCCCGATAGATCAGGACCCCCTGCTCCTCCAGACGGATCATCGCATCCACAAAACCCGAGCCGAAAAGCTCCTCGTCCCGATGGGTCAGCGGGATCTCATACGCCGCGCACGGCAGGTGCTGTTGCAACACACACACATTGTCGGGATCGATCAAAGCCCGCTCATGGGGGCGGCCGAGCAAATCGTCGGGATGCCGCATGAAGTACTGGTCCAGCGGATTGTCATGCCCGATCAACATCCCCAGGGATGGCTCATCGCCCCGCCCCGCCCGCCCGACCTGCTGCCAGAAGGAGGCGATGGTGCCCGGATAGCCCACCAGGATCGCGGCATCCAGCCCC
>JAJRVX010000061.1:0-3205 GCA_024277095.1 Chloroflexota bacterium
CGTAGCGCAGCCAGGGAGCGCACTTGAATGGGGTTCAAGTGGTCGGCGGTTCAAATCCGCCCGCCCCGACCAAGAAAGTCGTTTGCCCTACCCCGGGGATGGCAAAAGGGGGCGGGCATGAAGCTACCGGGTGGTCACAACGCCGCCCTGAGCCGTTCCGGGCCGATGGCTTGCAAGCCGTCGGCTTTTGCTGTATATTGCGGCTGATGATGAAGGGACGAAGACTCCGTGCAGCAATCTGCGGGTTCGGGGATGTAGACGAACATGCATCCCATCATCAAGAGCTGTCCAGGGTTGGACGAAAGCGATTACCAACACCTTCAGCGGGTGGAGGATGGCTTGGCCATCACGGCGGACGTGAGCCGGGCGGACGTGCTGCTCTACTGCCGCCAGAGCCCCCGCTCCGCGGTGATCGTCGCTCAGGCCCAGCCGCATTCCATCTCATCCCTATACCCCACCTCCCTGGTGGGGGAGAGCGTCAGACCGGAGAGGGAGCCCCTGGTTCTGCGAGCCCTGAATGACGGGGTGTCCGGACGGCAACAGCGGGTCGCAGAGGGGGGAGCTCCCGTTATTCAAGAGGTACATCCCATTTGCAACCACCAGGGCCGGGCCATCGCCGCGCTGGTGATCGAGACGAACCTGATCGAGCGTGAGCGCCACCGCCGCCGCTCGCGGGTCTTCCAACGGGCGCTGTTCTGGTTCCAGCAGATGGCCATTCGCGGCGATCTGCGGGACGCGAAGCAACTGGAGCCGTTCGGCGAGTGGGATGGCATCGTGGTCACCGACGCGCAACGTCGGATCACCTACCTCAGCGGCATCGCCACCCACCTCTACCGACACCTGGGATATCTGGAGGACCTGCGCGGCAAGCGGCTCGGCGAGCTACAGACCCGTGACGACGAGCTGGTGGCGACGGCGCTGCGAACGGGGTTGTGCCAGAAATGGGAGGGGGAAGAGCAAACTCGATATTGGAAACGCCAGGTGATCCCTCTCCTGCGCTATGACCCGCCCTGGCCGCTGCCAGCTGCCATCGGCGACCGGCTGGCGTGGCGCATGAATCATCGCCGCCACGCGGGGGCCATGATCCTCGTCCATGACGACACGGAGGCCCGCCGGAAGCAACAAGAGCTGAACGTGCAGCGCATCCGGGTGCAGGAGGTCCACCACCGGGTGAAGAACGACCTGCAGAACATCGTCTCCGTGCTGCGGCTGCAGGCCCGGCGGTGCAAGACGGAGGAAGCGCGCCAGCAATTGGAAGAGGCGGTCAATCGCGTCTGGAGCGTGGCCGTCATCCACGACTTTCTGTCCCGGGATAAGGGACAGCAGATCAACATCCGTGAGATCTTCCAGCGCATCATCGGCCAGATCGAGCAGGTCGCGCTGAAGCCGGGGTGCCAGATCCGCATCGAGCTGCGAGGGCCCAGCATTTACCTGGATGAGGATCAGGCCACCGACTGCGCGCTGGTGTTCAACGAGCTGCTGTTGAACGCGCTGGAGCATGGATTCGACGGGGGCGAGCGAGAAGGCCACATTCAGGTCGAACTCACCAACATCGCCGATCGTGTGACGATTCGGATCGTGGACGATGGGAGAGGGTTGCCCGTGGGCTTCTCGCTGGAGCAAAGCGACAGCCTGGGTTTGCAGATCGTGCGAACCCTGGTTCGGGATGATCTCAAAGGCACATTCACGATCCACAATCGGGAAGGGGGAGTCGTCGCCGAGATATCGTTCCCGAAGCGGCCGGAACTGTAAACGGACGGCCCGACAGCAGATGGTACGATCGGACGGTTACAGCTGAGGCATGGTGCATCGCTTCACCAAAACTCTCCGTGGGGGGTGATCAACAGTGGGTAAGACTCGGGTCATCATTGCCGACGATGAGTCATTGATCCGGCTGGATCTTCGAGAGATGCTGACCAACCTTGGTTATTTGGTCGTGGGCGAGGTTGGGGATGGTCGCAGTGCCGTCAACCTGGCAAGGGAATTGAAGCCGGATATCGTCATCATGGATATCAAGATGCCGGACATGGATGGCATCGAGGCGGCCAAGATCCTGACGGAAGAGCGCATCGCACCGGTATTGCTCTTAAGCGCCTACAGTCAGCAGGATCTGGTGGAACGAGCGCGCGAGGCCGGGGTGGTGGGCTATCTGGTAAAGCCCATCCGGGAGACCGATTTGGCGCCCGCCATCGAGGTGGCATTGGCGCGGTTCCAGGAGTTCCTGGAGATGCAGAAACAGGTGGAAGATCTGCAAGACGCGCTGGAGACCCGCAAGCTGGTGGACCGGGCGAAGGGCATCCTCATGGATCGCCAGGGGTTGACGGAGGCCGAGGCCTTCCGCAAGATCCAGAAGATGTCCATGAACAACCGCAAACCCATGAAGGAAGTCGCCTGGGCCATCATCCTGGCGCACCAGGTAGGCGAGGGGTAAGCTGGCATCATCGGTGAGTCATGCGCCCCGCCATACGGCGGGGCGTTTTCGCGTGGGGCAGAAGCCGTCCATGCCCGGGGCCAAGGGAACACTCCCGGTGTCTTTTGCGTTCATATTCGCCGCCGCCCAAGGCGAATCTTATGGGGATGGCCGCCTGATTGCGGCGCGAGGCTGGACACGGCCTTCCACCGGCTTACATCCGGCCCCACAACCACATCGGGGGCTCCCCACCGATCCCGTCACGCTTTGCTTCATCGGACAGGGGCGGCTATAATGCCGCTATCGAGTTGCGGAGGTCGTCTTGAAGCTCTCAATTCTGATACCGGTCTACAACGAAGAGGCCACCATCCGGGAGATCCTCGCTCGCGTGCGAGCCGTGCCGCTGGAGATCAACGATGACGTCGCGATCGTCCTGAGGCGACCAGGCCCGGTCAGGTTGGAGAAGGAGATCATCGTGGTGGACGACGGATCCACTGATGGCACCCGAGAGGTTCTGCAAGAGGAAGAGCAGGCGGGGGACCTGCGCGTTTTCTACCACGAGCAGAATCAGGGCAAGGGGGCGGCCGTGCGCACGGCGATCCAACACGCGACCGGCGATATCCTGCTCATCCAGGACGCCGATCTGGAGTATGACCCGCGAGATTATCCCGTCCTGCTGAAGCCCATCATCGAAGGGCGAGCCGCCGTGGTGTACGGCTCTCGATTCCTGGGCGGCCCGCGCACAGCGATGCTCTTCTGGCATATGGTGGCGAACAAAGCGCTCACCCTGGTCAC
>JAJRVX010000062.1:0-8722 GCA_024277095.1 Chloroflexota bacterium
CCACCGATCGCTCTCGAAGCCGATCCCCCATGCCCAGCACATACGGGCAATAGGAACAGCCGTCGGGACACCCCCGGCTGCTGAACACGCTGAGAAACCGATAGCGCTGCCACGGGACCACATCCCAGGCTGGAAAGGGCAAGTCATCCAGGTCGATCAGACGATCGTCCCTCCCGTAGCCGGGGACCCCCAACCCGGAGGGCGATAGCTGCCCCCGTCCGCCATCCGCGACGGCCCGGATCGCGGCGGGCAACGCCATCTCCGGCTCGCCCACCAGGGCGGCGTCCGCCACATCCTCGGCCAGCCAGACCTCCGCCGCGGCCGCGGGCCCCACCAGCAGCGAGCACACGCCCTGCCGCTCCTGACGCAACCGCCGCAGGAACGCGATATCCGCCGACCGGGTCGCGTGGCTTACCTGGGCCACGACGATCGCCCGCTCGGGCACCCGGGCCAGCGCCTCCGGGGCATCCCACCCCTCGGCCACCGCGTCCAACAGGACGAACGGCTCTCCGGCGGCGCGAAGAACCGCCGCTGCCGTGGCCAGCAGATGCGGGGGATAGGCGAAGCCGCCCGCGGGAGCCAGCGCTCCCATGCCCCCCGCCCCTTCACGCACGGCGCGGCGGCCCGGCGGATCCGGCGGGTTCAGCAGGACCACCGGCCCAGCGCTCACGTCCGAGACACCAGCCATACGCCGAAACAGATGATGAACACGCCTATCCAGCGCCCCAGGCTCACGCCCTCGCCCAGCCACAGCCAGGACACCAGCACGACGGCCACATAGCCCAGGCTCAGCACGGGGTACGCGTAGCTCAGATCCACCCGGGACAGCACAACCAGCCAGAAGACGGCGCTGAGCCCATACGCCACCACGCCCAACAACACGGACGGCGTGGTGATCACGCGGACGAAGGAAGCGGGAATCGCCGACAGGTCGTTCCCGATGACCCCCACCTGGTTCATCCCGTTCTTCATCATGAACTGGCCCAGCACATTGAAAGCCACGGTGATGAACAGCAACACAGGTTCTCGCAAAGCTGACTCGCCTCCGGCTTCAGATTTTATGTCGTCCCCCACAGCAGGCCGGGCTCCCACGCTCGGCCCCAGTTCCCACGCCCGGCCGCCGACTCAACCAGGTGACCGAGGGGGACACGAAAGCCCCTCCAACCGCAACCGATACACCAGGGTGATCCGCCGCGCCTTGAACCCGGCCACGTACTCCAGCTCGGGCGGCACACCCTCCGGGTCCAGCAGAAAGCTCAACTGCGGCCGCAGCCGGGTGATCTCCCAATCATCGACCACCAGATAGCACGCGCCGTGCGCCAGCGCATAAGCCTTCACCTGAGGCCACGTCGCGTTCGGGAACGCCACCAACGGCCGGTCGGCGTACAGCGCCACCTCCGGGTTCCGGGACATGATGGGCGTGCCCGGGGCCGTATGCTCCGCCAGCCACAGCCCGGCCGTCCGATGAGACGGCGTCAGGCTGGCCTGCCCCTTCCACGCCGCGATCCTCTGCCCCCACACACCCCATATCAGCAGCAACGCCACCAGCACGATTGCCCACTCAACCTGTCGGGATCGTCCCGGCCGCCACCGCCCGGCCGTGGCATCCGCCCACTCCGCCCCGTGCAGGACGCCTCGCGCGGCCCACACCAGCGCCAGCGGCACCAGCGGGAGCAACAGGCGCGGCTGCACATGGAAGAAAGGCACCACCCCCACCGGCACCATCGCCGCCAGCCAGAACGCCTCCCCTGCCCACCGCCGGCGATCCCAGGGACGCTTCCACAGCCCCAGCGCGATCAGGCCGATGATCGGCAGGCCCAGCAGCACATCGGGCAACAGGTCCCAGGCCTTGAAGAGATTGCGCCGCAGCCGCCGCAGCGCCCCCCGGGGATCCGTCCGGACCACATCGACCAGGCCGATCTCGAACCGCTCCGGGGAGAGCCACACGATCTCCTTCCCGCTGCGATCCAGAGCGGCCGCATAATCGTGCCCGAGACCGCTCCCCAGCTCCGTCACCCGCATGCCCAAGACGATGGTGATCCCCAGCTTCCCGCTCAACATCAGGCGGCCGGTGTGATGATACAGATATCCCACGTAAGGAGCGATCACCAACAGGAACGAGAGGGCGTACAGCACGACCGCCCGCCAGCCCCGCCGTCGCCAGGCCGCCACGGCGATGGCGATGACCAGATACCCGCCCCACCAGATGAGCCCCTCCGGCCGGGTCAGGTAAGCGGCGCCCAGGGCCAACCCAGCCGCCAGGCCGGCCGACCACCGCCCATGGCACAGCATACGCCAGATCCCCCACAGTCCCCCCAACAGGAACATCAGGAAGATGGACTCGGTCAGGCTCCCCCAATACAACGGCCAGACGGCCAGGGCTGGAGAGACGGCCGCCAGCAAGCCGCCGATGGCCGCCACCCGGCCATCCCCGGTCACGTCCCGGCTCAACCCGTACAACAGCCCACACGCTATAGCGCTGGCCAACGCATGCCACACGGCCAGCGCCTGCTCGATCGGCACGCCCAGCAGTAACGAGACCGCCGTCAGCGCAGGCGCTCCGGGTGGCCAGATCAGCTCCGGTACCCCGAATACCTGGTACCCCTCCCCCCGCAACAGGTGCCTGGCCAGGATCAGGAAATCCGGCTCGTCCCAGCGCACGGCGCGCGGCAGCAGGGACCACGGCAGCCGACAGGCCAGCGCCACCCCGACGATGGCCAGGCCGATCGCCCATCTGCGCCTCACGGCGCGGCCTCCAGCCGATAGATGACCACCGGCCCGGCCCCACCCCGCAAGGTCGCCAGATGCTCCAGCTCAGGCGGCGCCTGATCGGGATGGAGGAGGAAGCCCAGCTGCGGGCGCAGCCGCTCCACCTCCCACTGGTCCACCACCAGATATCGAACGCGGCGCGCCCGCGCGTACCGGAGCACCTGCGGCCACTCCTCCGCCGGAGTCGCCGCCCACGCCGCCCCCGCGTGGAACGCGATCGCCGGATACCGGCTCATCACCACATCATCGGCCGTGACGCCGAGATCTCGCAACCACAGCCCGGCGGTCTTATGCGCCGGCTGAAACGAGTGCGTCCGCTTTTGCAGCGCGGCTACCTGCGGCGCCATCGCCCACAGGGAGAGGATCACCAGAGCGGCCGGGAGCCATCGCCAGGCGCGCCAGCGCCCCCACGCCTCGGACAGAGCGGCGATGGAGCCCTGCAGCCATCCCCCGAGCTCCACCGCCCCGGCCGCCGCCCACAGCAGGATCGGCAACAGCAGGCCCGCCAGGTATCGCTCCTGAATGAAGAACAGGACGAAGGAGAGCGGCGGCGCCAGCGCTCCGATCAACAACAACTCACCACGCCATCGGCGGACATCCCAGGGCCGGGCGAACAACCCCAGCGCCATCAACCCCACCAGAGCCCAGGGCACCAGCTTGGGCGAGAACAAGGTGTCCCGCACATCACGCAGGTTGCGTCGCACCCGGCGCAGGAAGCCACGCGGGTTCGCCCGCACCGAATCCAGGAAGCTCGCCCGATCGCTCTCCGGCGAGAACAGGTACACCTCCCGTCCCGATCGGTCAAGCCGCCACGTCGCCTTGTCGAACGCGGCCGGATCCTGAAAGGCCAACCCCGTCGTGGTATCGAACGCCGCGCCCGCCTCCTCGGCCAGCTGCCACACGCCCGTCGCCTGATGCAGGTAGATCACGTAGGGCAGGATCACCAGCGCGAAGAGGACGACGTAAAGGGCCACGCCCGCCCCCCAGCGACGCAATGGGACCGGCCGCCTCCACGCCAGGACCACCCACGCCGCCAGGCCGAGCAGGAAGTAGAGCAGCCCCTCGGTGCGGGTCAGATAGGCCAGGCCAAAGGCCACCGCAGCCAACGCCCAGGCGCCCAGTCCCCCCTCCTGCGCCGCCCAGACCAGGCCGTACAGCCCCACCGCAGCGCACAACAGGAACAGGGGCTCGGTCATCGTCCCCCAATAAAGCACGCCTGCGGTCAACGCCGGATAGACCGCAGCCATCAGCGCGACGACTCGCGCCGAGCGCTCGCCCTGCACCCTCCGGGCGATCCCGTAGAGGGGAAGCGCGAGCAGGGCGCCAGTCACCACGTACACGACCAGGCTCCCTCGCTCCAGATCGCCCAGCAGCAGGCCCAATCCCCCGGCGATCAACGGGAAGAGGGGGGAGAAGTGAGTGCCCGAATAGCCGAAGAACTGATAGCCGTGGCCGGTGAGCCAGCTCTGCCCCAGCCACAGGTAGAACGGCTCATCCCCCCACACCACCCGGTCGGCCTGGGCCCAGATCCCCCGGACCACCAGCCCCAAGACGATGGCAATCGCCAGCCAGATCCATGACCTCCAACGGCTCACCGCTCCCTCCCCTCAGCAAAGCGTATCTCGGCGATGCCCAGGTGCGGGATCGTCTGCAACGGCGTGAACCCGGCCACCCGGGCGTTCAGTTGGGCGACCAGCGCCTCGGCCTCCTCCCGCCCGATGACGAGCAGCAGCCGCCCCTCAGGCGTCAGGTGCCCCCGCGCCTCCCGGGCGAACTGCACCAGGAACGGCAAGCGGCGCTTGGCCAGGCGGCCATAGGTCAGCCGCATCAGCAAGCCGCTCACCGTCGGACACCGGCGCAACACGCTGGTTACCACCCGGCTCAGCTCCGTCTCGTCCGGGCGCATGGGCGGGTTGAAGGCGATGACGTCATATCGCCCCTCGACGGCGGAGAACAGATCAGAGTGAAAGACCCACACGCGCACCCCGCTGGCCGCCGCGTTGCGACGGGCCGTCTCCAGCGCTCGAGGGCTCACATCCACCGCGTCCACATCCCAGCCGCGCTGCGCCAGCCAGATGGCCACATAGCCGGTGCCCGTGCCCATATCCAACGCCCGGCCCGGCTCCCCCTGCCCCGCCACCTCGGCCAGCCGCCGGGTATCCTCGCGAACGCCGCACACCCCCAAGCGCTCGGTCACCTGCACGGCCATCACGGGGCGTCCTCCTCCGCGTCGCGCTCGCCCGCCACGCGCCGGGCGAGCTCGTCCAGATCGTGGCGCAGCAGGGCGACCTCCTGAGCCAGCACCTTGATCTGCTCGTGGTAGCGGGAGATGTTGAGCGAGAACTGGAACAGGATCAGCAGGAGTCCGATCACCGCCAGCAGCAACAACAGCCCCGGAGGGTAGTCGAACCCCAGTGCATAGGCCAACCGATCGAGCCAGTCGATGATGAGCGGGGAGACGACCAGGCCGCTGGCCGCCAGCAGCCAGAGAAGGGCGAACCGCTCCTGAAGCTTGCGGGTGCGCACCAGATTGATGACCACCCCCAACACCAGAAGGCCCATGAGCACCAGGAAGACGCGGGTACGGATCGCCATCACACCACCTCCCGAGCCGTCACAGGCACCGGCTGATCCGCCTCCTGAGGCGGCGGCGACGGCCGGGCGCCGACGTACTCCGCCGTGGGGACCAGGCAATACGCCTCGCTCAGGCGATGCAGGATCGCCTCATACAAGGGGCGCTTTTGCGACCAGGGAACGCGCAGGAAGCGGAAGGAAGACAGCCGGGGATCCCGCACCGGATCGATTAACTCGGCCGGGTGGATCACGTAGTGAACGCCCAACCCCCTGCGCAGTAGCAGACGCAGGCCCAATCGGAACAGCCACCAGCCGAAGGTGGCCACGAACGTGCTATGGAAGGGCAGCCGCAGCCACGGCATGGTGGTCACCGGCACCTCCCACAGGCGGGCATCTCCACGCCGCTGCGGCGCCTCCAGGTCCGGATGGTACGGAGACAGCGGGGCCCACCCGTAAGCCCAGACGCCGTAATGCCCGGCGTCCACGCGGCCGTGCGAGACCAGGCGTTGTCCCCAGCGCATCAGCCAGGTCCACGGCGTGGGCAGCAACGAGGCATCGTACAGATACCCGGCGCGATCCAACAGCTTCAGCAGCCTGGGGCTGAGGGAATAGCCGGGCGCCCGGAAGCCGTACACCGGGCGGCCATAGATCCGGGCGATGCGGGCGTCCGCTTCCATCACCTCCGCCTTCAGCGCCCGGCCCTGCAGGCGAGCGAACCCCATCAGATGGGAGTAGGAGTGGTTGGCCAGCTCATGCCCCCGGCGGACGATCTCTCGGGCGACATCCCGACGCAGCGGGTGCTCCAGATCCCGCCCGCAGACGAAGAAGGTCGCCCGCACCTCGTACCGCTCCAGCAGGTCCAACAGGCGAGGCACGCCGACAGTATAAACCGGCGAGGCCACCACGTCGTTGCTGGGGAGCCCCAGGCTCTCATAGTACACCCAGAGCTCATCCACATCCACCTGGAGCGTGCCCAATGGGCGTCCGGAGACGCGATCCGCGTCGGCCATGGGTCACCCTTCCAGGATCACCGGGCTGGCCCCCTTGAGCAAGGCCCACCCGTTCTCCACCAGATTGCGGAACTCCGTCCAGGTACGCACCCCGATCACCCGCCGCCAGATGTACCGGGGGTCTAGATAGAAGGAACGGATCGCCCGATTGCGATAGTCCCAGAGCTCGTCGCGAGTCAGCTTCTCCGTCTCCACCACCGGGAAGGAACGGCCGCTGTCAAAGGTCTGCACATCGGGCCGGTAATACCCCTTCTCGATCGCCAGCCGTCGCAGATCCGTGCCCACCTGCGGGATGACCACGTTGAACGAGGCGTAATCGCACTTCAGTTCCTTGGCATACGCGACCGTTCGCATGATGGATTCCCGCGTCTCCCCCGGCAGCCCCAGGATGAAATGCGCCAGCGTGCGGATCCCCACCTCACGACACAGCTCGAAGGTCCGCCGGGTCTGCTCCAAGGTGATCCGCTTGTGATACTCCTGAAGCAGCTCCTCATCGGCCGATTCCACGCCGAACTGGATGGTATGGCACCCGGCTCGCTTCATCGCCTCCAAAAGCTCACGATCCACCGTGTCCACCCGGCAGGAGGCAACCCACGTCAGATCCAACTTGCTGCGCACCATCTCCTCGCAGAGCTGGATCGTCAGATCCTTCCGGACGCCGAAGGTGAAATCCTTGAAGAAGAGCTCCTTGACGCCGATGGAGGCCAGGTGCTCGAACTCGGCCATGACATTATCCAGCGGCCGATAGCGATAGCGCAGGGGACTGGCCACGCAGAAGGAACAGGTGTACGGACACCCATCGGAGATCATCACGCTGGTCAGCGGGCGGCGCCGCCCATGGGGAATCCGATAGCGGGAGAGATCGAACAGCTCATGGCGGGGCACAGGCACGGTGAACGTGCGGCCCTCCTCCAGGCGACGTCCCGACACCACGCGACCGTTCCGCCGATAGGTCAGGTTCGGCAGCTCGGCCCGGCCATCCCCCGCCCCCTCGATGAAATCGATCACGTCCCCGGTCGTGAAATCGAGGATGATGGCGTCCAGATGCTCGTACGCCTCCATGATGTGCGGCCCCTCATACAACAGCACACCGCCGATGCCGACGATCAGCGCGCCGGTCCGCTCCTTCACCTCGCGGGTGAACTCCAGGTCGGCCGGCCAGGAGGTGATCCCCGTGAGGAAGATCACCACGTCCGGCCGCCAGCTCGTGATCTCGGCCAGGCAGCGCTCCCGCGGCATATGCGTGATGATGGCGTCGATGACGCGCACCTCGTATCGCTCCGCCAGAAAGCCGCTGAGCATGATGAGATCGATCGGCGGCCAGTAATAGGAGGCCTTGGACACCGAGCTACAGAATTGATCCCGGAGGTAAAGCTGATCCCCCGGGGGATTCAAGAGAAGCACACGCTTACGTCCCACCCCGTCTCGTCCCATCGCCACCACATCCTCCTCAACAAACCTCCAGATCCTTCCTCTATCCGCAGCCGTAAAGGCTCATGTAGATGGATCTCCCACGAAGCCCCCTTCGCAGCGAAGGCATATGCGGAACAGGCCTCCAGCGGCGCGCCGGCGGGCATTCTAGCACCGAACCCGAGGGGAGGCAACGCCCGTGATCCTCTGGTAGTGTATCTTTTTCGGTGGAAATACCGCGGGGAGGCTTTGAGGGCGCAGCCCCCGTAAAGGCGCACGGCTTGTTACCTGACATAGGGTTGTACCTCAGGCGTGAGACCGACATGAAACCGTACCCATGTGCCGCACGATGATCAAGCGTTCAGCGAGGCACGAAACGGAACGCTTGCCTATGGTAGGGGAACAGCGACGCCGTGTCCTACTCGCATCGACTTAACAGCATGGGCGAGGCTCCCACCTGTCGCTTTTCCCCTCCATGGGCGGCCGCACCTGAAAGGGGAGGTGCGGAGGGGTTTCCCTCCGCAGAAAAACCCTTTTTCTCGCCTTTCACCTGCCTGGTTGGGGCTTGGGCCGGTGGCCTCCGGCCCCATGGGGCAGGTGAGAGGCTGAAAATAGATTTCTTCGGAGGGGCGAAGCCCCCCGGGAAAAGCCCTTCTTTTGCCTTCGACCTGCCTGGCCTCGGCCTGGGCCCTTCGGGAAGGGCCGAGAGAGGCAGATGCAGGCCGGAAAGGTAGGGTTTTCCGTGGAGGGGAGGCCCCCTCCACACCCCCTCTTGTGGAGCTGATCGCTGAGGGCCTCACTCAAACACGCTCACGGAGCCTGCAACTCGCGCCGTGAGTCGCCTCACGGAATCTCCACGGCGTTGGACACACGCCGTTCAGGATGGCGCACTGGCGCACGCGTCTTCTGCCGCAGGAGCAGGATGAAAAGCGACAACGACATGCGCAGCATGTAGTAGA
>JAJRVX010000063.1:0-10108 GCA_024277095.1 Chloroflexota bacterium
CACGCGGGCCAGCATGCGAGAGTGCCTCCCGAGGGTTGTGATGAGGGTGAGACTCGCGTTGGAGCCTGCAACATCGTATGGACGCGAGGACTCACCAACAACGCACGAGGGTTCTCGCGAGAGTGTGTCGAACATTCGTCGGCGAGGTGCCTGGGGGCCTCAGATGCATGGTCCATGGGGGAGGTGGGGCTCTCCACGCCCTTCTTTCCCGGCCTCCTCCGCAGGGCTCTGGGCTGTGGCCGGGCGGGTCGGGGGGGAAGGGGCATCGGCTTCTGAGAGGGGATCTAACACCGGACACTTTTGCGAGGGAATCAGCGAGAAGCGACATGCTCCCCTATCAAACGTCCCGGATGTAGGGACGCAGCGCCGCTGCGCCCCTACTGCGGCATCGGTAGAGCTATCGCAGGAGATGCGCGGCCAAACTGTCCGGTAGCTAGAGAGGGGATCTCAGTCCAGGGCGACGCTCATGACCAGGTCGATGAAGAGCGCTGCGCTCCAGCCGTAATCCTGGATCACGCCGAACCCAGCCCCGCCGGCCGCGCCCACGGCCCCCTTGCGCAGCAGCGTGGTCGGCAGCTTCTCGCCCCGGCAGTCGTAGTATTCATAGATGCAGCCGGTCGCCTCGTACCAGCGAGCGATCTCGGCCAGGGTTCGCTGCCGCAGCGTCTCGGCCAGCTTGGCATAGCCGTATCGCCGCAGTCCCTGGATGATGAAGGAATTCATGTTGATCCAGGTGGATCCGCGCCACATGTCCTCGCTGTGGGTGGGATCGTCCAGGGCGATGCTGGGCACCGGGAACGGCGACCAGAACTCCGAGGGAGCGCGCAGATGGGCCACCAGCCGCTCCGCCTGCTCGGCTGAGGCCACGCCGGCCCACATGGGGAGAAAGCCGGAGACGGCCTTGACGGGACACAGGTCGCCGCCAACCCGACGGTCGAAGTAGAAGCCCAGGGCGTCGTCCCACAGCCGAGCGTTGATGGCCTCCGCCAGCCGCCGTCGTCGCTCCGCCCAGCGGCCGGCCTCCTCCTCCCGTCCCAGGGTTTGCGCCATGCAGGAGAGGTAGCGCATCTCCGCGACGGCGTAGGCGCTGAAGTCCACCGCCGCCCATGGGCCGTCGCCGTCGAAGCGGGGGGAGTTGTCCATGCCGCTCTCGCCGCTTCGGGAGAGGGGGTTCCCCTCGATGTGCCAGGCCAGCAGCCCGTCCTCGTCCGTGGCCCGATGTGCCAGATCCCACTCCAGGTAGCGGCACAGGGCGGGATAGGCGCGCTCCAGCCGATCGAGATCGTGGCGCATCTGGTAGATTTCCCACACGGCCCACGCCAGGATGGGCGGCTGGGTGATATGGGATGCGTACACCGGGTTCAGCATGTGGGCGATGAATCCGTCCTCCCGCTGGCGGGAGAGGACGGCCTCGATCGCCTCCCAGGCCATGTCCAGGTCGCCGTGTCGCCATCCCAACGCGTGAAAGGCGGAATCCCATAGCCACATGTGGTGGTGGGGCCAGCGGTCTGGCGTGGTCCACCGTACCGGGATCGGACCTTCCGGGCTGTACACGTTGACCTTCAGGACCGACCACGCCTTGGCCAGCGTAGCGCACCACCGATCCTCCAGATCGCCTGGTGGGGGCGGGCAGCGATCGAGGAACGCCAGCCGATCCGCCGTGATCTGCTCCACGTCGTGTCCCAGCGCGTCCTGTGCCCGGCGGGTGGCGGCCCTTTCCCCATCCGCATGACAGGCGAGGGCGAAATGCAGGCGGCCATCCCGCTTCACCCGTGCCATCGCCATCCCCCAGCCGGCGTTCGGATCGGCGGCGAGATGGGGGGGCAGGGAGATGGGGGCGTAGCCCACGATCGTGTGTTGGTCGGCCATGGCCAGGCAGATCGGCCCCGCCGGAGCCTCCAGCTTCAGCACGTCTCCCGTTACGATCTGGGGCGTCACGTGAGCTCCGGAGACGTCGAACCAGAGGCGAGCGGCGGCCGGGTGGCGGATGCGCAGCCCCACTGGATCCGCCTGGGTGCTGGCCACCAGACCGCTCGCCCAGGAGGCGGGGCCATCATATCCGGAGAAGGCGAAGAGCTGGCCCTCGCCCCATACGGCGGGGTACGGGCAGGACATCAGGGGACCTCCGCTTCACGGGGAAGTTGGATGCGATGGTCGTTTCCCATCGGCGTGAGGATGCGTCATTTGCAGCGCCAGCGTGAGAGCCGGTGCTGCGTCATGCGTCTGCAGCCGGGCGCGAGAGCCCGGCCGGTCGGTGGGCGTTCGCTTAGACGATGACGATCCTCGTGGGAGGGCATCCGGCCTGCGCTCACGCGGAAGATCGCTTACGCGCCCCTTCGAACTCCGCCAACAGCTCGGCCTCGCGCTGCGCGGCGGCGCGCTTCCCCGCCTCGATGGCCTCCTCGATGCGACGTCGGATCTCCCCCTTGGCCTCAGGCCCGGGCGCGGGGGCCAGCAGCAGTCCAGCTACCGCCCCGGCTGCGGCGCCCATTGTGACTCCGACGATGAACTTGAGCAGCTTGGCCATAGGTTTCCTCCCGCTCTCCCTCTATCACAGCGTGCGACGGTAGCTCTCCAGGATGGATTGCACGACCAGGGCGATCCCTGCCAGGACCAGCAGCAGCGGCCAGAGCCGAGACAGAAGGACCACCGTCCAACCTGGGATGATCTCGAAAGTATAGGCGAACCCCACCAGCGCGACCGCCCATCCCATCAGGCTCCATAGCAGGGCGCTCCATCGGCTAGGATGGAGTAGCCATTGCACGCTGGCGCTGATCCCGACGATGGCCGGGAAGATCGGCCAGAGGAGCGCCCAGTCCAGCGTGGCCGGGCCGAGCCAGGCGTTCTCCCGCAGGAGGAACAGGAGCCCGATCAGCAGGAGGGCCGTTCCCCAAAACGCGTCATCCGGCCGGCGCGAGGCGCCGGCGGCCAGGTAGCGATGCCACGCCCCGAATCCCGCCAGGATGACGAACAGCGGCCAGAACGATCGGAACCCGGTGAGCCCCAGCTCTCGAAACAGGAGCCATATCCCCAACACGATCAGGAACAGACCGGGCAGGATCGTCTTCTTCCGGGTGGACATCATTTCGCCCCCTTTAAAGCGCGCCTGAAAATTTACCGGCAAGATGTCTGAGAGTCTCCCTCAACTCCAGCTCCACAGGGGGAGGTGTGGAGGGGAGGACCCCTCCACAGAAATCCCGTTTTTCCGGCCTGTACCTGCCTTTCTCAGCCCTTCCCGGAGGGCCCAGGCCGAGGCCAGGCAGGTCGAAGGCAAAAGAAGGGTTTTTTCCGAAGGGGCGGAGCCCCTCCGAGCCTCCCCACAGCAGAAGCAACGGCATTTCTCAGGCGCGCTCTTAGAGACCTCCGCCGGGACGGGTGATGGAGCCGTTGGGCTCCGGCATGACCACCATGAGGGCCAGGTAGACGAGCACGCCCAACCCGAAGCTGACCAGCGTGGCGAACACCCATAACACCCGGATCAGCGTGGGATCCACGCCCAGGTACTCGCCCAGGCCGCCGCACACCCCGGCGATGATCCGATCCCGGGAGCGGCGCAATGACCGGCCGGACCTCTGGCGCCATGTCTGCCCGGACAGGCCAATCACCAGCACGATGCCCAATGAGATGAGCAGCAGCGGCCAGAACAGGCGCCAGAACAGGCGCCACATATCGTACAGGAAGCCAGGGATCAGCCCCAGGTTGTCCAACAGGAGGATCCCGCCGAACAGGATCAACGCCAGCCCGATCAGCAGTCCCGCGTTTGTGCTGTAGATCCCTCGCTGCCAGCCAGCGCCCCAACCCGGCGAGGCCCGCTTCCTGCGCGCGTGCTCGATCGGCTCCTCCGGGATCACCAGCGCCAGCACGATGTAGGCCAGGATGCCCGCTCCGCCCATGAGCGTGGCGAGCAGCCATAACAGCCGGACCAGGGCCGGATCGATGCCCAGGAACTCGCCCAGGCCGCCGCATACCCCGGCGATGATACTGTTGGTTCGGGATCGGTATAGTCGCTTGGGCTCCGGCTTCTCCTCGATCACCACGACTCTTTCGTCCGCACTCTCGTTGATCGACATCGCCTCTCTCCTTCACGACCCTGTCAAGCGTGTGAGCGGATCGCCCGCGCATCTCTTTCCAAGGCTCCAGTGACGTGCGATCCCTCACGTGCATGAGCGTATCTGAACACTCATCGGCCGGATATCGGAGGGCATTCCCCCGCGGCATGCTCCATGGAGTGCGTGGAGGGGACTCCCCCCACGGGAACCCCGCTTTCCCGGCCTGCACTGCCTTGCTCGGCTCCTGGCGAGGCCCTTCCGAGCCTCCCCATGACAGGAACGGCGGGGTTCCTCAGATGCGCTCTATGAGCGTTCAACTCTCAATACGCATGACGGTGCTCCAGGGTTGCACGGAGAGTCGGCTGCCGGTATGATAACACGGAAGACAGGGGAGTTCAAAGCGCCGAAGGAGGTGCCCCTATGACGACGGCGGATGCCCATGCGGCCGCGCGTCGCTCGCTGTTGCGCGACAAGATCCACCTGGAGCCGGGGGGACGAGCGGCTCTGTCCGGATCTCTTGACGGGACGCGTCTGGGGCGCAGTGCCTGGGCGCCCGCCCGCGCGCTGGCCGACCTCCTGAAGCCATTGCCGGCCGAGATGCTGCGGTGGTGGGCCTTGCAGCCCACCGGTCACGCCGTCATCGGCGGGCGCTCCAGCTATTATCAGCCCGGCCCCTTTCCACTCAAACGGCGTACTTTGATGAACGTCGCCCACATCTCCCCGCTGCACCTGGCGCGGGATCGGGCCGCCGTGTGGTCGGCGCTGGCAGGGCTGTTCGATCATCTGCTGGGGTGTCGGGGGGACGCGGAGGGCCTGTGGCTGTCCGAGGGAGGTGGCCTTTCCCCTCCGTGGCAGGACGTGGGGCGGCGGATCCAGGAGTCGTTTCAGCTCGGCTATGCGCCCGAGGAGGCGGCGCGGTCCCCCCGGGCTTACTTCGCCTGGGGCTTCGCCATGTACTGCACGCGGCGGCGTGAGCTCAACGTGATCGATCCGCTGTTGGAGCGCCTGTTTCGCACGACGATCCTGGACGCCCGGTTCTGGCGTCGGGTGAGCCCCCGCGGTGGGGGGGAATAGTCCGGCGGCGTTCTCATGTGATGTCCCTCAGGCGGAGGAGGCCTCGGCTGGCAGCCATACGGTGAAGCGCGTGCCCCGCCCGACGACGCTCTCCGCTCGAACCCGGCCGTGGTGAGCCTCCACCAGCTCCTTGACGATGGCCAGCCCCAGCCCGGACCCTCCGCCCCGTCGGCGCGCCTTGTCCACCCGGTAGAAACGTTCGAACAGGCGCGGCAGCTCCTCGGGCGGGATGCCCGGCCCGTTGTCCGTCACCGAGACGACGGCCCAGGTTCCCTCCTCTTCCGTGGTCATCTCGGCGGAGACCTCGACCCGGCCCTCGGCTGGCGTGTAGGTGAGCGCGTTGTCCAGCAGGTTGGTGAAGACCTGGAAGAGCCGATCGGGATCCCCAACGATCGGGAGGCTGCCGGGGACATCCAGCTTCAGGGAGATCCCGCGCTCCTGGGCCCTCAATCGCTGACGATCCACGCATGCGGACAGGAGCTCACTCAGGTCCATCGGCACGCGCGCCATCTGGATCTGCCCGGCGTCCAGGCGTGCCAGCTCCAGGAGCTGTTCCACCAGCCGGTGCATTCGGGTCGCCTCCTCGTAGATGACGGATGCGGCCCGACGCTGCGTCTCCGGCGTGCTCGCCGTGCCGTCGAGCAGGGCCTGCGCGTATCCCTGGATGGACGTCAGAGGGGTCTTGAGATCATGGGAGACGTTCGCCACGAAGTCTCGCTGGGCCTGCCGTGCCGCCTTCACCTCCCGGGTCATGGCGTTGAAGCTGTCCACCAGGCGACGCATCTCGGCGGGCTGCCGGATCTCCAGCTGCAGGTCCAGGTTCCCCCGGGCGACCTCCTCGGCGGCCTGGGCGACGATCCCCAGAGGGCGGGCGAAGGACCGGGCGATCAGCGCGGCGGATATGGCGGCGAGGAGGAGCGCAGCCGCCCCCGCGTAGAGGAGCTGAGGGCCGAGGTTGAGCAGGACCTGGGTGCCGCGTTCGGGGGCCACCAGCGCCAGAATCAGCGGCCGTCGGGAGGGTTGCGAGCGTATCCAGGCGGCCACGAAGTAGAAGCGCTCCCCCTGTGCCTCCAGCTGCCCCATGAACGGGATCCTGGGAGGCCTTCGGCGGTCGGACAGCCGGGGAAAGCGCTGCCCGACCAATCCCTCCTCCGTGTCCGCGATCACCCGACCCTGGGTGTCGCACAGCAGCACCCGGGTGCGGGTGCCCAGCTTGCTGCGGCCCTCCCGCAGAATCTGTACGATCTCCTCGGGGGCCATGTCCGCGTTCCACAGACGCTCGACCAGGGGGACGATGAGGCTGAGGTTCGTGCGCAGCTGGGTGGTGACCAGGCGTCTTTCATAGGGGCGCAGCGCGATAAAGAAGGTGATCGCCGCGGCGAACAGGGTGACCAGGATCACCGCCAGATAGGAGGCGAGCAGACGGGCGCGCAGGGAGGAGAGCATCGTCACTCCGCCTGATCGGGGATCACCAGCTTGTATCCGACCCCCCACACGGTCTCGATCACGACGGGGCTATCGCGCAGCTTCTCCCTCAGATGGGCGATGTGCACGTCGACCGTTCGCGTGCCGCCGGCGAACTCGTATCCCCACACCAGATCCAGGAGCTGATCCCGGCTGAGGACCCGTCCCTGGTGTTCCGCCAGTGTGTAAAGGAGGTCGAACTCCTTCGTCCGCAGGACGAGCGGACGTCCGTCCAGCGTGGCCTCCCGCCGCTCGGGGTCGATGCGCAGAGGGCCCGCCACGACCGCGCTCGTCTCCGCTTGTTCCCCTCGCTGGATGCGCCGCAGGACGGCGCGCACCCGTGCCACCAGCTCGCGTGGGTTGAAGGGCTTGGTGACGTAATCGTCGGCCCCCAGCTCCAGGCCGACGATCTTGTCGATGTCGTCAGATCGGGCCGTCAGCATGATGATGGCCACGTCCGATTCGGCCCGGACGCGTCGGCACACGTCCCAGCCGTCGATCTCCGGCAGCATGAGATCCAGGACGATGAGGTCGGGATGCTCCTCCCCCCAGCGCCGCAGGGCCTCCTTGCCGTCCTCTGCCGTGATGACGCGATAGCCTTCGGTCTCCAGGTACATGCGGGCGAGGTCCACGATGTGTTGTTCGTCATCCACGACCAGGATGGTTTCACCGGCCATGTCGTACCTCCTGAGCCCGGACGTATTGTAGCCGACGCTCATGGATCGGACAAGGGATGGGGCTTGGCGGATGTGTATGCGGGATATGGCCCTCATCCAAGGCGCCGTGCGACGCTGTCGTTCCCCCCTTGGACGTTTGGGGATCAGTCGCCCGGCGGCGGGGGCTCGTCGGCGCTCGGTTGGGCGAGCTGCGCCTGCAGCGTCTCCAGATCGGGCAGCGGCCCGAAGAGGTCGGGCGGATATCTCCCGCTGGCGCTCCAGAACATCCAGCCGACGCCGCCGCCGTCCTTGGCCGCGTGGCGCTGGATCTGCATCTCCGCCAGCGAGTATCCGTACGCCTGCAGCCAGGGGCGGACGCGGACGCCGGGGGGCACCCGGGTGATCGCCTGCTCCGTGCTGCGTTGCACCACCTCATAGGGGTGCTTTTTCGGATCGTCCAGGCCGAGATTGCCGGGGATGAAGGTGGATGGGTAGACCATGGGGCTCAGGTAGTCCACGAGGGGGGCGATGTCGGCGACCCGCTGTCCGATCCCCATGTCGTTCTCCGGCGCCACCCAGACGGTCAACCCGAACACATCGGCCGAGAGGAAGGCCCCTAGCGGGCGGACGTCGGCGGCGAATTGCTCCATGAATTGGCGAATGGCTCCCGTGCGCGTCTCGATCGTGCTCTCCTGGCCGTAGCGGATCTCACCCAGGTCCCCGTCGGAGGGGAAACGGACGTAATCCACCTGGATCTCGTCCACGCCCATCTGGGCGATCTCTCGCGCCAGCGCGGCGTGGTAGTCCCAGACCTCGCTCAAGAAGGGGTTAGCCCAGGGGGTGCCCTTGCTATCGGTCCATATGGAGCCATCCGGCCGCTGGATCGCCCATTCCGGCTTCGCCGCGGTCAGCTGCGCATCCTTGAAGAGCACCATGCGGGCGATGACGTACAGCTTGCGCTGTCGGCACATCCGCAGGAACGACTCCAGTGAGAGCCAGTCCTTCCCGTTGTGATAGGCCTTCGCTGCGATGGCGGTAGGCTCTTGGCTGTCCCAGGCCAGCCTGCCCTTGTCTCCCTTGACATCGACCACGACGCCGTTGATCGCGGGGCTCTGCTGGGCCATGTCCAGCAGCTTCTCGACGAGGGCCGGGCGGCTGAGCAGGCCCAGGGGGATGTAGAACGCGTGCACGGGGTAGGGAGCCAGGGCGATCTCCACACAGCCAGGGTTTGGGCAGGAGCCTGGCTGCAGCCAGGCCTTCTCGGCCTCGGTGGGGAGCGGATGGATGGCGTCCCAGGGGGGAGCCGAGGCGAGCTCGGGAGGGCCCAGCAGCCAGCGGCCGCGGGCGTATCCCGCGGCGCGTACCATGAGATGCGCGGCGGGCCCGCGCACCTCCAGGGTGAATCGCCCCTCCGGATCCGTGCGGGTCCACTGCTCGTCCAGGTGGACCCAGGCGCCGGCCAGCGGCTGCTGAGTGATCGCATCGATGACTTGGCCGGATAGCTGGCGGGGCCATAGCCGGACGGTCACCACGGGCTGTTCGGTGTGGGGCAGGGCGATGGGTGCATATCCGATGTGGGTCACCATCAACCCGTCTCCCTTATCGGGCGTGGGGAGCACGGCCAGGCCGTTGGAGCGGGTGCGCGTGTTCTCTCCGTGGAACAGGTGGCTCACGGTGGCGTTGGGCAGGGGCTGCCCCGTCCAGGCGTCCACCACAAAGACGGCCACGGAGCCGGCGGGCCCCCGCTGCGCCAGGGCCTGGGTTGCCGGGGTGCATGCGCCTGCCAGGACGAGCAGGATCACGACGAGGGCGATGGCTGACGATCGGCGTATGATGGTCTCCTCCTTAGCGAAAGTCTACCTTAAAGTTTCGCGGCGGTAAGGCTTTAAGATTTTTAAGTGCTATTTTCTAGACGGTCCACAATATACAGTAGAAAATGTTTGTGCGACCTCGATAGCTAGTGGTCGGAGGATAAGGCCCTTGGATGGGGGTTGCCCCAGGTTTCACATAAGAAAGCGGGAAAATGGGGATGAAGGCGATTGCCTCCTCGCCAATTATTTGGTAGAATCCTCCGCCACTGCAAGGAGAGTTAAGAGGCTTCACCTCGAAGGTTATTCTACCACAGGTTGGTCAAAAGGAAAGAGGAGGCGTGTCTTCTGGCGGGGCATGGGCAGTCCCTCTTGTCTGTGCCGGGCAGCCGCCTTGCTTCTGTCACCCTACGGTGATCGGTTTTGGAGGACCTCTTCCTCTGGCTCGATGGGCTCTTCAGTAGGTAAGCGCTGGAAGCTTCTGCCGACGTGGTATGCATGGGTGTGCAGGTTTTCACCGGATGAGGGCTCGCCGACCTGGTGGGGAGGCCGGTGCGACACGTCGCTTACCATCGCAGGTGGCGGGGGAGGACATCATGAACGACACGGCAAGTTCTCTAAGCGCTGAGGAACTCTGGCAGGCCGCCAAAGGCGAGCTCCAGTTGCGCGTGGCTCGCGCCACCTATGACACGTGGTTAAGGGACAGTCGCCTCGTCGCCTATGAGGACGGGATGTTCGTGATCGGTGTCCCCAACGCGTACGCCAAAGATTGGCTGGAGCACCGCCTGTACGGGGTCATCCGGCGGGTGTTGGAGAGCATTGCCGGACGTTCAGTGGAGCTGCGCTTCACGGTGTATGCGCCCGCGGAGCGGCCTAATGCCACCGAGAAGGAGACGCCTTTGCTGCGTGCGGTGCCCCAATGGGAAGATGTGATGGAGCCCGTGTCGGATAACGGGCGGTACTATTTGAACCCCCGATACACCTTTGACACCTTCATCGTGGGGGATAGCAACTGCCTGGCTCATGCCGCCGCCCTCTCGGTGGCGGACCATCCCGG
>JAJRVX010000064.1:0-6232 GCA_024277095.1 Chloroflexota bacterium
GCTCTTTGAAAAGCCCTGACCGAACCGGGGGTAGTGTATCCAAAATGGTGGAAATTCCGCCAGGCCCATCGCAAGCCCACAGGGGAGGTGCGGAGGGACCTCCCTCCGCCAAAACATCCCCTTTTTCCGCTTTGCACCTGCCCTTTCCCGGCCTGATTCGGGTGGGCGAGGCCGGGCGAGGCAGGTGAGGGGCGGAAACCGGGAAGTCTCTTTTGAGGGGCTGCGCCCCTCAAAGCTCCCTGCTGTATTTCCACCGAAAAAGATACACTACCTCCTTGCGAAACCCATCCGAAGGCCTCCGAAACCCTTACAGGGCCACCTTTCAGGAGAGCCCCCATTTTTATGAACGACCCCGTATTGGGCGCACGGCCTATGATCTAAATTCTTGACTTCCCCAAGTCCGCCAAGTAAAATCCAGCAATGATAAGCAGCTTGCCTGTACCGCGATGATAGGTATATAAGCACCGCCAGGGCGCTAGAGGCCGTCCAATCGAGCGATCCAAGCCAGGGATGCTGCTGGGTTTGGATATAGAGATCATCAGCCGGGCGATCGCAAGCCCGGCTATATTCTGAGGAATGGAGGTAAGAGGGATCGATCATGGGCACAATGGGTTTGACTCCCCTGGAGACAGTTGCTGTCTGGGCGGTACTGGGTGTCGCAATCCTGGGCCTCCTCTACGCCATCTTCCTACGCAGGCAGATCATGCAAGAGGACAAAGGCACGGCGGAGATGCAGGAGGTCTGGGAGGCGATCCGTCAAGGAGCTGACGCGTATCTGACCCGTCAGCTCCGCACGATCCTGCCGTTCATCGGGCTCCTCACGGTGGCGCTGTTCCTGAGCGTGTATATCGTCCCCCCCACCGCGGAGGCCATGGAACGGTTCGCAGGGCGAAGTGAAAACACCGTTCGCCTCCTGGTGGGGCTCGGGCGCGCCATCGCCTTCATGATGGGTGCGGGATTCTCCCTGGCAGTGGGGCAGATCGGCATGCGCATGGCGGTGCAGGGCAACGTGCGCGTGGCGGCGGCCGCTCGCCACAGCTTCGGCGACGCGCTGCGCATCGCCTATCGTGCGGGCACCATCACGGGCATGTTGACCGACGGCCTGGGCCTGTTCGGCGGCACCGTGATCTTCATGATCTTCGGCAAGGCTGCGCCGGACGCGCTCCTGGGCTTCGGTTTCGGCGGCACGCTGCTGGCGCTCTTCATGCGAGTGGGCGGCGGCATCTACACCAAGGCGGCGGACGTCGGCGCCGACCTGGTGGGCAAGGTCGAGCGGGACATCCCCGAGGACGATCCGAGGAACGCGGCCGTCGTCGCCGACCTGGTAGGGGACAACGTGGGGGACTGCGCCGGTATGGCGGCGGACATCTTCGAGTCCTACGAGGTGACCATCGTCGCGGCCCTGATCCTGGGCTTGGCGCTCACGGCGATCACCGGCCACATCGAGTGGATCCTGTACCCGCTCCTGGTGCGTGGCATCGGCGTGCTGGCCTCTATCATCGGCACGTATCGAGTGAAGGGTGGACCGGAGAAGAGCGGCGACGCGATGGCGGCCATCTTCCGGGGATACCTCACCTCAGCGGCCATCTCGATTGTGCTGTTCGGCATCGTCGCCATCATCTACATGGAGGGCGTGCCCGGCGGCTGGTGGCGTCCCTTCCTCTCCACGACGGCGGGCGTCTTCCTGGCCATCCTCATTGACCGTCTGACCGACTATTTCACGGGTACGGAGAAGGCGCCTGTGCAGGAGATCCGCAAGGCCACCAACGGCGGACCTGCCACGACCATCCTCGCCGGCCTGGGCGTGGGATACGAATCCACCGTGTGGGCCATCCTGGTCATCGCCCTCACTATCGGGGCGGCCATCCTGATCTACGCCGGCGTCCCGGTCCAGCAGTTCGTGGAGGCGGGCAAGGTCCCGTCTGATACCATCGCCCGGACGGCCTTCGTCCTCTACGGCGTGGCCATGACCGGCATCGGCATGCTGACCCTGACCGGGAATAACGTGGCCATGGACTCCTTCGGCCCCATCGCCGATAACGCCAACGGCATCGGCGAGATGGCCGGCATGGATGAGGACGCCCGCAAGATCATGACCGACCTGGATGCGGTGGGCAACACCACCAAGGCCATCACCAAGGGCATCGCCATCGGCTCAGCCGTCATCGCCGCCGTCTCCCTGTTCGGCTCCTACATCACCGACGTGGCCAAGATCGATCCGCAGGCGCTGATCAACGGCATCCGGGTGTCCGAGCCGGTGGCCTTCATCGGGTTGCTCATCGGCGGCGCGATCCCATGGCTGTTCTCCTCGCTGGCCATCAGGGCGGTCAGCCGCGCGGCTGGGCAGATGGTGGAGGAGGTCCGGCGACAGTTCCGCATCCCCGGCATCCTGGAAGGCACGGTGAAGCCGGACTATGCTCGAGCCGTGGAGATCTCCACCGTCGCGGCGCAGAAGGAACTGGTCTCTTTGGCCACCATCGCCGTGGTGACCCCGATCGTGGTCGGACTGCTCCTGCAGGTGGAGGCGCTGGGCGGCTTCCTGGCAGGCATCATCCTGTCCGGCCAGCTGCTGGCCGTCTTCATGGCCAACGCGGGCGGCGCCTGGGACAACGCCAAGAAGACCATCGAGGACGAGCCCCGCAACCTGGAGGCCAACACCGGCAAGGGCTCCGAGCGCCACAAGGCCAGCGTGGTGGGCGACACCGTCGGCGATCCGCTGAAGGATACGGCGGGGCCGGCGCTGAACCCCATGATCAAGGTGGTGAACCTGGTCAGCGTCATCATCGCCCCCATTATCGTCCAGTACAAGGGATTGAACGCCTTTACCATCATCGTCATCGTGGCCCTGCTGGCCGTGCTGTGGTGGGCCATCTCTACCTCCAAGCGGGAGGCGGAGATCGTCAGCTCCGCCGCCCCGGCTGCGGCGCCGGCCGGCAAGTGAGGCATGCCATCGGACGGGATCTGATATCCCCTGACCACAAACGCAAGAGGGGCACGGCTGCCGCCGTGCCCCTCTATTGGAGGAATCTTCAGACGCTCCCTGAAAATTTGCCGGTAAGGCATCTGAGGGGCTCCCTCGGCGATCAGCTCCACAGGGGGAGTGTGGAGGGGAGCTCCTCTCACTTTTCCGGCCTGCACCTGCCTTTCTTGGCCCTTTCCGCAGGGATCTGGGCCAAGGTCGGGCAGATCGAAGGCGAAAGAAAAGCTTTTTCCGGAGAGGCTCCCCATAGCAGAAGCAATGGCATGCTCTAAGGAAAAAACGGAGGGGTCGGCTGGACCCCTCCGTTTCCTCTTTCAAGCCCTCAAACTCCCTCAGGCGACCACTTCGATCCCCGTCCCCTCGACCACCTCGCCGATCTCCCAAACCGATTGCCCGCGATCCGCACACAGGGTTCGAAAATCCTCACCCCGGCCGGACGGGACGGCGACCAGCAGCCCGCCCGAGGTCTGAGCATCCCACAAAAGCATCTGCCGCTCCTCGGCGATCTCCTCGCTGAAGCACACCAGGGAACGGTAGAAGGATTTGTTGTTGTGGGAGCCCCCCGGGAAGATCCACTCGGCGGCGTACTCGGCCGCCCCGGGCAAGAGCGGGATCGCGCCCATCCGGAAGCGGAATCCCACGCCGCTCGCCTGGACCATCTCGCTGGCATGTCCCAGCAATCCAAAGCCGGTGATGTCCGTGGCCGCCCGAACGCCGACCTCCCGGGCAACCATAGCCGCGACGCGATTCAGCCGCTTCATGCTCTCGACCATGGCGCTCACGTGATCGGCCCGCGCGAGACCGCGCTTGAGGGCCGTGCTGATCGCGCCGGTCCCCAGCGGCTTGGTGAGGAACAGCGTATCGCCCGGCCGGGCGCCCCCCTTGGTGAAGATCCGATCCGGATGAACCATGCCCACGACCGCCAGGCCATACTTGGGCTCCTGATCCTGGATCGTGTGCCCTCCGGCGATCACCCCTCCCGCCTCCATCACTTTGTCCGCCCCGCCGCGCAGGATCCGAGCGATCACATCCGGATCCATATCCGCGGGGAAAGCGGCGATGTTCAAGGCAAAGAGGACATCGCCCCCCATGGCGTACACATCGCTCATGGCATTGGCCGCGGCGATCGCCCCATAGTCATAGGGATCATCCACCACAGGCGTGAAGAAATCGGTGGTGCTGATGATGGCCTGCCGATCGTTCAGACGATAGACCGCGGCATCATCCACCGCGCCCAGGCCGACCAACACCTCGGGATGCGCCTCGGGCGGGAATAGGTTTTGAAGTGGACGCAGGACCTGCGCCAGGGCCTCTGGGGCCAGCTTGCTCGCTCAGCCGGCGCAGGCTGCCATCGCGGTCAGTCGAACCTCTTCTCGCGTCAAGCTTCGTTCTCCTTATCAGGGCAACCTGATCCTCTCGTCGGAACGCAGTGATCTGTTATCCGACACAGAGTGGCCCCCGGGATTGCCGCCATTGTACCCGAAGAGTCGAATGAGGCAAATCAACACGCCCGGTATCCAGCGCTCCGGTCTCCCGGAGAAACCGGGGCTCCGCATCCCATCACCACCGCCAGTCCGGAAACGATGCCCCCACGCCGGCGAAGGGACTGACCGTTACGCCCCGAAGCCCCGGCCGGACGACGACGCCTGCGGGCAGTGCGAACAGGACATCCACGGGCCGCTGCTCCGCCAGATGCACGGCCAGCGCGTGATAAGCCTCCCGGCGCTCGTCGAACGCGCACGCCCGGGCCGCATACCCCTCCCGCAACAGAACATCGGTGCGATCATCCCGCCACCCGGTCAGGTTGAAGCCACGGCGCGGCTCAGTCTGATCGGAGCGCCAGTACCGCGACGGATCCGGGTCCAGATCGATGGGCCAGCCGAAGACGGCCACATCGTAATCGTGTCGGAACAGCGCGTCGATCAGGCTGAAGTAAGGCACGATCTCCACCTCGGCGGGCACGCCAATAGCGCGGTAGGCCGCCGCCACCAGCATGGCCAGATCACGCCGGACCGGATTCTCGCCGTTCGTCTTAACGCGGACCAGCAGGGGCTCACCCCCCCTCTCTCGCCATCCGTCCCCGTCCTCATCCCGCCAGCCGGCCGCGTCCAGCAATCCCTCCGCCCGCTCCGGGTCGAATGGCGGCGGCATCGGCGCGGGTTGAATGGCCCAGGTCGAGGGCAGCCAGGGCGCGGCCAACGGAAGCCCGCGGCCGCCCAGGACGAGCTGATTAAGCCGTGAGCGATCGAGGGCCATGGACAGCGCCTGACGCACGCGAGCATCGGAGAGCCCCAATCGCTCCTGGTTGAAGAAGACGCCCACATACTCCAGTCCCGGCGCCCATCGGATAGGCCAATCGGATGGCGGGTCCAGCGCCCACGCGCGGGGCAAGATCGCGACATCCAGCCCGCCGGCCTCCCACGCTCCCGCCATCTCCCCGGCGGAGAGCAGCCGCACGTACCAGGTGGCGATCCGCGGCCGGGCCCGCCAATGGTCCTCCACGGCCGAGAGGGTGAATGCCCCGTCTCCCCCCCCATTTGACGAAGCGCAACGGGCCGCTGCCGACGGGGGCACGCCCAAACGCCTCCCATGCCCCCTCTCGCAAGCGATGCGCCGGCACCACCGGGAGATCGCCCAGGGCCGCCAGCGTGGGACAGGAGGGCTCGTCCAGCCGCACGACCACCGTGGCCTCCCCGGCCACCTCAACCGAGCGAACGGGCATGAGCCGCACAAAGTAGGGGCTATCCCGATCCGGGTCCAGGGCCGCCCGGATGGTAAACGCCACATCCTCGGCCGTGACCGGACGGTCGTCATGCCAGGCCACACCGGAACGCACCGTCAGGGTGATGGTGCGCCCATCCTCCGACACGCGCCAGGCCTGCACGATCCCCGGCGTCAGGCGTCCATCGGCCGCGTCGGGCGGCATCAGCCGATCGAACAGGGTATCCACCAGAAACCGGGCCGCCGGATCGTCCCAGGGCAACAGAAGCGGATCCAGGGTCGCGGCGGACAGGGACAATCCCACCGTGATGTTCCGTCGCCCTGGGGTCGCCGTCGGCGTGGGGGTGGGAGGCAATGGGGTAGGCGTCCACGTCGCCACAGGGGCGGGCGGAGGCGGCCCGACGGTCGGGACCAGGGGTTGAGAGCGGGAACAGGAAGAGGCCAGGAGCCACAAGCCAGCCAGCACGAGAAAGACGCCACACCACCCGAGGGTGGCACGGCGTCTCTGAAAGATCGATGAGAACGCTTGAA